>NZ_JBJGZO010000037.1:0-45786 GCF_054050575.1 Blastococcus sp. SYSU D00868
CCGCGCGGCGGGGGGGGGGGGGGGCGGGCGGGGGGCGGCGGCCCCCCGCCCGCGTCCCCGTCCACCACCGCCGCTCCCCGGCGCGGCGGCACGGGGGTCGCGGGCATCGGGGGTCCTCCGGTCGGGCGCGGTTCCACTTCTAAGTGGCAGTCTCTGCCACACGGCAGACCATGCCAGATTTCGACGACCTTCGACAGGATCCGGCGGACGCCGGTCGAGCACGACGAGGTGAGCGGCCATGGAGGGACTGCGGGAGCGCAAGCGCGCGCACGCGCGGGCGGCGACGGTGGACGCCGCGCTGGCGCTGTTCGCCGAGCACGGCTACGACAAGGTGACCGTCGCCGACATCTGCGCGGCGGCGGCGATCGCCCCACGCACCTTCTTCCGCTACTTCCCGTCGAAGGTCGACGTCCTCGCCGCCCCGGTGCAGGACCTCGCCGACCGGCTCATCGAGACCATCACCACCGCCCCGCTGGGCGTCGACGACATCGAGGTGCTGCGCCGCGGGCTGCGCGAGGTCGGCGAGCGCATCGTGGCCGAGGAGGGGTCGATGGCCCTGCTCTTCCGGCTGGTGCGCAACGCGGAGGAGGTCCGCACCTCGCCGTGGATGTCGCTGGAGGACCACGAACTGCGGATCGCCGGCTTCCTCGCCACGCGCCGCGGCGGCGCGACCCCGGACTGGCGCATGCGGGTCGACGTGGCCCGGCTGCTGGCGTCTTTCCGGATCTGGCTCAGCGACTTCGCCGACCAGGTCTCGGCCGATCCGCTGGTCCACCTCGACGAGGTGCTGGCCCACCGCTGAGCCGGGTCGCGCGCGCGGCTCAGGAGGCCCCGCCGGCGCGGCCGGCGAGGCACTGCTCGCCGAAGGCCAGCACGCGCAGGTGGTAGGCGCGCGCCGTCCGGCCGAGGCTGATGTTGTGGCCGGCGCCGGGCTCGATCGCCGTCTCCACGACGGGCGCCGCGGTGAACAGGGCCGCCACCTCGGCGAGCGCCGCCCGCCCCGGCGACCACCAGGCCTCGTGCTCGGCCAGGACGTAGCGGGTGGGCACGCGCACGCGCGGAGCCAGCCGGGGCAGCTCCTCACCCCAGCCGCCGATGTCGGTCCCCTCGCTGAGCGCGCCGGCCGTCGCCGGCCGCACCGCGCGGCGGCTGCCCGGCGGGTAGAGCTCCTCGTGCCCCCAGATCAGCCGGCCGAGCTCGGTGCCGTCGGGCCGGCCGTCCCCCGGCGACATGACCGCGGAGGCGGCCGGCGACCGGTGCAGCCCGGTGCCGGAGAACTCCAGGCCGAGCAGGTCGCGCGCGCGCCGGTCGGCCGCCATCCGGATCGCGGAGATGCAGCCCATCGAGTGGGCCAGCAGCAGCACGCCGCCCCCGCGGTCGCGGCCGTCGAGGACGGTGTCCAGGACGGCGTACAGCAGGTCGGTCCGCCGCTGCGGCGGCATCGCGGACGCGCCGTCACCGGGGACGTAGCCGGGGCGGTCGGGCGCGACGACGGTCCAGCCCAGGGCCGGGCCCAGCCGCAGCAGCGACAGCCCGGGCTCCAGCGGGTGGTCGAAGTACTCCTTGCCCGAGCCGCCGCCGTGCAGGGCGTAGACGACGCCCCGCGGCCGCTCCGCGTGCGCGACCAGCACCGACACGGGGGTGCCGAGGACCTCGGCGTCCACCCGCTGCGGCGCCGGGCCGGCCGCCACCGCGGTCACGCCCGGAGCCCCCGCGCCTCGTCGAGCACCGCGGCGCCGGCGATGCCGCCGCCCTCGAGCACCAGCGCGCGGCTGTCGGTCCCGGCCATGCCCCGTGGTCCTCCCGCCGCCGCTCCAGCCCCCGGTCACGCTAGGGCACGCGCCGGGGCGCCGGTCAGCGGTAGCGGTCGACGAAGGTCGCGAGCATCCGGCCCGGCTCGGTGACCACCGCGGTCGAGATGCGGGCGACGAGCTCCTCGAGCTCGGCCGGCGGGAAGTACCCCGCGTGCTGGTAGACCCGGGCGCGGGTCACGATGCCGGCCACGTCCAGCTCGGGGTGGAACTGGGTGGCGTAGACGTTGCGGCCGACGCGGAACATCTGCACGGGGCAGGCCGGCGAGCTGGCCAGCAGCACCGCCGACGACGGCAGCACCCGGCAGGCCTCCTTGTGCCCGACGAGGGCGTCGAAGACCTCGGGCATCCCGGCCAGCACGGGGTCGGCCCGCCCGGCCGGGGTCAGCGCGATCGGCACGCACGACACGGGCTCGCCGTACGTGCGGTCGACGACGCCGCCCTGGTGCACGCCGAGGGTCCCGACGCCGTAGCAGGCGCCGAAGAACGGCTTGTCGGCCGGGACCACCCGGTCCAGCAGCGCGGCCAGCTCGGCCTCGACCCGCCGCTGCACCGCCGACTTCTGCGCGTCCGGGTCGCTGGAGGTGAACGGGCTGCCGCCGACCAGGATCCCGGCGTAGTCGTCGAGGTCCACGTCGGGCATCGGCGCGGCCTCCAGGCGCACCCGCCGCAGCTGCGACTCGGTCAGCCCGGTGACGCGGAGGAAGGCGGCGTACTCGTCGTCGGCGGCGGCGTCCTCGGCGCGGGTGGCCAGGAGGAGGAAGGGCCGGCGCACGGCCGCGATGCTAGATCTCCCCGCCCGGTCCGTCGTCGCCGCCGGGAGCGACCGCGACGACCACCTTGCCGCGGGCCGCGCCGTCGAGCAGGTGCCGCAGCGCCGCGGCGGTCTGCTCCAGCGGGAACACCCGGTCGACGGCCGGGGTGACCCGCCCGGCCTCGAGGTGCCCGCGCAGCACCGCCAGGTCGGCGGCGTCCTCGGAGGCGATGAACGTGCCCAGCCGCTGGCGGGTGAACGGGGAGAGCAGCTGCGCCCGCAGCTGGCGACGGATCCCGAGCCAGCGGCCGGCGTCCTCGCCGCCGACGATGACCAGCCGCCCCCGCGCGGTCAGGGCGCGGCGCAGGTCGGTCAGCCGGCGGTTGCCGCCGGTGTCGAGCACGACGTCGTACCGGCGCCGGCCGTCCAGGAACTCCTCGCGGCTGTGGTCGACGACCGCGTCGGCGCCCAGCGACCGGACCAGGTCCAGCTTCGCCGGGCCGGCCACCCCGGTGACCCGGGCCCCGGCCGCCTTGGCCAGCTGCACGGCGAAGCTGCCCACCCCGCCGGACGCGCCGATCACCAGCACCGACTCCCCCGGCTGCACGCGCGCCCGGTCCCGGACGGCCTGCAGGGCGGTGAGCCCGGAGACCGGGACGGCGGCGGCCTGCACGGCGGTCAGGCCGGCCGGGGCGGCGGTCAGCTTCGCCGGCCGCGCCCGCGCGTACTCGGCCAGCGCCGCCTCCCCCACGCCGTAGACCTCGTCACCGGGCCCGAGGCCGGTCACCCCCGGGCCGACGGCCACGACCGTGCCCGCCAGGCTCCGCCCCGGGTTGGCCGCCCGGGGCCGGCGGACGCCGAAGCCGGCGAGCCGGATCGCGTACGGTTCCCCCGCCATCGCGTGCCACGTGCCGCGGTCCACGCTGGCCGCGCGCACCCGGACCAGCACCTCGCCGTCCCCGATCGCCGGCCGCCCGACCTCCGCGACGGCGAGCACGTCCTCGGGCTCGCGACCCCAGCGCTCCTGCACGACCGACCGCATGGGCTCCCCGCCCAGCGCCCGCGACGGCGTCCCCTGCTCGGCCACGACCGACCGTCGTCCTCGCACGGTGCCCTCCTCGAACGCGCCGTTCCTTACGCCGTAAGTCTGGACTTACGCCGTAAGGTCCGTCAAGGACCGAGGAGAGGAGACCGCATGGCGCCGGAGGCACGCAGGGCGCGCGCCGCCCTGAGCCGGGAGCGGGTGCTGTCCGCGGCCGTCGAGCTGGCCGACGGCATCGGCGCGGAGGCGCTGAGCATGCGCCGGCTCGGGGAGGCCCTCAGCGTGGAGGCGATGTCGCTGTACAACCACGTCGCCAACAAGGACGACCTGCTCGACGGCATGGTGGACGTCGTGTTCGGCGAGATCGACCTGCCCGCGCCGGGCGAGCGCTGGCGGGCGGCGATGCAGCGGCGGGCGGAGTCGATGCGGGCGGCGCTGACCCGGCACCGCTGGGCGATCGGGCTGCTGGAGTCGCGCACCTCGCCGGGCGCGGTGACGCTCCGCCAGCACGACGCCGTGCTGGGCTGCCTGCGGGGCGCGGGCTTCCCGGTCGCCCTGGCCGGGCACGCCTTCTCCGCGATCGACAGCTACGTCTACGGCTTCGCCCTGCAGGAGCGGTCGCTGCCCCTCGAGAGCCCGGAGCAGACCGCGGAGCTGACCCGGGCGATGCTGGCGCGGTTCCCGGACGGCGCGTACCCGCACCTGGCCGAGTTCATGGTCGAGCGGACGACGGAGCGCGACTACGACTTCGGCGACGAGTTCGGGTTCGGCCTCGACCTCGTCCTGGACGGCCTGGAGCGGGCCCTCGCCGACGTCCCCGCGCGCGCCTCGTGACGGCCTCCGCCCCGCCGTCCGCCCCACCCCGCCCGGTCCGCGCGGCCCGCGCCGCCGTCGCCGCCTGCTTCTTCACCAACGCCGTGCTGTACGCGGCGCTGGTGCCGCGGCTGCCCGAGGTCAAGGACCGGCTCGACCTGAGCAACTCCTCCCTCGGCGCCGCCCTGGCCGCCCTGCCGCTGGGCGCGCTGCTGGCCGCGCTGTCCTCGGCCGCCCTGATGCGCCGCTTCGGCTCGGCGCGGGTGGCGTCGGCCGGCCTGGTGGCGCTGGCCGCGGCGATCTGGGCCGCCGGCGTGGCGCCGTCCTGGGGCCTGCTGGCGGCGGCGCTGCTGGTGGCGGGGGCGCTGGACGCGGTGGTGGACGTCGCCCAGAACGCGCACGGGCTGCGGGTGCAGCGGCGCTACGGCCGGTCGATCCTCAACTCCTTCCACGGCGTCTGGAGCATCGGCGCGGTCACCGGCGGGCTGCTCGGCGCGGCGGCGGCCGGGCTGGGCGTTCCGCTCGCGGCGCACCTGGGCGCCACCGCCGTCGTCTTCGCCGGGCTCGCGCTGGCCGCCGGCCGCCGCATGCTGCCCGGGCCGGACGACGCCGACCGGGACGACGCGGCCGGCGGCGGCGCGGTCCCCCCGGGCCGGCCGGCGCGGCGGGGGGTCGTCGGCGGCATGGCCGCGCTGGGCGTGCTCGCCGCCTGCGGGGCCTTCGTCGAGGACGCCGGCTCCTCGTGGAGCGCGCTGTACCTGCGCACCGAGCTGGGCGCCGGCGCGGCCGCGGCCGGCCTGGGCTTCGTGGCCCTCTCGGCCGCGATGACCGTCGGCCGGCTCACCGGCGACCGGGTGGTCGACCGGTTCGGCCAGCGCCGGGTGGCCCGGGGCGGCGGCGCGCTCGTCGCGGCCGGCACCGGGCTGGCCCTGGCGCTGCCGTCGGTCCCGCTCACGCTCGCCGGCTTCGCGCTGGCCGGTCTCGGGGTGGCGACGCTCGTCCCGGCCGTCTACGCCGCGGCCGACGCGCTGCCCGGGCTGCGGCCGGGCACCGGGCTGACCGTCGTCAACTGGCTGCTGCGGATCGGGTTCCTGGTCAGCCCGCCGCTGGTGGGCCTGCTCGCCGACGCCGCGAGCCTGCGGGCGGCCCTGCTCACCGTGGTCGCCGCCGGGCTGGTCACCCTGGTGCTCGGGCGGGTGCTGCGGCCGACCGCCGCGGGCTGACCGGGCCGGCGGGGACCGCGCCGTCCGCGCCGTTCGCGCCGTGCCCCGCGGCTACGGTCGCTGCGTGGACCCCGACCGCCCGCCCGGGGCCCCGCGCGGCGCCACCGTCGTCGCGGGGGTCGACGGCTCCCCCACCTCGCTGCGGGCCGCCGCCTACGCCGTCGGGCTGGCGCGCCGGCAGCAGGCCGGGCTGGTGCTGGTCTACGTGCGCGAGCCGGTGCCCGCCGCGGCCGCGCTCGGCGCCGGTCTGGACCCGCAGGCGCTCGTCTCCGCCCGGCAGGTGCAGGACGCCGTGCAGGCCGAGCTGGGGCAGGCGGTCGAGCAGCTCGCCGAACCCGGCGCGCCGCCGGCGGAGTTCGTCGTCCGCGTGGGCAACCCCTACCGGGAGCTGACCGCGGTGGCCCGCGAACGGCGGGCCGACGCCGTCGTCGTGGGTGCCTCCACCTCCCCCGGGCACCGGGTGGCGGGCAGCATCGCGCTGCGCCTGGTCCGCGCCGGCGAGTGGCCGGTGACCGTCGTCCCGTAGGCCGTACCGGACGCCCTCGAGCGCCCCGGCGGCAGGCGTACCCTTCCCCTCCGGTCCCCTGCCGCAGCGGCCTGCGGACGAGAGGGGAGCCGCACGTGAGCGCACCGGCCGACGGCGACGCGCCCGACTGGTTCGGCCCGCTCGTCGCCCGGCTCAGCGCCGCGCTCGGCGCGTCGCCCGGCGACCCGGTCACCTGGTCCGGCGCGCACCCGGAGACCGGCGAGCGGCTCACCGTCACCGTCGAGCCCGCCGACGGCCGGGTGGCGGTGCGGCTGGGCGCCGACGGGGACGGGGCGGCCGTGCCGGCCGCGGCGCTGGACGCGCTGGCCGGCAGCCTCGACGTGACCGAGGCGGCCGGGCAGCTGGCCCGGCTCGTCGTCCCCGGGCTGGCCGACTGGGCCACGGTCACCGTGCTCGGCGAGGACGGCGCCCCCGCCCGCTCGGCGCTCGCCCACACCGACCCGGAGCTGCTGCGCGACGTCGAGACCTACATCTCCCGGCGGCTCACGGCGCCCCGCGACCAGGCGTCGGTGAACGCCGCGCTGCGCTCGGGCGAGCCGGTGCAGATCACCGAGATCGCCACCGACCTCGGGCCCGACGCCCAGCCCGACCCCGAGGTCCGGGCGGCGTGGCGGCGGCTGGACCCGCGGTCGTCGCTGTTCGTGCCGCTGCAGGCGCGTGGCGCGGCCTTCGGCGTGCTGTCGCTGATCAACGGCGGCGACCGGCCGCCCCACGGCCCGGTCGAGATCGCCACGGCGGTGCGGGTGGCCCGCCGGGCCGCGCTGGCCCTGGACAACGCCCGGCTCTACGAGCGGCAGCTGCAGGTCGCCGAGACCCTGCAGCACAGCCTGCTCACCCCGCCGCCGCAGCCGGCCGGGCTGGCCATCGCCGTCCGCTACCGGCCGGCCAGCTCGCACGCCCTCGTCGGCGGCGACTGGTACGACGCCTTCGAGCAGTCCGACGGCGCCACGCTGCTGGTCATCGGTGACGTCGTCGGCCACAACGTCGAGGCCGCCTCGGCGATGGCCCAGCTGCGCAGCGCGGTGCGCACGCTGGCCTACGACCGCCCGGAGAGCCCGGCCGGCACGCTGGTGCGGGTGGACCGGGTGCTCGCCGGCCTGCACGTCGGCACGCTGGCGACCGCGCTGGTCGCCCGGCTGGAGGCCTCCGGTGCGGACGGCAGCCGCACGCTGCGCTGGTCCTCGGCCGGGCACCTGCCCCCGCTGCTGCTGCAGGCCGACGGCGGCACCCGCCTGCTCGAGGCGACCTCCGAGCGGATGCTCGGCACCGAGTTCCCGGCCACCCGCACCGACCACGAGGCGACCGTCCGCCCCGGGGACACGGTGCTGCTGTGCACCGACGGGCTGGTCGAGGCCGGGAGGGTCAGCATCGACGAGGGGCTGACCCGGGTGTCAGCCGCGATCGCCGACCTGCCGGGCCTGGACCCCGGCGCCCTGTGCGACCGGCTGCTGTCCCGGCTGGTGCCCGACCGCGCGGAGGACGACGTCGCCGTCCTCGCCGTCCGCTGCCTGCCGGTCGGCGCCGGCTCCTGACCACCCGGCTCAGCCGGCGATACGGCTGCACTCCGGGCAGCGGGCGGCCGCGCCGACGCGGTGCCAGGCGAGGTCGGACACCGCGGTGACCAGCTCGCCGCACTCGGCGGCGGCGAGGCCGTCGACCACGGGGCGGGACACGGCGTGCGCGCGGCCGACCACGCGGTCGGCGAGTTCCCCGGCGCCGTCCCCCGCGCGGCCCGGGACGGCTGCGGGCGTGCCCGCGACGTAGAGGTCGGCTCCCATGGGCGCACACTGCCGCACCCCGGCGACGGCGCGGCGACGCCCCGGCGACCGCGCGGTGGCGGCCGCGTGGCCGGTCGGTGCCGGTGCGGCGGACCCCCCGCGCGGGAGGGTTGCGCGGCCAGGGCGGCGGAGGACCCTGGAGGGGCACGGGGGCAACCGCCCGGAGGTGCGACGTGACCCTGACGACCCCGACCGCTGCCCACGGCGCCGAACAGGCCGCCGCCCCGCCCGCCGTCGTCGTCGGCAGCGACGGCAGCGCGTGCGCGCTGGAGGCCGTGCGATGGGCGGCGGCGGAGGCCGCCCGGCGAGAGGCGCCGCTGCGCATCGTGCACGCCGCCCCGCACCTGCGGCCGGCCGAACCGGGGGGCCGGACCGACCTGCGCGCCGCCCGCAAGCTGACCGGGACGGCGTACACGACCGCCCGGCACACCGCGCCCGCCGTCGAGACCACCACCGAGGTCGTCACCGACGCGCCGGTCGACGCCCTGCTGCGCGCCGCGGAGGGCGCACAGCTGGTGGTGCTGGGGATCTCCACCACCGGCGCGAACGACGAGATGGTGCTCGCCCCGGTCGCCCAGAAGGTGGTCGCCGCCAGCCCCGCGCCGGTCGTCGTCGTCCCCCGGCAGCGCACGTCCCCCGGGACGGACCGCCCGATCGTGGCGGTGCTCGGCCTCGGCGAGCCGGCCGACGACGAGCCGGTCGCGACGGCGGCCGCCGAGGCGGCGACCCGGCTGGGCCGGCCGCTGATGGTGCTGCACGCCGGCGGCGAGCGGGCGGGCTGGACCGCCGACCCCGCCGCCTGGGGGCAGCGGCACCCCGGCGTCGACGCGTCGCACGTGCCGCTGCCCGGCGCCACCGGCAGCCGGGTGATCATGGCGGCCTGCCCGACGCCGCTGCTGCTGCTCACCGCCGGCCACGGCGGGCTGCTGCACCGGCCGCTGGACAGCCTGCACCGCTGGCTGCTGCGGCACTGCACCTCGCCGATGGAGCTGCTGCCCGCACCGTCCCGGGTCGCGGGGGCGCAGGAGCGGCACGACGACACCAGCGCCCTCGGCTGAAGCCCGCCGGGCGGCCGCCGTAGGGTCGGCCCGTGAGCACGACCGCCCCCGCCGAGACCCGCGAGCTGGCGGAGGCCCTGCGGCGAGCCGGACTGTCCGACGTCGACGACTCGGGCCTGGCCCGGGCGCTGTACTCCTCCGACGCCTCGCTCTACCGGGTGCTGCCGCGGGCGGTCGTCCGCCCGCGGCACCCCGACGAGCTGGTCGCCGCGCTGGAGGTGTGCCGCTCCCTCGGCGTGCCGCTGACCGCGCGCGGCGCGGGCACGTCCATCGCCGGGAACGCGGTCGGGCCCGGCGTCGTCGTCGACACCAGCCGGTACCTGAACGGCGTGCGGGCGATCGACCCGGAGGCCCGCACGGCGACGATCGACCCGGGCATCGTGCAGGCCGCCCTGCAGGCCGCGGCCCGCCCGCACGGCCTGCGCTTCGGCCCCGACCCGAGCACGCACAACCGCTGCACGGTCGGCGGGATGATCGGCAACAACGCCTGCGGCTCCCGGGCGCTGGGCTACGGGCGGACGTCGGACAACGTGGTCGGGCTGGACGTGGTGACCGGCGGCGGGGAGCGGCTGACCCTCGGCGCCGGACCGGGAACCGGGTCGCCGACGCTGGACCGGCTGCGCGAGCTCGTGGCCGGGGACCTTGCGGCGATCCGCACCGAGCTGGGCCGCTTCGGCCGGCAGGTGTCGGGCTACTCGCTGGAGCACCTGCTGCCCGAGCGCGGCTTCGACGTCGCCCGGGCGCTGGTCGGCAGCGAGGGCACGCTCGCGGTGGTGCTCGGCGCGACCGTGCGGCTGGTCGCCGACGCGCCGTTCCGCGGCCTGGTCGTGCTCGGCTACCCGTCGATGGCCGAGGCGGCCGACGCGACCCCGCCGCTGCTGGCGCACGGGCCCACCGCCGTCGAGGGCCTGGACGAGCGCATCGTGCAGCGGCTGCGCGACGTGCCCGCGGCCGTCGTCCCGGAGCTGCCGAAGGGCAACGGCTGGCTGATCGTGGAGCTGACCGGCGACTCGGTCGCCGAGGTGGAGGCGAAGGCGCGCGGCGTGGTCGCCGACGCCGGCGCGGTGGACACCCTGGTGGTCACCGACGTCGCGCAGGCCGCGGCGATCTGGCGGATCCGCGAGGACGGGGCCGGCCTGGCCGCGCGCACCTCCGACGGCCGCCCGGCGCACGCCGGCTGGGAGGACGCCGCCGTCCCCGTCGAGTCGCTGGGCTCCTACCTGCGCGAGTTCGACGCCCTGCTCGGGGAGCACTCCCTGCAGGGCGTCCCCTACGGCCACTTCGGCGACGGCTGCGTGCACGTGCGGATCGACTTCCCGTTCGGCCGGGAGCCCGACCGCGGCCGGGACGCCTACCGGTCGTTCGTCACCGACGCCGCGGCCCTGGTGGCCCGGCACGGGGGCTCGATCTCCGGCGAGCACGGCGACGGCCGGGCCCGCGGCGAGCTGCTCGCGTCGATGTACTCGTCGAAGGTGATCGGCCTGTTCGAGCGGGTGAAGGCCGTCTTCGACCCCGACGACGTGCTCAACCCGGGGGTGCTGGTCCGCCCCGCGCCGGTGGACGCCGACATCCGGGTCGCCGCCGCCCCCCGGCTGCGCACCGGCCTGGCGCTGGCCTACCCGCACGACGGCGGCGACTTCTCCAACGCCGTGCACCGCTGCACCGGCGTCGGCAAGTGCCGGGCCGACCTGTCGGACTCCGGCGGGGTGATGTGCCCGTCGTTCGTCGCCACCCGGGAGGAGAAGGACAGCACCCGCGGCCGGGCCCGGGTGCTGCAGGAGATGCTCGCCCCCGGCGGCCCGGTCACCGGCTGGCGCTCGCCGGCGGTGCACGAGGCGCTGGACCTGTGCCTGTCGTGCAAGGGCTGCTCCCGGGACTGCCCCACCGGCGTGGACATGGCCGCCTACAAGTCCGAGGTGCTGCACCAGACCTACCGCCGGCGCATCCGGCCGCGGTCGCACTACGTCCTGGGTCGGCTGCCGTTCTGGTCGGACCTGGCCGCGCGCACCCCGGGGCTGGCCAACCGCTTCATGCGCTCCCGCCTGGGGGGCCGGCTCGCGAAGTGGACCGCCGGGGTGGACCAGCGCCGCTCGCTGCCGGCCTTCGCGCCGCGCACCTTCCGCGCCGAGTGGGCCGCCCGGGTGGGCGGGGACGACACCGCGACCCACGACAGGCCGCCGGTCGCGCTGTGGGTGGACTCCTTCACCGACCACTTCGCACCGTCGGTGGCGCACGCGGCGGTCGCGGTGCTCGAGGACGCCGGCTACCGGGTGCAGGTCACCGGCGCGGACACCTGCTGCGGGCTCACCTGGATCACCACCGGCCAGCTCGACGCCGCCCGCCGGGTGCTCGCGCCGACCGTGGCCGCCCTCGCCCCGCTGGCCGCGGCCGGCGTGCCGATCGTCGGGCTCGAGCCCTCGTGCACCGCGGTGCTGCGCGGCGAGGCCAAGGAGCTCGTCCCCGGCGCCGAGGAGGTCGCCGCGGCCGTCCGCACCCTGGCCGAGCTGCTGCGCGACACCCCCGGCTGGACCGCGCCGGACCTCACCGGGCTGCCCGTGGTCGCCCAGCCGCACTGCCACCACCACGCCACGATGGGCTGGACGACCGACGAGCGGCTGCTGCGCGCCGCCGGCGCGCAGGTGCAGCGCCTCGGCGGCTGCTGCGGGCTGGCCGGCAACTGGGGCGTGGAGAAGGGCCACCACGACGTGTCGGTCGCGATCGCCGAGCACCAGCTGCTGCCGGCGGTCGACGCGTTGCCGGCCGACGGCGTGGTGCTGGCCGACGGCTTCTCCTGCCGCACCCAGCTCGACGACCTCGCCGGCCGCCGCGGCCTGCACCTGGCGGAGCTGCTGGCCGACCGGCTGCCCCGCTAGCCGGCGACCGGCGCGGGGACGCCGGCCGGCTCCCCGTCGGTCGGCGAGTCGTCGGTCACCGCCTCCTCGGTCGCCGCCTCGTCGTCGTCGGCGTTGGGCTCCTCGACCGTGGCCCACGGCAGCCGGACGGTGACGGCGGTGCGCCCCGGCCGGCTGGCGACCGCGACGCTGCCGCCGTGGGCGGAGACCACGGCCTGCACGATCGCCAGGCCCAGGCCGGTGCTGCCGCTGGCCCGGTTCCGGGAGGCGTCGCCGCGGACGAACCGCTCGAACACGCCGGCCTGCAGCCCGTCGGGGATGCCGGGCCCGTCGTCGACCACCTCGAGCACCGCGACGCCGTCCTCGGCGCGCAGCCGGGTGGTCGCCGTCGTCCCCGGCGGGGTGTGGGTGCGCACGTTGGCCAGCACGTTGGTGAGGACCTGGTGCAGCCGGGCGGCGTCGCCGGGGACGAGGACGGCGGCCGGCGGCAGGTCGACCCGCCAGCGGTGCGCGGACCCGGCGGCGTGGGCGTCGCTGACCGCGTCGAGCACGGTGGCGGTGAGGTCGACGGTGCCGGGCACGATCTCGCGGCCGGCGTCCAGGCGGGCGAGCAGGAGCAGGTCGTCGACGAGGCCGGACATCCGCACCGCCTCGGCCTCCACCCGGCGCAGCGACCGGTCGGCGTCCTCGGGCAGGTCGGTGGTGCGCCGCAGCAGCTCCGTGTAGCCGCGGATCGAGGTCACCGGGGTGCGCAGCTCGTGGCTGGCGTCGGCGACGAACTGCCGCAGCCGGGTCTCCGACGTCTGCCGGGCGGCCATCGCGCCCTCCACCGAGTCGAGCAGCCGGTTCAGCGCGCCGCCGACCCGGCCGACCTCGGTGCGCGGGTCGGTGTCGGCCGCCGGCACCCGGTCGGCCAGCCGCACCTCACCGGAGGCCAGCGGCAGCTCGGCCACCCGGCCGGCGGTGGCCGCGACCCGGTGCAGCGGCCGCAGCGTGCGGCCGATGACCAGGTGCGCGACCGCGCCCGCGGCGAGCAGCCCGAGCAGCCCGGCGAGGACCTCGACGGCGACCAGGCGCAGCAGCGCGGTGTGCACGGGGTCCAGCGGCAGGCCGGTGACGAGCACGGAGCCGTCGCCCTCGCTGCTCGCGACGACCCGGTACTCGCCGAGGGCGCCGCCGAGGTCGACGGTGCGCGGCTCGCCGTCGGCCGGGACGTCCGCGAGCGCGGCGGCCTGCGCGCCGGTCAGCGCCCGCCCGTCCCCGTCGGCCTCGATCACCGCGGCCGCGGTGACGACGCCGTCGGTGATGCTGGCGCCCAGGGTGCCGTCACCCTGGCCGGGGGCGAGCAGCCAGCCGGGGCCGCCGTCGGCGCGGTCGTCGTCCCACGGCGCCTCGTCGGCGTGCGAGGAGCGGTCGGCAGCCGCGTCCAGCCGGGTGTCGACCTCCCCGACGAGCTGGCTGCGCAGCGCCGTCGTGGCCACCACGCCGACGACCGCGAGGACGACGGCGAGCGGCACGAGGAACGCGCAGAGCAGCCGGGCCCGCAGGGAGAGCCGGCGGGAGGACGGGCGTCGCATGACCCCACGGTCGGCCGCCCGCCTGCCGGGTGCCTGGGCGCCGGCGGTGAGCTCGCTGGACGGACCGCCCGGTCCGGAGCGCGCGGCCGCGCGGGGCGGGGAAGACTCCTGGCCAACGGCGGCGGAGGGGGACGGCGTGGACGTGCAGGCGCCCGTTGAGGCCACGGCCACGGCCGGCCTCAGCACCGCCGAGGCCGGGGAGCGGCGCCGTCGCGGGGAGGGCAACGCCACCGTCCGCGGCTCGTCGCGCGGGTACGCGCGGATCCTGCGCACCAACGTCTTCTCCTTCTTCAACGTCATCCTGTTCGTCATCGGCGGGGCGCTGCCGGCGCTGGGGCGGTACAGCGACGCCTTCACCAGCGTCGGGCTGGGCCTGGTGAACGCGGCCATCAGCGCCGTCCAGGAGATCCGGGCCAAGCGCAAGCTCGACCGGCTGCAGCTGCTGAACCGGGGACGCGTCACCGTGGTCCGCGACGGCCGCGACCTCGAGGTCGTCCCCGACGAGGTGGTCCGCGGGGACGTGCTCCACCTGGGGCCCGGGGACCAGGTGGTGGTCGACGGACCGGTCGTGGGGGGCGGGCTGCTGGAGGTCGACGAGTCGCTGCTCACCGGCGAGTCGGAGGCGCTGCTGAAGCGCCCGGGGGACGACCTGCTGTCGGGCAGCTTCGTCGTCGGCGGGGAGGGGCACCAGCTGGCGAGGGACGTCGGCGCCGCCGCCTACGCCGGCCGGCTGACCGCCGACGTCCGGCAGGTGAGCACCGACGCCACGCCGCTGCAGCGGCGGATCGCGTTCGTCGTCCGGCTGGTGATGGTCCTGGTCGCGTTGATGAGCGTGACGATCCTGGCGCAGGCCGCGCTCGAGGGGTTCTCCCTGGTGCGCACCGTGCAGACCACCGCCGTCCTGTCCGGCCTGGTGCCCTACGGGCTGTTCTTCCTGGTCGCGGTCGCCTACACGGTCGGGGCGGCGCGCAGCGCCGGCGAGGGGGCGCTCGTCCAGCAGGTGAACGCCGTGGAGTCGGTGAGCAACGTCGACGTCGTGTGCACCGACAAGACCGGCACGCTGACGACGGGGCGGCTGACCCTGACCGAGGTGCTGCCGGTGGGCCCGCTCCCGGCCGCGGACGTCGAGCGCCTGGTCGGCTCCTTCGCGCGCAGCGTCGCCGCCGCCAACCTGACGAGCGCCGCGCTGGCCGCGGCGCTGCCCGGCGAGGCGGTGCCGGTGGCCGAGGAGGTGCCGTTCTCCTCGTCGCTGCGGTGGAGCGCGCTGCGCACCGGCGACGGCGTGCTCGTGCTCGGGGCTCCCGACCGGCTGGCGCCGCACCTGACCGGCCGGCCGCTGACCGACGCGGTGACCGCCCGGACCGGGCAGGGGCTGCGGGTGCTCGTGGCGGCCCGGGCGGTGGACGCCGGCGCCGCGCTGCGGGACGACGCCGGCCGGGCGCGGCTGCCGGAGCTGGAGCCGCTCGGCCTGGTGGTGCTGGCCGACGAGCTGCGCCCGGGGGTGCCCGAGGCGATCACGCGGTTCGCCGCCGACGGCGTCGACCTCAAGGTGGTGTCCGGCGACGACCCGGCGACCGTCGCGGCACTGGCCCGGCAGGCCGGCCTCGCGGTGGGCGACCCGGTGAGCGGCGCGGGGCTCGACGGCCTGTCCGACGCCGACCTGGACGCCGTCGTCGGCGGTGCGTCGGTGTTCGGCCGCATCGGTCCCGAGCAGAAGGAGCGGCTGGTCGCCTCCCTGCGCCGGCAGGGCCGGTACGTCGCGATGATCGGGGACGGCGTCAACGACGCCCGGGCGCTCAAGCGGGCGCAGGTCGGGGTCGCGATGCGCAGCGGCAGCGCGGTCACCCGCGACGTCGCCGACATCGTGCTGACCGACGACTCGCTGGCGGCGCTGCTGCCCGCCCAGCACGAGGGCCGGCGGATCATCAGCGGCATCGGCGTCTCGATGCAGGTGTTCCTGGTGCGGGTCGGCACGCAGGGGCTGGTCATCCTGGCGGTCACGATGCTGGGGCTGGGGTTCCCCTACTCACCCGCCAACGTGGGCCTCACCCTGCTGACCGTCGGGCTGCCGACGCTGTTCCTGACCGCGTGGGCGCGGCCCGCCCGGCCGGATCCGCACCTGCTGACGAACCTGTGGCGGTTCGTCGTCCCGGCGATGGTGGTCACCGCCGCCGCGGGGGTCGCCGTCTACGCGCACCACTACACGACGTTGCTCGACGGCTTCACCGACGCGGACGGCGTGCCGGACTTCGTCGTCGACGCGTTCGAGCGCTACACCGGCCTGTCGTCGGACGACGTCGGGTTCACCGAGGCCGCCGCGACGATCGGCGCGCAGACGGCGCTGTCGACGTTCGTCTCCTACGCGGCGTTCCTGCTGATCCTGTTCCTCCGCCCGCCGTCCCGGCTCTTCGCGTCGTGGACCCGACCGGACGGCGACCGGCGACCCGCCCTGCTCGTGGTCGGGCTGGTGCTGGCGTTCTCCGCGGGGTTGTTCGTCCCGGCGTTCACCGAGTACTTCGGCCTCACCGACGCCGCCGAGCCGGTGTTCCAGACCGTGCTGCCGGCGCTGGTCGTCTGGTTCGGGCTGCTGAGCGCCGCCTACCGGTTCCGGGTGCTGGAGCGGCTGCTCGGGATCGCGCAGCTGCCGGCAGAGGGCACGCCGGTCCGCTGACCGGCGCCCCCGCCGACCCGGCTCAGCGCCTCGGACGGCTCAGCCGGCGAGCACGCGGGCGAGGGCAAGCCGGTCGGCGTCGGGCCGGCTCACGCGCAGCGCGTCCTCCCCGGCGGCGTCGAGCAGTTCCGGCCAGCGGGTGGCGTGCCGCCGCATCGCGCGGTCCGACAGCGACCGGCCGCGGGCGGTCTGCCCGTCGCGCGCCTCCTCGGGCGGGACGTCGAGGAGCACCACCCGCACCGTCCGGCCGGCGTCGCGGGCGGCGCTGAGGACGGCGGTCCGCCACCGGGGGCTCGTCCACGGGTCGGTGAGGACGACGACCGGGGCGGGACCGGCGATGGCCCGCAGCACCCGCCACCGGTGGGCGAGGTGCACGGCCGGCCGCAGCACCCGGTAGGGCAGCCGCCTGGCGACCCGCCGCACCCGCGCCGCGACGTCCTCGGAGTCCAGCCCGACCACGTCCGGACCGGTGTGGTCCTGTCGGGCGTCGGTGAGCCAGCGCCGGAGCAGGGTGGTCTTGCCGCTGCCGGGCAGGCCGCCCACGACGACCAGCACACCCCCCGTCGGTGGCGTGCGCGAGGGCAGCAGCCCGATCGCGCCGGGCGTCGTCCCGTTCGTCATGCCGGCTCCCTCCTGCCTGGGCACCCCACGGTCCACGCGCCGCATGCGGCCCGGCAGGGAGCCACCTGGGCGTGCGCTGTGAACGTGGGGAGCGAGGCACCACGGACCGGGCGCGCGCCCGTGGCCGCCGGCGCGGTCGCGCGGGCGGCTGGACGGGACCCGGGTGCCGTCAGACGGGGACGAACAGGTCGCCGCGGCTGCGCAGGTCGCCGTCGATGCGCAGGCCGTCGCCGCGGGACGTGGCGCCGGGGGACCTGGCGCCGCGGCTGCGGCGGGCCTCGTCGGCGAGGGAGTCGATCCGGCTGAGGAGCTGGTCGCGGTCGAGGAGGATCTCGGTGCCGTCGGGGCGGTAGGTGTGCCAGGTGCCGTCGGGGTCGCGTTCGATGCGGTAGCCGTGATGGACCTTGCCGTGGTGGCGCTCGCACAGCAGGCCCAGGTTGTCCGGGTCGGTCTGGCCGCCGAAGGCCCAGTGGATGCGGTGGTGGGCCTCGCACCACCAGTGCGGGGCGTCGCAGCCGGCGAACACGCAGCCCTGGTCCCGCAGGTCGAGCAGCTGGCGGAGGGCGGCGGGGACGATGCGGACCTCGCGGCCGCGGTGGATCGGTTCGCCGTCCGGGCCCATGATCACGCGGGCCACCACCGAGTCGCAGGCCAGCCAGCGGGCGCGGGCGGCGGAGATGGTGGCGCCGAAGCCCAGCTCGGCGGCGGTCTTGCCGAGCGCGGGGTCGACCAGGTCGTCCAGGTCCAGCACGGCGGCGATGCCGGGCTTGCGGGTGCGCTGGATCGGCACCGCGCCGGCGGCGAGGGTGTTGTCGGCCCACTGCACCAGCACGTCCCCGCGCAGCTGGGCCGGGGTGCGCTCGTCGCCGGCGCAGCGGGAGGTCGCCGCCATCGGCTCGATCACCGCCTTCACCTTCTCCCCACCGACGGCGTCGAGTTCGGCGATCACGGTCACGGTGCCGTCGGGATGGGTGAGGAACCGCAGCGACCGCCGGGTGATCGGCTCCGGCTCCGGCCCGTCGGGATCGAGCCGGGTCAGGTACTCGGCCACCGCCTCGGTGAGGGTCTGAAAGGTCTGCCCGGCAGCGATCGTCGCCAGGGCGGCATCGACCTCGGCCAGGTCGATGCCCTGCTCGGCCGCCATCGCCGCGTGCTTGGGCGCCACCACCTTGCTGATCTCGGTGACGTGCTCGACCCCGATCGCACCCGAACTGAACGCCGCGGCGGTAGCCGGCAGCAGCGCCAGCGCCCGCCCGCGGTGCACCAGCGCCGCGGCGGCGTTCGACTTCATCCCACCGTGCGTTCGGAGCCAGGACTGCATCGTCTTCACCCCGTCGTGCTCGCACGCCAGCCGCGCATCGGCGACCCGCACCGCGGCGGTCAGCCGCGCTGCCACCCGGTTCTGCTCGGCGACCAGTTCGGCGACCTCGGCCAGCAGCTCGCCGTCGCCCATCGCGCGCAGCCGGTCGACCTCGGCGGCCGGGTCGAGAGTCGAACACATGTACGGATTCTAGCGATCCGGCGGCCCGGCTGACTGATGAAATCCCCAGGTCAGGGATCCGTCCACAGATCCGGCCGACATCTTCCAGCGCTCAGCCGAGCGCCCGACTCACAGGACTCCCGCACGCGGCCGCCAGCCCTCGTCCAGCACGGCCACCGACGGTGGACGCACCGACGGACCGCAGCCGTGCGCTGCGGACCCCAGCACCAGACGAGAGGAATCCCCGTGCAGGAGTGGGTCTTCGACCGGGACGGCGCCCGCACGCCGGCGCCCCCCGGCGCACCTCCCCCGCCACCCGCGGCGCCGCCGGCGGCGGTGACCCGGCCCCGGCGCGGCCGGCGGTGGCTGGTCGCCGGCGGAGCGGCCGCCGCCGTGGTCGCCGCCGGGGCCACGGCCGCGGTCGCGGCGTCCGCGGACCAGCCCGAGGCGGCCGCCCCGGTCGCCGCGGCCGAGGACGCCGCGCAGGACGCGACCGGAGGCGTCCCCCAGCAACAGGGCACCGTGCCCGGCCGCGGGCCCATGGGCTCCGCGCCGCAGGACCAGGGCACGACCGGCGCCCTGCCCCAGGAGGGCGGGACGACGACCGGCGCCACCGTCCAGACCGGCGAGGTCACGGCCGTCACCGCGGACTCCCTGACCGTCACCAGCGCCGACGGCACCGAGGTGACCTACGCCGTCACCACCGACACCGCCGTCGCGACGGCGAGCGGCACGCTCGCCGACCTCCGGGTCGGCGACAGCGTCCTGGTCGAGGCCGTGGTGGACGGCGACACCGCCACGGCGGTGACCGTCCGCGTCCCGGCAGGCTCCGGCGGCGCCCCGGGCAGCAGCGACAGCACCGGCGGCACGAGCGACACGGAGGACGCGTGACCGGCCCCCTCCCCTCCGCACCCCACCCCGTCCCCGAGCACCCGAGGAGCACGCCCGTGCCCGATCCCCGCCCCACCCCCACCGCCCTGCTCGACCGCGCGCTGGTGGAGGTGAAGAAGGTCGTCGTCGGCCAGGACCGGATGGTGGAGCGGATCGCCGTGGCCCTGCTCGCTCGCGGCCACTGCCTGCTCGAGGGCGTGCCCGGGGTGGCGAAGAGCCTCGCGGTCGAGACGCTCGCCCGCACCGTCGGCGGCACCTCGGTCCGGCTGCAGTTCACCCCGGACCTCGTGCCGAGCGACATCGTCGGCACCCGCGTCTACCGGCCGAGCCAGGAGCGCTTCGACGTCGAGCTCGGCCCGGTGTTCGCCAACCTCGTGCTCGCCGACGAGATCAACCGCGCGCCGGCCAAGGTGCAGTCGGCGTTGCTGGAGGTCATGGCCGAGCGGCAGGTCTCGATCGGCGGCGTCACCCACGCCCTGCCGGACCCGTTCCTCGTGCTGGCCACCCAGAACCCCGTGGAGAGCGAGGGCGTCTACCCGCTGCCGGAGGCCCAGCGCGACCGGTTCCTGCTCAAGGTCGTCGTCCCGCACCCGACGATGTCGGAGGAGATGGAGATCGTGCGGCGCATGTCGGTGCGCCCGCCCCGCGCGCAGCAGGCGCTCTCCCTCGCCGAGCTCGTCTCGCTGCAGGACGCCGCCGAGCAGGTCTTCGTCCACCACGCCATCGCCGAGTACGCGGTCGCGCTGGTGATGGCGACCCGGGAGCCGGCGCAGTGGCGGCTTCCCGAGCTGGCCCGCCTGGTCGCCGTCGGCTCCTCGCCGCGCGGCAGCCTCGGCCTGGTCCGCGCCGCGCGGGCGCTCGCGCTGCTGCGGGGCCGGGAGTACGTCGTCCCCGAGGACGTCGCCGATCTCGCCGTCGACGTCCTGGCCCACCGGCTGGTTCTCTCCTACGAGGCGGTCGCCGACGGGGTGACGGCCGAGGACGTCGTCCGCCGGGTGCTCGCGACGATGCCCCAGCCGACCACCGTCGCGCCGTCGCAGCACGTCACCGTCGCCCGGCCGGACCTGCAGCGGGACGCCGCGTGAGCGCCCTCCCGCCGCCGCACGTCCCCGAGGCGCAGGGTCGCCGGCTGTCGCTGGAGGTGTCCCGCCGGCTCGACGGGCTGCTGCAGGGCGACCACGCGCGGGTCGTCCCGGGGGCGGGCAGCGAGCCGGCCGAGGCGCGGCTGCACGCGCCGGGCGACGACGCCCGCCGGATCGACTGGGCGGTGACCGCCCGCACCGGGGAGACCCACGTGCGGACGACGACCGCCGACCGGGAGCTGGAGACGACGCTCGTCGTCGACCTGACCGCCTCGATGGCGCTGGGCACCCGCCGGTCGGAGAAGCGCGACCTGGCGCTGGCCGTGGCGAGCGCGCTGGTCCACCTCACCAGCGGCCACGGTGACCGGGTCGGCGCGCTGCTGCTCACCGGGGACGGCGTCCGGCGGGTGCCGGCGCGGGCCGGCCGCGAGGCGGCGCTGGCGCTCCGGCACACGCTGCTGACCACCCCGCGGGCCGCCGCGGGCCGGGGCGCGGGCCTCGCCGACGCGCTCACCGCGCTGGGGCGGCCGCCGCGCCGGCGCGGGCTCGTCGTCGTCCTCGGCGACCTCGTCGAGCCCGGCCGCGGATCCGGCGAGCCCGGCTGGGCGCGGCCGCTGCAGCTGCTCGCCCAGCGCAGCGACGTCGTCGTCTGCCAGGTGCAGGACCCCCTGGAGACCGAGCTGCCGGCGGTCGGCACGCTGCACGTGGTCGACGTCGAGACCGGCCGCGAGATGGAGGTGCGCAGCACCCGCGCGGTCCGCGACCGGTACCGCGCCGCCGCGGCCGCCCGGACCGAGCGGCAGCGCGCCGCGGTGCTGGCCGCCGGCGCCGGGCACGTGCTGCTGCGCACCGACCGGGACTGGCTCCCCGAGCTGGCACGGCACCTGGCCGCCCGCCGGGCGGGGATGCGGGCGGGCCGACGCGGGGCCTCGGCATGAGCGACCTGACCTTCGAGGCACCCTGGCGGCTGCTGCTTCTGCTGGTCGTCGCCGGCGTCGCGGTCGCCTACGTGCTGGTGCAGCGGCGCCGGACGGCGACCGCGGTCCGGTTCGCCGACGTCGACCTGCTCGAGTCGGTGGCGCCCCGCGCCCCGCGCTGGCGCCGGCACCTGCCGGCCGGGCTCCTGGTGGCCGCCCTGGCGTTCATGGTCACCGCCTTCGCCAAGCCGGCGGCCGCGGTGGAGGTGCCCCGCGAGGCGGCCACGATCGTGGTGGCCATCGACACCTCGGCGTCCATGCAGGCGACCGACGTCGCGCCGTCCCGGTTCGCGGCGGCACAGGCGGCGGCGGTCGAGTTCGTCGAGGACCTGCCCGACGGCGTCGACGTCGGACTGGTCAGCTTCTCCGGGTCGGCGTCCCTGGACGTCGCCCCGACCGGCGACCACGAGGCCGTGGTCGCCGCGATCGAGGACCTGCAGATGTCCGAGGGGACGGCGATCGGCGAGGCGGTGGCCGCCTCCGTGGCCGCCGCCGCGCAGGCGGCCACCGCCGACGCCGAGGAGCCGACGCCCTCGTCGGTCGTCCTCCTGTCCGACGGCACCAACACCCAGGGCCGGTCGATCGAGAGCGCGGCCGAGGTCGCCACGGAGGCCGGCATCCCGGTCTACACGATCGCCTACGGCACCGGCGAGGGCGCGGTCAGCGTGCAGGGCCAGGCGGTGTCGGTGCCGGTGGACACCGCGGCGCTGGCCTCGCTGGCCTCCGCCACGGGGGGCACCGCCTACACCGCCGCGAGCAGCGACGAGCTCGAGGACGTCTACGCGGACATCGGCGAGCAGGTCGGGACGACGACCGAGCGGCAGGACGTCTCCTCCGCCGTCGCCGGGATGGCGCTGCTGGTGACCCTCGGCGCGGCCGGCGGGTCGCTGGCCTGGTCGCCGCGCCTGCCCTGACATCCACAGGCCCGTGCCAGGTCCGTCACAGGTTCGGGTCCCAGACTGCGAGAACGGCCGGACCGACCGGCCCACAGGAGGACATCGTGCGCAAGAAGCTGATCATCGCCGGCGCCGCGGGAGCGCTGACCCTGGCCGGTCTCGGCGTCGCCCTGCCCGCACTCGCCGACGACGACCCCGCCCAGACCGGGACGACGTCGGAGGAGCGCATCCGCGACGCGCTGTCCGACCTGGTCGACAACGGCTCGATCTCCCAAGAGCAGGCCGACGAGGTGGCCGCCACGCTGAGCGACGCGGGCTTCGGCGGTCACCACGGCGGCTGGGGCGGCCACGGGTTCGGCGGGGACCTCCTTGCCACCGCCGCGGACGCCATCGGCATCAGCGAGGACGACCTGCGTTCGGAGCTGCAGGCCGACGACGCGTCGCTGGCCAGCGTCGCCCAGGCGCACCAGGTCGACCCGCAGGTCGTCATCGACGCGCTCGTGCAGGCGGCCACCGAGCGGATCGAGCAGGCGGTGACCGACGGCGACCTCACCCGCGAGGAGGCCGACGAGCGGCTCGCCGACCTGGAGGCCCGCATCACCGAGCGGGTGAACAGCACCGACGGCCCCGGCGGCCACCGCGGCGGCTGGGGCGGCCACGGCGGCGACCACGACTGACCCCCACCTCCACCGAGCGTGTGCGCTCGGGCCGCGATCGGGCCCCCCGATCGCAGCCCGGGCGCACACGCTCGTCGGCGTTCGGCCCTGCACGAGGCGACGCCCCCGCACGCTGCCCTCCCGGAACCCCATCCCCCGCATCGGTCCCCCGTGACGGGGCGCGGCGGCATCCGTCACGGCGCGCAGCGGGTCCACGTCCCAACCCGCCCGGGCCCCTTGGACGACCGCACCCCCGGCCAGCACGATGGGCGCCCCGGGATCCGGCCCCCTGCGCCCGCCTGCACCGTCTCGCCGATCCCGCCGGGCGGTCCCGCCGGCGGCCCGTCGCCCCGTGGTGGCGCGCGTCGACCGGACCGGCCCGCAGCTGCGTCCCCGCACACCGCACCGGGAGGAAGAGCATGGGCACGATCACCACCGCCGACGGCACCGAGATCTTTTACAAGGACTGGGGCAGCGGTCAGCCGATCGTCTTCAGCCACGGCTGGCCGCTGTCGGCCGACGACTGGGACACCCAGCTGCTGTTCTTCCTGCAGCAGGGCTACCGCGTCATCGCCCACGACCGGCGGGGGCACGGGCGCTCGAGCCAGACCGCCGACGGCCACGACATGGACCACTACGCCGACGACCTGGCCGCCCTGACCGCCGAGCTCGACCTGCGCGACGCCATCCACGTCGGCCACTCGACCGGCGGCGGCGAGGTGGTGCACTACATCGCCCGGCACGGTGAGGAACGGGTGGCCAAGGCGGCGATCATCAGTGCGGTGCCCCCACTGATGGTGCAGACGGAGAGCAACCCCGGGGGCCTGCCCAAGAGCGTGTTCGACGGCCTGCAGGCGCAGGTCCTGGCCAACCGCTCGGTCTTCTACCGCGACCTCCCGGCCGGGCCCTTCTACGGCTTCAACCGGGAGGGCGTCGAGCCGGTCGAGGCGATCATCCAGAACTGGTGGCGCCAGGGGATGATGGGCGGCGCCAAGGCGCACTACGACGGCATCGTCGCGTTCTCGCAGACCGACTTCACCGAGGACCTGCGGAAGATCAGCGTGCCCGTGCTGGTCATGCACGGCGAGGACGACCAGATCGTGCCCTACGCCGACTCCGCGCCGTTGTCGGCCGAGCTGCTGGCGAACGGCACCTTGAAGTCCTATCCGGGCTTCCCGCACGGGATGCCGACCACGCAGGCGGACACGATCAACGCCGACCTGCTGGAGTTCTTCCGGTCCTGAGCAGGGCCCCTCCCGCCGGACGCGACGGCGGCGCCGCCCCCGTGGGGACGGCGCCGCCGTCGGGTACAGCGCGGGTCAGTTGCCCGGCGGCATGCCGCCGCGGCCGCCGCCCCCGCCGCCGCCGGGCCCGCCGCCCATCCCGCCGGCCAGCGCGGTGCCGGCGGTCACCGTGGTCAGCTCCGACGCCCCCTCGGCCGAGCCGCCGGAGGAGAGCCCGCCGACCTCCTCGCCGGACGCCGTGCCCCCGGTGACGATCGAGTAGGTGGCGCTCCCGTCCACGTCGGCCGAGGAGTAGGTCAGCGTGCCCATCGACTTCTGCGCGGTGAAGGCGGCCAGCACGTCCCCCGACTCGTCGACCACCTGCACCACGGTGCCGGCGGAGACCGTCGACCCCAGCGACGCGGAGACCCAGCCCTGCGCGGAGTCGGTGGACGGCGACATCGACATCTGCCCGCTGTCGGTGACCAGCAGCACTCCCCCGTCGACGGTGAGCCCGCCGTCCAGGTCCAGCCCGCCGTTGCCGCCCTGGGTGGTGCCGTTGACGACGACGGTGCCGCCGGTCATCGCGCCCGCGCCGATCGAGTCCAGTCCGTCGCCCTGGGCGTCGACAATGAGGGTGCCGCCCGAGACGGTGAGCTGCCCCGAGCCGCTGGAGAGGTTGACGCCGTCGTCGTCGGCGGTGACGTCGAGCGAGCCGCCGCTGATCGTCATGGTCGCGCTCTCCAGCGCCTCGTAGGAGCCGGTGACGGTGAGGGTGCCGCCGGAGACGGTCAGGTCCGCCTCGGCGTGCACGCCGTCGTCCCCGGTGGCCAGGGTCAGCGCCCCGTCGGTGACGCTGACCGCGCCGTCGGAGTGGACGGCGTCGTCGGCGGCGTCGACCTCGACCGTGCCGCCACCCACCACCACGCTGACGGTGCCCTTGAGGCCCTTGGCGGAGACGTCGTCGGCGACCGTCTGCCCCGCGCCGCCGCCGGCCTGCACCGTCAGCGTCCCGCCGCCGACCAGGACGTCGGTCGCGGCCGAGACGCCGTCCCCGCCGGCGGTCACGTCCACGGTGCCGTCGGCGACGTACACGTAGCCCGCCGCCGCGTCCTCGGCGTCGTCGGACTTCAGCCCGTCCCCGCCGGCGGTCACGGTGAGGTCGCCATCCCGCACGATGAGGAAGTCCTTGCCGCGCACGCCGTCGTCGACCGCGTCGACGGTGATCGAGCCGCCGGCGATCACCAGGCCGTCCTTGCTGGCGATCCCGTCGTTCGCGTTGCCGGCCACGGTCAGCGAGCCGTCGCCGGTGATGACCGTGTCGGCGGTGGAGTACAGCGCGGCGTTGGGCTCGGCGTCGTCGGCGGCGTAGTCGGCGCCGTCGGACAGCGTGTTGGTCGAGCCGTCGGCCAGGACGACGGCGACCGAGCCGGCGTCCATCACCGCGATCGCCGCGGTGGACGACGAGCTGATGTCGGCACCGTCGAGCACCAGCCGGACCACGCCGTCGTCGGGGCTGTCCACGACGACCTGGCCGTCGAGGTTGCCGCTGAGCCGGTAGGTGCCCGAGGCGGTGATGGTGACGGTGTCCCCGTCGACGGTGACCGCGTCGGAGTCGGCGGTGGCCGAGTCGCCGGTGAGCGCGACGTCGACGACGTCGGCCTCGTCGTAGGAGACGTCGACCTCCTCCGGCGACACGTTCTGCGCCAGGGCGTCGGCCACGGTGACGCCGGTGACCGCGGCGACCTCCTCGGCCGACACGCTGCTGGTGCCGCCGCCGGAGGCGGTGGCCGCGGCCTCGGCGGTGCAGCCGGCCAGGAGGGCGGCCATGAGGGCGCCGGCGACGGCGGTGCGGGTCTTCTTCAGGCGGGTCATGCCGGGATCCGATCGTCGGAGGTGCAGGGGGTGAGGGCGGAGAAGTGGCGGCGCAGGACCGGCCACCAGCGGTTGTCGGGCAGGTCGCCGCGGAGCGCGGCCAGGCCGGTGCCGTACTTGGAGATGCGGGCGGGCCGGTGGCCGCTGCGCCACAGCACCCGGTCGGCCGCCGAGGCGCCGGCGCCGGTCTTGGTCTCGACGACCGCGAGGCCGGGCAGCCTCAGCGAGGCCCCGCCGGGCAGCGACCAGGTGAGGCCGGTGTCGACCGTGACCCGGTCGTCGGTCGCCGGCAGCAGCAGCGTGGTGCGGCGGTAGGCGGTGTGCAGCACGGGGTGCAGGTCGGCGCTGCGGACGCCGGGGTGGCCGGCGCCGGCCAGCGCGGCCTCGACGAAGCCGGCCCAGCCGCCGTCGTCGGGCACCCGCTGCTTGACCGTGGCGCCGCGGGCGCCGCGGGTCTTGACCTCGACGAAGGCGTCGCTGGAGTCGAGGTAGGTGCGCCGGCGGACCTTGAAGCGCCGCCGGCGGCCCCGGGCGGCCAGGTGGTAGCCGGTCAGCTCGGCGGTGTCGAGGTAGAGCGAGGCGTAGCCGAAGTCGCGGGCGCCGCCGTCGTCGAGCACCCGGGCGCCCTCGGCGCGGCCGAGCCGGGCAACGAGCCGGTCGGCGGCCGCCACCGGGAGCACGTACTTGCGGTCGACCCGCGTCTGCCGGGCGGCGCGCGCGACGAGCTCGGCGAGCCCGACCGGCGCCAGCGCGCCCGCCGCGGGCAGGGCCGCGGTCACCGCTGCACCGGCACCGACAGCGGGTGCCCGTTCAGCCGGGCGGCCGGGCCGCCGTCGAGGAGCGCGGCGGCCGCCGAGCGGCGGGGCGTCTCGAACCGGACGTCGACCCAGGTCGTGTCGTTGACCATGTCGACCCGCTGCACCGTCACCTGGTGCACGCGGGCGCCGAGCAGTCCCTCGAGGTGCGCGACCAGCGCGCGCTCGTCGGGGAAGGCGGCGTCGAGCACCATCACCTGCTGCCGGTAGCGCGACAGCAGCCGGGGGTGGCCGGCGGCGTACATGACGGCCACCACCAGGGCCATGAGCGACGCCGAGAGGACGACGTCCGCCGTCCCGAGGCCGCCGAGCAGGCCCAGCGCCAGGGCGGAGAAGAAGTAGGCCACCTCGTGCTGGTCCAGCTCGGTGGACCGCAGCCGGATGATCGCCAGCACGCCGAACAGGCCGAGGCCCACCCCGGCACCCACCCCGCTGGTGGCCAGCGCCGCGGACACCGCGAGGACACCGACGTTCACGGCGAGGTAGGCGATCACCAGGTCGCGGCGGCGGTGGCGCGGGAAGTAGACGGCGAAGGTGAGCAGGCCGATGGCGAGGACGTCGGCGGCGAAGAGAACGATCTGGTTCATCCGGCTTTCCAGGGGTCGACGGCGGGACGACCAGCAGGTTGCCGAGGGGATCCGGCACGCCCCTGGGACGCAGCTGGGAGTCGCCTGGACGCACCGTCGTCGGCCCCTCACGCACAGCGACTTCCCAGGCGCACGGCAGGGGTGGCCCGGGGGCCACCCGGTGCCCTGGGGCCATGCCGAAGCCCCGCCGCCTCCGCCGCGCGCTCATCGCGACCGCCACCACCGTGACCCTCGCCGCCGGCGGGGGGACGGCCTGGGCGCTCGACCGGTTCGTCATCGACCACGTCGAGATCGCCGACGTCTCCGCCTACGAGGCCGCGCAGGGTGTCTCCGACAGCACCGTCGACACCTCCGGCGGCACCGTCACCGGCGACACCTACACCTCCGACGGAGCCACGGTCACCGTCTCCACGGTCAGCTACGGCAGCGGCGACGACACGGTCACCTACTACGTCGCCGACGTCGTCCTCTCCGACGCCACCGCGCTGCAGTCGGCGTTCGCGAACGACCAGTACGGCACCAACATCACCGAGACCGTCTCGGACATCGCCGAGGACAACGGCGCCGTGTTCGCCGTCAACGGCGACTACTACGGCTTCCGCGACACCGGCATCGTCATCCGCAACGGCGTCGTCTACCGCGACGAGGGCGCCCGCCAGGGCCTGGCCTTCTACCGCGACGGGCACGTCGAGGTCTACGACGAGACGACGACGACCGCGCAGGCGCTCGTCGACGCCGGCGTCTGGAACACCCTGTCGTTCGGCCCGGCGATCGTCGAGGACGGTCAGGTCGTCGACGGGATCGAGGACGTCGAGGTCGACACCAACGTCGGCAACCACTCGATCCAGGGCGACCAGCCGCGCACCGCCGTCGGCGTGCTCGACGACAACCACCTGGTCTTCGTCGTCGTCGACGGCCGGCAGAGCGGCTACAGCGAGGGCGTCACCATGACCGAGCTCGCGGCGATCATGACCGACCTCGGCGCGACCACCGCCTACAACCTCGACGGCGGCGGCTCCTCGACCATGTATTTCGACGGCGAGGTCGTGAACTCGCCCAGCCAGGGCGAGGAACGCGGGGTCTCCGACGTCCTCTACGTCGCGGGCTGAGGACGGCGACCGTGATCGTCCTGGTCCCCGCCTACGAGCCCGACGCCCGGCTTCTCGCCCTCGTCGAGGCCCTGCGCGCCGCCGACCCGGCCCTGCACGTGCTCGTCGTCGACGACGGCAGCGGTCCGGCGGCCCGGCCGGTGTTCGCGGCCGTGCGGGCGCTGGGCTGCACCGTCCTGGGCCACCCGGTCAACCGGGGCAAGGGCGCGGCCCTGCGCACCGGCCTCGCGCACGCCGCCGCCGCCTGGCCCGGCGAGGAGGTGGTGACCGCCGACTCCGACGGGCAGCACTCCGTGGTCGACGTCCTCCGGGTGGCCGACCGGGTGCGCCGCACCGGCGCGACGGTGCTCGGCGTCCGCGGCTTCGACGGCGCCGTGCCGGCGCGCAGCCGGCTGGGCAACTCCGCCTCCCGGGTGCTGTTCCGGCTCGCCACGGGCGTCGCGCTGGCCGACACCCAGACCGGGCTGCGGGGGTACCCGGCGCACCTGGTGCCGTGGCTGCTCACCGTGCCCGGCGACCGCTTCGAGTACGAGCTGCGGGTGCTGCTGCAGGCCGCGCGCCGCGGGCTGGCGGTCGAGCAGGTGCCGATCGCGACCATCTACCTGGAGGGCAACGCCTCCTCGCACTTCCGGCCGCTGGTGGACTCGGCCCGCGTGTACGCGCCGCTGCTCGCCTTCCTGGCCTCCTCGCTGGCGGCGTTCGCCGTCGACACGGTCGCGCTGCTGGCGCTGCACGCCCTCACCGGCGCCCTGCTGGTCTCCGTGGCCGGCGCCCGGCTGCTCAGCGGGACGGCGAACTTCGCGGTCAACCGCCGCTACGTCTTCCCCGGCGGACGGCGGGACCGGCGGGCGGCCGCGCTGCGCTACGCCGCGCTGGCCGGCTGCCTGCTCGCCGCCAACTACGGGCTGCTGGCCGCGCTCACCCGCGCCGGCGTGCCGCTGCTCGCCGCGAAGGTGCTCACCGAGGCGCTGCTCGTCGTCGCGAGCTTCCTCGTGCAGCGGGCCGTGGTCTTCGGCGTGCGGGACCGGGTGCCGGCGCCGGCCCCCCGCCGTCCCCTCGAGCGGGTCTGACGGATGCCGTCCGGAGACCTTGACGCATGACAGTAGCGATGTATCGTTACTGTCATCCGATACAACAGGAGGAGCACCATGAACCCCATGCGAGGACACGCCGGACACCCCGGCTCCCGCTTCCACCACCCGCGCGGCGGCCGTCCCGGCCCCGGCTTCGAGGGCGGCCCGTTCGGCCCGGGCGAGGGCCGCGCGTTCGGTCCCCGCGAGGGTGGCCCGTTCGGTCCCGGCCGGCGCGGCGGTTCGCACCACGGCGGCCGCAGCCGCCGCCCGCGCGGTGACGTGCGCACCGCGGTGCTGCAGCTGCTCGCCGAGCAGCCGATGCACGGCTACCAGCTGATGCAGGCGATCGCCGAGCGCAGCGGTGGTCGCTGGACGCCGAGCCCCGGCGCCATCTACCCGACGATCAGCCAGCTCGAGGACGAGGGGCTGGTCACCGTCACCGCCGACGCCGGCCGCAAGCTGGTCGCGCTGACCGACGCCGGCCGCGCCCACCTCGACGAGCGCCGGGCGACGTGGACCGACCCCTTCGCCGAGGACCGGGGCGCCGAGGCCGGCCCGGACCTGCGCGGCCTGACGATGGGCCTGCACGGCGCGGTCAAGGAGATCGCCCGCACCGGCACCGACGCGCAGCGCGCCGAGGCCGCGCGGATCCTGGCCGACGCCCGCCGGTCGCTGTACCTGCTGCTCGCCGACGGCCCGGAGGCGCCCCGTGACTGAGCCCCTCACCGCCCGCGCCGACGTCGCGACCGCGACGCCCGAGCGCTACGCCAAGCAGCTGGCCGCCCACCTGGGCCGGCGCAGCGAGGTCCGCGAGGAGGCCGACGGCATCCGCATCGTGCTGGCCGTCGGCGACTGCCTGCTGCGCTCCCGTGAGGGCAGCCTGGAGCTGCTCGCCACCGCGCCCGGCCCGGACGAGCTCGAGCGGGTGGAGTCGGTCGTCGGCTCGCACCTGGAGCGGTTCGGCCAGCGCAACGAGCTGCAGGTGGTCTGGGTCCGGGGCTGAGCCCCTCGTCCCGGCAGGCCTCAGCCCCGGCGGGCCAGTGCCTCGTCGATGAACGCCGTGACGTCGGCCAGGACCTCGTCGGCGTTGGTCTCGTTGAACACCTCGTGCTGGGCGCCCGGGTAGATCCGCTCGGTGTGCCGCCCGCTGCCCAGGTGCGCGACGCCCGACCGGCTGCCCTCCACCGGCACCAGCCGGTCGTCCGCGCCGTGCACCCACAGCAGCGGCAGGTCGCCGAGGCCGGGGCCGGCGTCGACCGCCGCGAGCGCCCGCTGCCAGGCCTCGAGCATCGGCCGCTTGAAGGGCCCGTGCCAGACCAGCGGGTCGGCCTCGTAGGCCTCCCCCACCGCCGGGTCGCGGGACAGCGTCGTGCTGTCCAGCGGGACGTCGGGGATCTCCGGCAGGCCCAGCAGCACCTCGACGGTGGCGAACGCGCCGACGACCGGCCCGGACAGCACCAGCGCGGCCAGCGTGTCGCCGTACCGCTGCGCGTAGCGCGCCGCGATCAGCCCGCCCATCGAGTGCCCGATGAGGACGACGGGCAGGCCGGGGTGCTCCCGGCGGGCCCGCTCGTCGACGAGGTGGAGGTCGTCGACGACGGCCTCGACGTCGGCGAAGACCACCCGCTCGCCCTCGCTGCGCCCGTGGCCCGCGTGGTCGACGGCGTACACGACGGCGCCGTTCGCGACGAGCGCGTCGGCCACGTGCCCGTACCGGCCGACGTGCTCCCCGTAGCCGTGGGCGAGCAGCACGACGTGGCGCGGGTCGCCGTCCCCCTGCCACGTGCGGGCGGCCAGCTGCCCGGCCGATCCGTCGAGCGTCCAGTCGCGGGACGTGGTCACGTGCACCTCCTCGTGCGGCCGCGCCGCGCGGCCGGCCCCATCCTGACGGGACCGGCCGCGCGCCGCTGGACCGGCCCCGAGGGTCACGTGGTGCGGACGCCGCAGCTGCGGCCAGGTGTGGGTGGGACAGCCCGACGGCGACGAGCAGCGAGGCGCCGTCGGAGACTGGGCTGACCCATCCCGCACGGCGCCGACGACCGGCAGATCCCGCTGGAGATGGCGCACCGCAGCCACGACGCCCGAGCACATCGGCCTCGACCACCTGCCGTACGTCAGCACCTTCATCGCCGACTGGGTGGCCGACACCTTCAGCGAGCTGCGGTCCGCCGGGCGCTGACCCCGGCGGTCTCCGCGGAGCTCCCGGTGCGCGGGACCGGGAGCCCCGCGGGCGCGCGGCGCAGGACCTCGGCGTAGAGCCGCTCGTAGCCGTCGGCCATCACCGCGGGCGCGAACCGGCTCCGCGCGGCGGCGGCGCAGTCGGCGGGGTCGATCTCGTCGAGCCGGCGCAGCGCCCCGGCGGGCCGCGGCCGAGGGCCTCGGGCTGGCCGCCGTCGACGACACCCCGGACGTCGCCCGGGCGCTCAAGACCCGGTGGCGACACGGGCCGGGCGACCACGGGGCCGACGTGGTGTTCCAGTGCCGCGGGCAGGCCGCCGCGCTCGCCACCGCGCTGCGGCTCGCGCGCCCGCAGGCGTCGGTGGTCGACCTCGCCTTCTACACCGGCGGCGCCGCCGACCTGGCGCTCGGCGAGGAGTTCCACCACAACGGGCTGTCGGCGCGGTGCGCGCAGATCGGCCGGGTCCCCCGGGGGCTGGCCCACCTCTGGGACCGGGCCCGGCTCTCCCGGGAGACCCTCGACCTGCTGCGCGCCGCGGGCGACCTGGTGCGGGCGCACCTGCTCACCGACGTCGTCCCCGTCGAGGAGGCGCCGCAGCTGTTCGCCGACCTCAGCGCCCGGCGCCGGCACGTGCTGTCGGCGGCGCTGCGCTACCCGGCGGCCCGACCCGCGGTCAGACCGCCCGGGTGAGCGCGGCCCACAGGCCGTCGCCGCCGGCGGCCACCAGCCCGGCACCGAGCACCGGCGCCCAGCCGGCCTCGCCGCCGGCCTCGTCGCGCCAGGACCAGCAGCGGCGGGTGAGGTGGTGCAGCCGGTGCTCCTGGGTGAAGCCGATGGCGCCGTGCACCTGGTGGGCCAGCCGGGCGACGACCTCGACCGCCGCGCCGGCGCGGACCTTGGCCGCGGCCGCGGCGAGCAGCACGCCCTCGCCCCGGTCCAGTGCCTGGACGGCGGCGTCGGTGAGCGCGGCGGTCGCGGTGACCTCGCCGGCCATCTCGGCCAGCTCCATCTGGATCGCCTGGAACCTCGCGAGGGGGCGGCCGAACTGGACCCGCTCGCCGGCGTACTGCACCGTCCAGGCCAGCACCTGCTCCAGCGCCGCGGCCAGCTGCACCGACCGGGCCAGCGCGTAGCGGGCGCGGAACGCGTCGGCCTGCCCCGCGGTCAGCCGGGCGCCCGGGGCGGACGTCCCGTCGAGGGGCAGCGTGCCGCGCGGCTCGCCGGCCAGGTTGGCCGCCGACGCGACCGGCAGCCCGGCCGTGTCGACCAGCGCCAGCACCGGCGCCTCCCCCGGGCCCGCCAGGACCGCGACCGCGGCGGCCACCCCGGCCCACGGGACGCCGGTCGCGGTGCCGGTCAGCCGGAACCGCCCGTCGCCGTCGGGCTCGGCGGTCACCCCCGGGGCGACGGCGACGGTGAGCGGCTGCTCCACCGGCGGCACCGGCAGCCCCGCCGCGATCAGCGCGGGCGCGGCGACCAGCAGCTGCTCGGCCAGCGGCACCGCGGCCGCCCCGGCGGCGAGCGTGCGCACGATCGCGACGGCGTCGGCCGGCTCGCCGCCCGACCCGCCGGCGTCCTCGTCGATGCCGACGCCGGTGAGGCCGGTGTCCACGAGGGCCTTCCAGAGGCCCTCGTCCCAGGGCCGGTCGGCGGTGAGCACGAACGGCTCGTGCCCGGACAGGATGTCGCGGACGGTCTCGACCACCAGGTCCTGATCGCTCATCGGAGTCCCAGCCCCCTCGCCACGATCCCTCTGAGGATCTCGTTGGTGCCGCCGCGCAGCGTGTAGCCCGGCGCGTGCAGCTGCGCCTCGGCCAGCGCCCGGCCCAGCGGATCCGGGGAGTCCAGCGACGCCGGCACGTCGACCACCCGGCGGACCTCGTCCACCACGTCGGCCTCGAACGTGGTCCCCACGTCCTTCACCAGCGCCGCGGGGATGTTCGGCAGCTCGCCGCGGTCCAGCGCCGCCGCGATCCGCAGCGACAGCTGCCGCAGCGCCAGCAGCCGCGCCGACAACCGGCCCAACGCCGCCAACTGCGCCGCATCCTGGGTCTCGGCGGCGCGGCGGGCGAACTCGGCCAGCAGCGGATAGGTGGACAGGAACCGCTCCGGCCCCGACCGCTCGAACGCCAGCTCGGCGGTCACCTGGTGCCAGCCCGCCCCCTCCTCGCCCAGCAGCATGTCCCCGGGCACGACCACGTCGTCGAAGACCACCTCGTTGAAGTGGTGCCCGCCGTCCAGGATCCGGATCGGGTTGATGCTGATCCCCGGCAGCGACAGGTCGACCAGCAGCTGGCTGAGCCCCGCGTGCCGGTTCGCCGGATCGGCCGGGGAGGTGCGCACCAGCACGATGCCGTAGTGCGAGTGGTGGGCGTTGGACGTCCACACCTTCGCCCCCGACACCACCCAGTCCCCGTCGCCGTTGCGCGACGCGCGGGTGCGGATCGAGGCCAGGTCCGAACCACTGTCGGGCTCGGACATGCCGATCACGAAGAAGCACTCCCCCGCCGCGATCCGCGGCAGGATCTGCTGCCGCTGCGCCTCGGTGCCATACCGCAGCAGGTTCGGCCCGGACTGCCGGTCGGCGATCCAGTGCGCCGCCACCGGCGCCCCGGCGGCCAGCAGCTCCTCGGTCACCGCGTACCGCTCCATCGCGCTGCGCTCGTGCCCGCCGTACTCCTTCGGCCAGGTCATCCCCAGCCACCCGCGCTCCCCCAGCTTGCGGGAGAACGCCGGGTCCACCCCCGACAGCCAGGTGTCCACGTGCGGGGTGAACGTCCCCGCGGCCAGCTCCGCCGCGACGAACTCGCGGACCTCCAGCCGCACCGCCTCCGCGGCCGCCGACCGCGGCGCCGGGGCGAGGGTGAGCGACGCGGCGCTCACGCCCGGGCCCGGGCCGGGTCGACGTGGGTCATCAGCACGCCGGCGCGGGTCCTGTACCGCTTGTTCACGGCGATGATCACGGCGGTGAACGGCTCGAGCACCCGCGCCTGGCGCAGCGCCCCGACCTCGACGCCCGGCCGGCCGGTCACCGCGGCGGCCAGCTCGACCACGCGGGCGCGGGCGGCGGCGTCGTCCCCGGCGACGAGCACGTCCTCCCCGGACAGGTCCCGGTCCAGGTCGGCGACGCTCGGCGCCGACAGGTGGTGGAAGGCCGCGGTCACCGTCGACGCGGGCAGCAGCGCGGCCACCTGCTCGGCGGCGCTGCCCTCGGCGACGGCCAGGCCGTGCGGGCCCCGGGCGTCGAAGCCCAGCGGGTTGATGCAGGAGACGACCAGCCGCCCGGCCAGCACGGGGGCGAGCTCCCGGATGCTGTCGCCGCTCTCGTCCCACGGGGTGGCCAGCAGCACGACCTCCGCGGCGCCGGCGGCGTCGGCGTTGCCGGCGCCCTCGACCCGGGCCTGCACGCCGGCGGCGGCCAGGGTCTCACGCAGCTCGGTCGCCGCGGCCTGCGCGCGGGCGGCGTCCCGGGAACCGAGGACGACGGGGTGCCCGCTGCGGGCCAGGCGCAGGGCGAGCGCACGACCCAGCGCGCCGGTGCCGCCGAGGACGGCGATGGTGTCGCTCATGACGGGGCTTCCTCCAGGGGACGGGAGACGGAGCCGCTGGACCGGGATTCCCCTGCGGCGAAAACTAGGATAAGCATTACCAGCGATGAGCGGAACCCGCGGGGACGGCCCCCGACCGTCCGGCCGGCTCCCCGTCCTCGCCGTCGCCACGGCGGCCATGGGGCTGGGGTGCACGCCGGCGTTCCTGGTCGGCTACCTGGGCCCCGACGTGCGCGACAGCCTGCAGCTGTCCGGCGCCCAGCTGGGCCTGCTGGTCGGCCTGTTCTACGGCGCCACGGGCGTCACCTCCCTGGCCGCCGCCCGGCTGGTCGACCCGCTCGGCCCGCGGGTGAGCATCGTCGCCGACCAGGTCCTCGTGGCCCTCGCGCTCGCCGCGGCGGCCCTGTGGCCGGCCTTCGGCACCCTCGCGGCGGCCAGCGCGCTGGCCGGCGCCGGGTACGCCTTCGCCAACGCCGGTACGAGCGTCGCGGTCACCTCGGTGTCGCGGCCGGAGCAGGCCGGCGCAGCGGTGGCGGTGAAGACCGCCGGCATCCCGCTCGGGGCGACGGTGCTGGCGCTGGCCGGGCTGCCGCTGGCCGACCGGATCGGCTGGGAGGGCGTCGCCCTGCTCCTCGCCGGCCTGCTCGCGCTCAACGCGGCGGCGGGTGCCGTCCTGCTCCCCCGCGTCGGGGCGGTGCCGGTCGCCGTCCCGGGCACCGACGGGCGGCTGCCCCGGCGCTTCGGCTGGGTGGTCGGGGCGTCGTTCCTTTACGTGCTGGGCTCGCAGCCGCTGTTCTCCTGGCTGGTGATCACACTGGTCGACGCCGGCGTCTCCCGCTCGGTCGCCGGGGCCGTCTCGGCGTCGGGCACCGCCCTCGGCGCGGTGGTGATGGTGCTGGCCGCCCGGCGGGCCGACCGCGCGGGCCCGCGCCGGCGGGCGCTCACCGCCGCGGGCGTGGCCGGCACCGCGGTCGTCGGCACGGCGCTGGTCTGGACCGGGTCGCACGTGGCGCTGGCGCTGCTGGTGGTCGGCGCGGTCATCGCGATCCTGGCCGACCTGGTCGGCTCCGGTTTCGCCCACGGCGTCGCCATCGACCGCGCGCCGCACGCGGTGGGCCGGGCGACGGCGGTCATGTCCAGCGGCTACTACCTCGGCGCCCTGGTCTCCCCGCTGGCCTTCGGCGCGGCCGCCGACGCGACCGGCTCCTACGACGCGTCGTGGGCGCTGACGGTCACCGCGATGACCTGCTGCGGGCTGTGCTTCCTCGTCGTGCACCGGTGGGTGCGCCCGCCGGCGGCTCAGCCCGCCAGCGCCTCGTCCCACGTCGCGCCGGCCAGCAGGAGCTTGCGGTAGGGCAGCAGCTTGGCGACCGCGCTGAAGCCGACCACCGCCTGCAGCCGCCCCCCGCCGCCGGTGACCGCGACGAAGGAGCCGTCGAGGTCGCCGTGCACCACGCGCAGCTCGTCCTGCGGCCGCACCCGGCCGAAGACCTGGAGCTTGCCGCCGAGCTGGTCGGTCCAGACGTAGGGCACCGGGTCGTGCACGGTCGGCGTCCCGGTGAGGTTGGCCGCGACCACGCCGGCGGTCTCGACCGCGTTGGTCCAGTGCTCGACCCGGAGCTCCTCGTCGTACCGCGGGGCGCGCCAGCGGGCGACGTCACCGACGGCGTACACGCCCTCGGCCCCCCGGGCGGCGAGGTGCTCGTCGCAGACGACGCCGTCGCGCAGGTCGAGGCCGGAGTCGGCCAGCCAGCCGGTCTCCGGCACGGTGCCCAGCCCCAGGACGACGACGTCGGCGGGCAGCAGCGTGCCGTCGACGAGGCGGACCCCGGTGACCCGCTCGTGCCCCTCGACCGCGGCGACGGCGGCGCCCAGGCGCAGGTCGACCCCGGCCGCGGCGTGCCGCCGGGTGAACGCCTCGCCCAGCACGGGACCCAGGCCGCGGACCATCAGCGTGGGCAGCGGCTCGACGACGGTGACCGGCCGGCCGAGCTGCCCGAGGGTCCAGGCGAGCTCGGCGCCGATGAAGCCGCCGCCGACCACCACCACGCGGGCACCGTCGGTGCAGGCGGCGCGGATGGCGGCGGCGTCCGCTGCGGTCCGCAGCGGGAACACCCCCGGCCGCGGCTCGAGCTCGGGCAGCACGCGGGGGTTCGAGCCGGTGGCGACCACCAGCGCGTCGAAGTCCAGCGCCTCCCCGCCGTGCAGGCCGACCCGCCGGGCGCCGAGGTCGAGGTCGGTCGCCCGCCCGGTCACCAGGCGGACGCCGAGGTCGGCCAGCTCCGCGGAGGTGACCAGCGGGGCGGCCGCGGCGGCGGGGTCGGCGAGGAAGCCCTTGGACAGCGGCGGGCGGTCGGCCGCCACGCCGTCGGGCGCGCCGGACTCGTCGCCGACGAGGACGACCTCGGCGTCGCTGCCCCGGCGGCGCAGCCCCTGGACGGTGCGGACGCCGCCGAGCGACGCCCCGACGACGACGATGCGCACCGGGTCAGTCGAGGACCGTGATGGCCCGCTCGGGGCACGCGTCGGCCGCCGTCCGTGCGTCGGCCTCCAGCCCCTCGGGGACCGGGTCGAGCTGGACGATGGCGTGGGCGTCGTCGGGGTCGAGCTCGAAGACGTCCGGCGCGCTCATGTGGCAGACACCGTGCCCCTGGCAGATGTCCAGGTCGACCGAGACTCGCATCGCTTCTCCCTCGCGGAGGGGCCGGCGCAGGGACTGCGCACGGACGTTGACAGGCACAAACTAGGATAAGCATTATCACAGGTGCGCCGTGCCACAGAGAAGACGAGGACGAGATGAGCACTGAAGACCGCAGCCCCGTCGTCGAGTTCGACCACCACTCCGCCGAGCACGCCGACGACACGGTGGGCAGCTACCGGCGGCTGCGCGAGACCACCCCGGTGGCGTGGACGGAGAACCACGGCGGCTTCTGGGTGCTCAGCGACTACGACTCGGTGTTCGAGGCCGCCCGCGACGACGACGTCTTCTCCTCCCAGCGGCTGGACCAGTACGGCGGCCCGGGGCTGTCGGTGGTCATCCCCAAGACGCCGATGCACTTCCACATCCCGATCGAGCTGGACCCGCCGGAGTTCCGCTCCTTCCGCAAGGTGGTCAACCCGGTCGCCTCGCCCGCGGCGGTGGCCAAGGTCGAGGACATGATCGTCAAGTGGACGACGTGGTTCATCGACGAGCTGATCGAGACCGGTGAGGCCGACCTCGCGCAGGTGATCGGCGTGCCGGCGATCTGCACGATCGACTGGCTCGGCCTGCCGGTGGAGGACTGGCAGATCTACGCCCGCTCGCACCAGGCGACGCTCGCCGAGCCCACCGACAGCCCGCTGTACAAGCAGGCCATCGAGGTCGACCTCCCCTACGGCACCGAGCAGATGCGGGCCACGATCGCCGCCCGCGCGGCCGAGCCGCGCGACGACGTCATCAGCTACCTCGTGCAGCAGGAGGTCGACGGCCGGCCGATCACCCAGGAGGAGGTCTTCTCGATCGTCGAGCTGCTGGTCAGCGGCGGCGTCGGGACGACGGCCTCGCTGGTCAGCCAGGCCCTGGTGTGGCTGTACGAGCACCCCGACGTCCGGCAGGAGCTCATCGACGACCCGTCGCTGCTCGACCGCGCGATCGAGGAGTTCCTCCGCTTCTTCTCCCCCACCCAGGCGCTGGCCCGCACGGTCGTGCAGGAGACGGAGTTCCACGGCAGCTCCATGCACGTCGGCGACCGCGCGCTGCTGGCCTGGTCGTCGGCCAACCGCGACCCCAAGCAGTTCGACAACCCCGACGAGATCGACATCCACCGCTGGCCGAACCGGCACGTGTCCTTCGGCGTCGGGGTGCACCGCTGCGCCGGCTCGCACTTCGGCAAGCGGATGGCCAAGGAGATGCTCAAGCAGGTGCTCGAGCGGATGCCCGACTACGTGGTCGACGTCTCCGGCCTCAAGCGCTACCCGCGCCAGGGCGTGAACAAGGGCTGGCAGCGCATCCCGGCGACCTTCACCCCGGGCGAGCGCCGGCTGCCGCCGGGCGCCGTCCCCGCGGGCGTGTCCGCCGCCTCCGCCCGCAGCTGACCGACCCAGCCGACCGCACCGACCCACCGATCAGGCCGCACCGCCGCGGCCGGGGACCCCGGGGAACCGGAGAACAGGAGCGCACGCCATGGCAGGACGCATGGAGGGGAAGGTCGCCTTCATCACCGGCGCCGCCCGCGGCCAGGGCCGCAGCCACGCCATCCGGCTGGCCCAGGAGGGTGCCGACATCATCGCCGTCGACATCTGCCAGGACATCGAGACGGTGACGCCGTACTACCCGCTGGCCACCGAGGAGGAGCTGGCCGAGACCGTGAAGCAGGTCGAGGCGCTCGACCGGCGGATCGTGGCGCGCAAGGCCGACGTCCGCGACCTCGACGGCCTGCAGAAGGCGTTCGACGAGGGCGTGGCCGAGCTCGGCCGGGTCGACGCGGTCGTGGCCAACGCCGGCATCGCCACCTACGGGCGGGCGTGGGAGCTCTCCGGCGAGCAGTGGAAGGACATGATCGACGTCAACCTCACCGGCGTCTTCCACACCGCCAAGGTCGCCATCCCCACGATGATCGAGGCCGGCCGCGGCGGCTCGATCATGTTCACCAGCTCGATCGGCGGCCTCAAGGGCATCCAGCACGTGGGGCACTACGTGGCGGCCAAGCACGGCATCGTCGGCCTGATGCGGACGCTGGCCAACGAGCTGGGCCCGTACAACATCCGGGTCAACACGATCCACCCCACGAACGTCGACACGATCATGATCCAGAACCCGGGCACCTACGCGATGTTCTCCCCCGGCGACCCCGAGCCCAGCCAGGAGAAGGCGATGCCGGGGTTCATGAGCCTCAACACCCTCCCGGTGCCGTGGCTGGAGCCGGTGGACATCAGCAACGCGGTGCTGTGGCTGGCCAGCGACGAGGCGCGCTACGTCACCGGCGTGACGCTGCCGGTGGACGCCGGCGCCTACGTCAAGTAACGCACCGGAGCAACGAACGACGACGCCGCGGCGGGGCTCCCGCCGCGGCGTCGTCGCACCCCGGGCCTTGTGATGCAGCACACTCCCTGCATATGGTGACCCTGTTTTCGCAGAGCCGCGACAACCGGAGCACAGGAGCCCGCATGAGCCAGTCGACCGTCGCACCGCAGGCCCCCGACATCCTGTCGGCCGAGTACATCGCCGACCCCTACCCCTTCCACAAGGTCCTGCGCGACCACCACCCGGCCACCTACCACGAGGCGACGCAGAGCTGGCTGATCAGCCGCTACGCCGACGTCTCGGGCGCCTTCCGCAACCCGGCCTTCTCGAGCAAGAACTACGACTGGCAGCTGGAGCCCATCCACGGCCGGACGATCCTGCAGATGGAGGGCAAGGAGCACGCGACCCACCGGGCGCTGCTCAACCCGTTCTTCCGCGGCAAGGGCCTCGAGGCGTTCCTGCCGGTCATCACGCACAACGCCGCCGAGCTGGTCGAGCAGGCGGTGCGCCGGGCGGCCGACGACCTGATCGACGGCATCGCGCGGCGCGGTCGCGCGGACCTCGTCGCCGAGTTCACGACGTGGTTCCCGATCAACGTGATGGTCGACATGCTCGGCCTGCCCAAGAGCGACCACGAGCGCTTCCACCGCTGGTACCACTCGATCATGGCCCACCTGAACAACCTGGCGGGCGACCCGGCGGTCACCGCTCAGGCGGACCAGACCCGCGAGGAGCTGCGCGAGTACATGCTCCCGATCATCCGGGAGCGCCGGACGGGCGACGGCGACGACCTGCTCTCCCGCCTGTGCCGCGCCGAGGTCGACGGCGAGCAGATGTCCGACGAGGAGATCAAGGCGTTCGTGAGCCTGCTCCTGGTCGCCGGCGGCGAGACGACGGACAAGGCGATCGCCAGCATGGTGCGCAACCTGCTGGACAACCCCGAGCAGATGGAGGCCGTGCGCGCCGACCGCAGCCTGGCCGACGCGGTCATCGCCGAGACGCTGCGCTACACGGGCCCGGTGCACATGATCATGCGGCAGACCGAGCAGCCGGTAGAGATCGAGGGGACGACGATCCCCGAGGGCGCCACCTGCATCCTCATGCTCGCCTCGGCCAACCGGGACGAGCGGCACTTCGCCGACCCGGACCGGTTCGACATCCGCCGTCCGGACCTCGACGTCGCCAAGGCCTTCAGCGGCGGCGCCAACCACGTCCAGTTCATCCTCGGCCGGCACTTCTGCGTGGGCTCGCTGCTGGCCCGCGAGGAGATGACGGTGGCGCTGAACCTGGTGCTGGACCGGCTGCCGAACCTCCGCTACCAGGAGGGCTTCACGCCCCGCGAGGTCGGCCTCTACACCCGCAGCGTGGAGAGCCTGCTGGTCGAGTTCGACGTGCCGGAGACCGCCTGACCGCACCGACGGCCAGAGCCCCGGGCTGCCAGGTGGCGCCCGGGGCTCTGGTCAAACAGGCGAACCATGCATAGGGTAAGCCCGATCACACCCCGCCCCCCGCCGACGGCGTCGTCGGCCAGTCCAGGGAGACGAGCCATGTCCTCTCGCGGTGCCATCGAGAACGTCCTCAACCGCTACTCCATCGCCTACGACCAGAACGACATGGCCGAGATGGCGGACACCTTCGCCGACTCCGCCGTCCTCACCATGCGCATCGCCGGCGGCGACCTCATCGGGCCCTTCGAGGGCAAGGAGGCCGTCATGAAGCTGATGACCGACAGCCTGGCCAGCCAGACCGACCAGCGCCGGCACGTCACCACGAACCTGGCGATCCGCAAGGAGACCGACGACTCCGCCTCCGTCGAGTCCTACCTGACCCTGATCTCCGTGCAGGACGGCAAGGCGACCCTGCTGTCGACCGCGCTGTACCAGGACGAGCTGGTCAAGGAGGCCGACGGCGCCTGGCGGTTCACCAAGCGGCACATCGAGCTCGACCTGCCCTACTGAGGTCCCGCACGACGAAGGGGGGAGGCGCCGGCGGCGCCTCCCCCCTCTGTCGTGTCCGGCCTAGCGGATGAGCGCCCCCGCGTCGACGGGCAGCGCGACGCCGGTGACGAACCGGGCCTCGTCCGAGGCCAGGAAGAGCACCGCGTTGCTCACGTCGTCGGGCTCGACCCAGCCGGTGTCCAGGGCGTGCATGCCCCGCATGATGTCGACGACGTCGTCCCGGCCGGGCGCCTCGAGGTCGGGCCGGAAGAGCTTGTAGATCGCGTCGTTGAACAGCAGCCGGGTGTCGACGTTGGTCGGGTTGACGCAGTTGACCCGGATGCCCTGGGGGGCGACCTCGTTCGCCAGCGCCCGCATGATGCCCACGAGGCCGTGCTTGGCGGCGGTGTAGTGGGTGTTGTTGGGCAGCCCCTTCGCCGAGGCGATCGAGCCGGTGAGGACGATCGACGCGCCGGGGCCGAGGTGCGGCAGCGCCGCCCGGATCGTCTTGAAGACGCCGGTGAGGTTGATGTCGATCATGTCCTGCCACGTGTCGTCGGACATCTGCGCCATGGGCGCGCTGCCGCCGACGCCCGCGTTGGCCAGCACGACGTCCAGGCGGCCGAGCTCGGCGACGGCGCGGTCCACCAGCGCGCGCAGCGCCTCGCCGTCCCGGACGTCCACCTTGTCGGCCACCACCCGCCGGTCCTGCTGCTCGACCAGCCGGACGGTCTCGGCGAGGTCCTCCTCGGTCGCCAGGTCGTAGCCGATGGTGGCCACGTCGGCGCAGGCGTCGGCCAGGACGAGGTCGGCGCCCTCGCGGGCCAGCCGGAGCGCGTGGTTGCGCCCCTGGCCGCGCGCCGCCCCCGTGACGAACGCGACCTTCCCCTCGAACCGCTGGTGCACGTGCTCTCCCCTCTCTCCCCCGGCCGCGGGCGCGGTCGGCGTCAGGCCGACGCCACGGCGGCCTCGCCGCCGTAGCAGTGGTGCAGGATCTCCGGCTCGGTGACCTGGTCGCCGGTCAGCTCCGCCACGACGCGGCCCTCGCGCAGCACCACCACGCGGTCGGAGACGGCGGCCAGCTCGGGCAGGTCGGAGGAGATGAACAGGACCGCCTTGCCGGCGTCGGCGAGCTCGCCGACGATCCCGTAGACGTCGGCCTTGCCCTCGACGTCGATGCCGGCGGTCGGCTCGTCGAAGACGAAGACGTCGGCGCCGTGCACCAGCCACTTGGCCAGGACCACCTTCTGCTGGTTGCCGCCGGACAGCGTGCCGACGGCGACCTCGGGGCCGCGCGCCTTGATGCCCAGCCGGCCGATCATCTCCTGGCTGGCGGCGCGCTCCCGGCCGGCGCTGGGCCGGGGCAGCCAGCGCAGCGCCCGGTACCGGCTCAGCGTGGGCAGCGTGGTGTTCTGCCGGATGCTCTGGGCCGTGTCGTTGCCCTGGTGCCGGCGGTCCTCGGGCAGCAGGGCGATGCGCTCGCGCATCGCCGCCCGCGGCGACCGCAGCGCCACCTCCCGGCCGCGGACGGCGATGGTGCCGCCGTCGGGGGCGTCCACGCCGAAGAGCACCCGGGCGAGCTCGGTGCGCCCGGCGCCGACCAGCCCGGCCAGGCCCAGCACCTCCCCCTCGCGCAGCACCAGGTCCACCCCGTGCAGCGCCGGCGCCCGGGTCAGCCCGGTGACGCGGAGCAACTCGGCGCCGGCCGGCCGGCCGGCGCGGTCCACGTGCACCGTCTGGCTCTCGCTCGCCCTCGCCTCGCCGGTGATGCCGGCGACCAGCGTCGTCTTGGTGAGGCTCGCGGTGGCCCGGTCCCCCACGACCGCGCCGTCGCGCATGATCACGACCCGGTCGGTGGCGCCGAGGATCTCCTCCAGCCGGTGCGACACGTAGACGATCGCCACGGAGGCGTCGGCCAGCTGCCGGATGACCTCGAGCAGGTGGCTGATCTCGTCGTCGGTCAGCGAGGCGGTGGGCTCGTCGAGGACGACGACGCGCGCCTCCCACGCCAGGCAGCGGGCGATCATCACCATCCGCTGCTGCGCGACGCTGAGCTCGTCCACCCGAGTCCGCGGGTCGACCTCGAGGCCGAGCCGGGCGAGCACCGCGCGGGTCCGCCGGTGCAGCTCGCGCCAGTCGACGAACAGCCCGGCCCGCCGCGGGTGGGGCAGCCCGAGGAAGACGTTCTCCGCCACGCTGCTGCGCGGCACCAGCGCGAGCTCCTGGTGGACGACGGAGATGCCCAGCAGCGACGCGGCGTGCGAGGAGGCCAGGGTGACCGGCTCGCCGTCGACCAGGATCTCGCCGGCGTCGGGGGTGACGAGCCCCGCGAGCATCTTGATGACGGTGCTCTTGCCGGCGCCGTTCTTGCCCACCAGCCCGAGCACCTCGCCGGGGGCGACCGAGAACGACGCGTCGTCCACGGCCAGGACGCCCGGGTACTCCTTGCGCAGTCCGCGCACCTCCACGACCGGCGGGACCGCCGGTGCCGCGGCCGCGGTCACGCGTGCTTCCTCTCCAGCCGGCTGATCAGCATGGCGGCGACCAGCACGATGCCCTGGATGATGTTGATCCAGGCGGTGGCGATCTGGAGCATCTGCAGGCCGGTCTGGATGACACCGAGGAACAGGACCGCGACCACGGTGCCGGGCACGTTGAACGTGCCGGGCCGGAAGGTCGCCGAGCCGAGGAAGGCCGCCGCGTAGGCCGGGAGCAGGAACGGCACGCCCGCGTTGGGCTGGGACGAGCCGCCCTGCGCCGTGATCAGGATGCCGGTGACGGCGGCGGCGACCGCGACGATGACGAAGCCGAGCACCCGCAGCCGCTTGACCGAGACGCCGGCGAACCGGGCCGCGTCCGGGTTCCCGCCGACGGCGTAGATCCGCCGTCCGGTCTCCGTCTGCTCCAGGAACAGGTACATGACGACGGCGACCAGCAGGGCCAGCCAGATCTGGATGTTCACGCCGAGGATCGCGTCGCTCTGCCCGAGGTCCTTGTAGCCCTGCGGGACCCCGCTGAACAGCGTCTGCTGGTTGGTGAACAGGTACTCGACGCCGAGCAGGATCACGCCCATGGCGAGGGTCTGCACGAACGACGAGGCCCCGAGGTAGGCGATGAAGACGCCGTTGACGAGGCCGACCAGCACGCCGATGCCGAGCGCCAGGAGCACACCCACCGGCCAGGCCACGCCGTGGAGGGTGATGAGGGCGAGGGCCGACGCCCCGCCGAGACCGACCATGGCGCCGATCGAGAGGTCGAACTCCCCCAGCGCGAGCGGGACCGTGAGCCCGATGGCGAGGATCGCCGGGGCCGCGGCCTGCTGCAGGATCGCGTTGAGGTTGTTGGTGGTGAGGAAGCTGTCGGGGCGGGCGATGCCGAACGCCACGACGACCAGCAGGAGCGCGACCAGCACGCCGCCGCGGGCGACGAGCGTCACCCAGCTGGGCCGCCGGCGTCGCGGTGGACGGACCTCCCTCCCGCCGACCGGGCTCCCCCCGGGGTCCGTGCCCGTCGCGGTCGCCGCGCCCACGGCGGCGGGGTCCCGCCCGGCCGGTGCGTCGGTCTGTCCTGTCGCCACTGCTGCTCCTCGACGGGTGGTGGCCCGGGGGGGGGGGGGGGGGGGGGGGGGGGGGGGGGGGGGGGGGGGGGGGGGGGGGGGGGGGGGGGGGGGGGGGGGGGGGGGGGGGGGGGGGGGGGGGGGGGGGGGGGG
>NZ_JBJGZO010000038.1:0-45063 GCF_054050575.1 Blastococcus sp. SYSU D00868
CGTGGCGGGTCCTCCCTCACCACACACCGTGAGGGAGGACGCGCTGCGCTGAGGGAGGACGCGCTGCCCCGAGGCCGGACAGCCGGACGGGGCGGATCGGTCACATCTCAATGTATGGGATAGCCGTTCCGCACTGTGGGATGTCCGGGCCATGATCGGCGGCATGGACACCTACACCCACGGGCACGCCGAGCCGGTCCTGCAGTCCCACCGCTGGCGGACCGCCGAGAACTCCGCCGGCCACCTGCTGCCGCACCTGCGACCGGGGCTCGACCTGCTCGACGTGGGGTGCGGGCCGGGCACGATCACCGTGGACCTGGCCCGGCGGGTGGCGCCGGGGCGGGTGGTCGGCCTGGACGTCTCTCCCGACCCGCTGGGCGAGGCCCGCGCGGTGGCCGAGCGGGCGGGCGTCGCCGTCACCTTCGCCGTCGGGGACACGTACGCGCTGGAGGCCCCCGACGACTCCTTCGACGTCGTCCACGCCCACCAGGTGCTCCAGCACCTGACCGACCCCGTGGCCGCGCTGCGCGAGATGGCCCGCGTCTGCCGGCCCGGCGGGGTGATCGCCGTCCGGGACGTCGACTACGCGACCTTCACCTGGTTCCCCGCCGACCCCGACCTGGACCGCTGGCTGGCGGTCTACTACGGCGTCGCCCGCGCCAACGACGCCGAGCCCGACGCCGGCCGCCGCCTGCTGGCCTGGGCGCACGCCGCGGGGCTGCGCGACGTCACCGCCACGACGTCGTCCTGGTGCTACGCGAGCCCGGCCGAGCGGGAGTGGTGGGGCACCTCCTGGGCGGGCCGGGCGACGGCGTCGTCCTTCGCCGAGCAGGCCGTGGCCTACGGGCTGGCGACCCGCGACGAGCTCGAGGACCTCGCTGCCGCCTGGCGGCGCTGGGCGCAGGCCGACGACGGCTGGCTCGGGATGATGCACGGCGAGCTGCTCATCCGCGTGTGAGCCCGCGAGATCTGCACAGTCGTCACCATCGGCCGCTGAGGGCGACGACTGTGCAGATCCCGTCGAGGGGTCAGCCGGCCCGGCGGGCGGCGTTGGCCTGGACGGCGGTGCTCACCCACCGCGCCAGCCCGGGCGCGACCGCCTCGTAGGTGGCGGTGAACCGCTCGTCCTCGACGTACATCCGCCCGAGGCCGGCGTGCATCTCCGGCGGGCAGTCGTAGAAGTCCCGCGTGATCTGCTGCCGGTGCTCCTCGGCCAGGTCCATCGCGGCGGCGCTGTCGGGCGCCACGCCGGCCCGCAGCGCCTCGGCCATCCGCCGCGTCAGCGCCTCACCCTCGGCCTTGATCCGCAGCCAGTCCTCCTTGGTGTAGCCGCGGGTGCGCTGCCGCGACTGCCGGTAGGCGTCCGTCTCGCCCCAGCGCTCCTGCACCTCGGCCTCGTAGCGCGCCGGGTCGTGCTCGCCGAACACCTCGAACCGCTCCTCCGGCGTCAGGCTGATCCCCATCTGCCGTGCCTCCATCTCCTTCTCGACGGCCGCGAGCAGCTGCCGGTGCTCCTCGAGCCGGTCCAGGAGCAACCGGTGCTGCCGGCGCAGGTGCTCCAGGGGATCGACCGAGGGGTCGTCCAGCAGGGCCGCGACCTCCTCCAGGGAGAACCCGAGCGCGCGGTAGACCAGCACCTGGTGCAGCCGGTCCAGGTCGTCCGCGGAGTACCGCCGGTAGCCGGCCGCGCTGCGCCCGGACGGCGACAGCAGGCCAATCCGGTCGTAGTGGTGCAGCGTGCGCACCGTGACGCCGGTCAGCGCAGCGACCTCGCCCACGTTCACGGGCCCTCCCCTCTTCGACGCCGACCAGTGCACAGCCTGACGCCGCGTCAGGGTCAAGCGGGAAACCGGCCGGCACGCCGCCGTGCGCCGGGGGAGGTCGCCGGCGCCGCCGCGGGTCAGGCGGCGCCGAGCGCCTGAGGGGCCGCGGACCCGACGGTCGGCACGACGCCCGCGGCGCCGGGCAGTGTCACGTTGTCGAAGCCGGTCAGCCGCTCGCGCCAGGCCCGCATGGCCCCGCGGTGGGGCTCGGCGCGGGCGAAGGCGCGCACGGCGGCGTCGTCGTCCCACCACGACACCGTGGTGAACGTCCGCGCCAGCGGCTGGGCGCGCAGCTGCAGCGAGCGGGCGCCGGGGGAGCGCATCACCTGCCGGCGGATCGCCAGCGACGTCCGCAGGAACGCCGGCACGTCGCGCAGGCGGCGCAGCCGCAGGCGGGTCACGAGGACGACGCCGGCCCCGCCCCCCGGGTCGGCGGCGGTCCACGGCAGGTCGGGGACGACGGACACGGTGCCCTCCGGTCGCTCGGCGCTTAACAGGTGTAAAGCGACGGTAGACCGCCGACTTAACGCATGTAAAGTCGGATCCGTGGCGAGGCTCCCGGGACAGCTGCGCGGCGAGCTGGTGCGGGCCGCGGCGGCCCTGCTCGAGCGGACCGGCGCGGTCGAGGCGGTCACCCTGCGCGCCGTGGCCCGCGAGGCCGGGGTCAGCGCACCCGCCGTGTACGGGCACTTCCCCGACCTCGAGGCGCTGCTCGACGCGGTGGTCGACGAGGGCTTCGACCGGCTGCGCGCCACCATCGAGCGGGCGGTCGCGCCGCTGGAGGACCCGGGGGAGCGGCTGGTCGCCGGCTGCCGGGCCTACGTCGAGGCGGGCCTGGCCGCGCCGGCCCGCTACCGGGCGATGTTCGGGCCGCGCCGGGGGCGCGGCGGCGAGGCGTTCGCCGTCCTGGTCGACGGGGTGGCCGCGTGCGTGGCCGCCGGCCGCTCGGACAGCACCGACCCGGCCGCCGACGCGGCCCTGCTGTGGACGGCGCTGCACGGCGCGGTCGCGCTGCGCGCCGGGGCGCCCGAGGACGGCTCCGACCTCGACGCGGTGGTGCGGGCGCTGGCCGGCCGGCTGGCGCGGGTGCGGGGGATCGGCGAGGGCTGACGCGGGCTGTCGGCGGCCGGGTCAGCGCGCGGCCGGGGCGGCGCGGCGGGCGGCCTTGACCCGGTACATCGCGGCGTCGGCCCGGGCCAGCGCCGTCAGCGGGGTGTCGGTGGCGTCGCACAGCACCGCGCCGACGCTGATGCCGACCTCGTGGCGGGTGCCGTTCGCCAGCGCCAGCGGCTCGGCGAAGGACGCGGTGACCCGGTCGGCGACGTCCCGGGCGGCCAGCTCGTCGCGCAGCCCGGGGCAGAGCAGCACGAACTCGTCGCCGCCGATCCGGCCCACGGTGTCCCCGGGCCGGACCGCGGCGCGCAGCCGGCGGGCCGCCTTGCGCAGCACGATGTCGCCGGTGGCGTGGCCGGCGACGTCGTTGACCGGCTTGAAGCCGTCGAGGTCGCAGTACAGGACGGCGAACGGCTCCCCGCTGCGCCCGGCCGCGACGACCAGCGCCGCGAGCCGGTCGACCAGCAGGGTGCGGTTGGGCAGGCCGGTCAGCGGGTCGTGCAGCGCGGCCATGCGCAGCTCCTCCTCCAGCGCCCGCCGTTCGGTGACGTCGTCCATGGCGACGACCGCGCCGAGCAGGGTGCCGTCGGCGGCGTGGATCGGCTCCCCGGAGACCTCGACCAGGCGCAGCCGGTCGTCGGGGTCGGCGATGGCGATCGGGACGTTCGCGATCCGGCCCTCGGCGAGCACCCGGAACAGCGGGATCTCGCTGACGTCCAGCGGCCGGCCGGTCGGGCTCACCAGGCGGAAGGTGCCCGGCACGTCGTCGACCGGGACCGACGGGTCGGCGTCGAGGCCGTGCCAGGCGCGGCTGACCCGGTTGAACAGGTTGATCCGGCCCCGCGCGTCGGCGGCGACGATGCCCACCGGCAGCGCCTCCAGCAGCGCGGTGGTGAACGCCGTGGAGGCGGCCAGCTCCGCGTGCGCGGCCTCCACCTCCTGCCGGGCCAGCTCGCTGGCCGTGGCCAGCTCCGCGAGCTCGTCGGCCTGGCGGCAGCGCTCGAGCAGGGCCACCAGGACGGCGGCGAGGTCGGTGAGCCGGTCGGCCTCGGCGGCGGAGAAGGCGTGCGGCCGCTCGTCGAACACGCAGAGGCTGCCGATCACCCGGCCGTCGGCGACGAGCGCGGCGCTGCCGTAGGCCCGGACCCGCGCCAGCCGCCCGTCGACCCAGGGGTTGTGCGCGAAGCGGGCCAGCAGGGAGAGGTCGTCGGCGACCGCGACGGTCGCGCCGGCCGCGAGCAGGTCGGCGCACAGGGAGTGCTCGAGCGGGCTCGTGCCGCCGGTGAAGCCGTGCGGGGACAGCTGCCGCTGCACGGTGCCGTCGAACAGGTTGACCGTGGCGCAGGACAGGCCGGTCAGGGCCGCGGCCACCCGCACCACGCCGTCGACGTCGGAGTCCCCGGCCGCGTCGAGCAGGGCCGCCCACCGCGCGGGGTGGCGCACCGGAGACGTCATGCCGTGCCCCCTCCCGGGAGTCGAGACCTACGGGTCCGCGATCGGCGCGCGGGGCCCGCGGCTTGACCGCCGCCGGGACCGTCTCCCCCCGCGGGGTGGGCCGCCGGGCTCAGAACAGCAGCACCAGCAGGACGGCGTTGAGCGCGATGATCACCGTGGCGACGACGGCCGCGATCGCGGTCGTGCGGGGCCGGTTGGCCAGCTCGCCCATGACCGACCGGCGGGCGGTGAGCAGCAGCAGCGGCACCAGGGCGAAGGGGATGCCGAAGGACAGCACGACCTGCGAGACGACCAGGGCGGCCGTCGGGTCGACGCCCACCGCCAGCACGACCAGCGCCGGGGCCAGCGTGAGCGCCCGGCGGACCAGCAGCGGGATCCGCCGCTGGATGAACCCCTGCATCACGACCTGGCCGGCGAACGTCCCGACCCCGGCGGAGGCGAACCCGGAGGCGAGCAGGGCGAGGGCGAACAGCAGGGCCGCGGAGTCATCCAGGGTCAGCGCGATGCCGGCGTGCGCCCCGGCGAGGGTGTCGGTGTCGGGCACGTCCGAGCCGGAGAACAGCGCGGCGGCGATGATCAGCATGGCGGCGTTGACCAGCCCGGCCAGCCCCATCGCGGTGAGGACGTCGGCGCGCTGCACGCGCAGCGCCGCCCGCCGCTGCTGGGCCGAGGCGAGCTCGATGCCGCGCGGGATGAGCGCCGAGTGCAGGTAGATCGCGTGCGGCATGACCGTCGCGCCGAGGATGCCGGTGGCCAGCACCAGGCTCTCGGCGCCGTCGAAGCGGGGGACCAGTCCGCTCGCGGCCGCCCCCGGGTCGACCGGCGCGCGCAGCAGCATGACCAGGAACCCGATGAGGATGACCGCGAACAGGCCGGTGATCGCCGCCTGGAACCGGCGCTCGCCGCGCCCCTGCAGCGCCAGCAGGCCGAACGCGACGGCGCCGGTGATCAGCCCGCCGGTGAGCAGCGGCAGCCCGAACAGCAGGTTGAGCGCGATCGCCCCGCCGATCACCTCCGCCAGGTCGGTGGCCATCGCCACCAGCTCGGCCTGCACCCACAGCCCCCGCACCACCGGCCGGCGGAAGTGCGCCCGGCACGCCTCGGGCAGGTTCATCCCGGTGGCCAGCCCGAGCTTGGCCGACAGGCTCTGCACGAACATCGCCATGACGTTCGCCGCGACGATCACCCACAGCAGCAGGTAGCCGAAGGACGCGCCGCCGGCGATGTTGGTGGCGAAGTTGCCCGGGTCCACGTAGGCGATCGCCGCGACGAACGCCGGGCCGAACAGCGCGAGGCGGACCGCGCGGGGCGGCCGGTCGCCGCCGGTGGGCAGCAGCGGCACCGGGGTGCGGAGCCCGGCCCGGAACATCACCGGCCCCCCGTCCCGCGGATACGCTCGCCGGGGTGACCGATCCGGGCCCGGAGGGGTGGGGCGCCCCGCTGCACGCCGCCGTCCTGGACGCCACCGGCGTCGCCGCCGGGACGACGGTGCTCGACCTCGGCTGCGGCACGGGCGCCCTCGCGCGGGCCGCCGCCGCCCGCGGCGCCCGGGTGACCGGCGTCGACCTCGACCCGGCGGCCGTCGCGCGCGCCGCCGCCGCGGTGCCCGGGGCGGCCTTCGCCGTCGGGGACGCCGCCGCTCCGCCGCCCGGCCCGTTCGACGTCGTCGCCGCGGTCCAGCTGATCGGCCACGTGCCCGACCCGGTCGCGGTGCTGGCGGCGGCCGGCCGCGTCGGCGCGGTCGTGGCGGCCACGGTGTGGGGGCTGCCGGAGGAGTGCGACGTCCGCGCGTTCGGCGAGGCGCTCGCCCCGTGGCTGGGACCGTCCCGTCCCCCGCCGGCGACCGGCCCGGCGGAGCTGGCGGCGCTGGCCGTCCGCGCCGGCCTCGTCGTCGAGCGGCTGGACGAGGTGGTCTGCCCCTTCGACTACGCCGACGACGACGAGCTGCTCGGGCCGCTGCTGGACTCCGCCGTCGGCCGGGCGGCCGCCCGGCGGGCCGGGCCGGCGGCGGTGGCCGCCGCCGTCCGGGAGCGGCTGGCCCCGTACCGGACCGCCGCCGGGGGCTACCGGCTGCACAACCTCTTCCGGGTCCTGGTCGCGCGTCCCGCCTGACCGGGGAGATGCCGCGGGACACATGCGTGGGGTACCTCCCGGTGTCGGAGGGGGCCGGTGCCGACAGCGGGTCAGCCGGTGCCGGCCTCACCGCGGTAGCGCGTCGCGAGGAAGCTGCGGCACATGTCGCCGTTGGCCTCGATGCCGACCCGGGTCAGCCGGGCCCGGCGCAGGTGCAGCGGGACCTGCGCCGTCTCCACCGGGCTGCCGTCGGGGTGCATCAGCAGGGGGGCGTCGTCGCCGGCGGGCAGCCCGAGCGTGGCCCGGCGGCTGCGCAGCCGGGCCAGCTCCGGCGAGGGCGGGCAGGCGCCGAGGGTCAGCGCGGCCAGGTCGTCCGGACCCGCCCCCGCGTCCACCAGCGGCCGGGCCACCCGGTCCTGGCCGGCCACCACCGCCTTCTCCAGGAAGTAGCGCCGCAGCTCCGCCAGCTCGGCGTCGGCCTCGCCCGCGAACGTCTGCACGAACCCCGCGTGCGCGGCGACCCCGCGGTTGATCTCGGCCGAGGCGTGGTGGTCCTCGAGCGCGATCTCCGCGCGGGTCACCCCCTCGACCGCCGACACCGCGTCGTGGGCGTCGGCGACCATGAGGAACGAGAAGTTCGGCGCGCAGAAGAACGTGGGCAGCCGCAGCCGGACCGCGGCGACCCCGTCGCCGGAGACGGTGCACGAGGCCACGAAGTCCAGCTCCGTGATCGGCTCGTCGAGCTCGGGGTCGAGCACCGTCCCCAGCGCCCGCCAGACGGCGTCCCGCAGGTCGGCGGGACCGCCTGCGGTCACGCCTGCCCCGCGGGGGCGATCTCCTCGGCGAGCTGCTCGCCGGGCCGCTGCTGCGGGATGGCCGGCTCCTCGGGCAGCCGGCACTCGGCCGGCACCTCGATGCCGTAGAGCTTGGCGGCGTTGAGGCCGAGGATCTTCTTCTTGGTGGCCGTGGTCACCTCGGGGTAGTCGCTGAACGCCTCGTCGTCGGGCATCTGCCAGTCCACGAAGCCCTCGACCTGCCACTTCGGCGTCCAGATGTTGTAGTCGCTGCCGAAGGTCAGCCGGTCCTCGCCGACCCAGAAGAGCAGCTCCCCCATGAACCGGGCGAAGGTCTTCGGGCGGGCGTGCATGTGCCCGCCGATGACGACGGACAGGCCGGCGTAGACGTTGGGCTCCTGGACGGCCATGTAGGCGAAGTCGTCGATCCGCGGGATGCCCGCGTGCTCGATGATGAAGTTCAGGCCCGGGAAGTCGGTGGCGGTCCGGTCGACGTCCTCCATCGAGAACGCGTCCTTGTCCAGCGGCCAGATCGTCGGGCCCTTGTGGGCGTGGATGTTGGTGATGCCGAGCTCCTGGCACTTCTCCAGGAACCGGTAGGACTCGCGGTCGGTCAGCTTCCAGCCGCGGGAGCCGTCCTCGTGCCACTCGGCGGTGTAGAGCTTGACGCCCTTGAGGTTCCAGCGCCTGGCGTCCTCCTCGAGCTGGCGCAGCCCGGCGTCGCCGTCCCGGGGGTCCCACCGGCCGTTGACGACGAACTTGTCCGGGTGCTTCTCCAGCAGCGAGCCGTTCTGCTCGACGGTGTTGAAGCCGTCGGCGTACCAGTACTTGAGGTAGGTGGACTGGAAGACGGCCTTGTCGACGTGGCCCTCCTCGAAGACGTCGCGCATCAGCTGGTCCTCGGAGACCTTCAGGTACTTCTCCCAGTCCCAGTGGGTCTCCGGCGGAGCCAGCTTGTGGTAGCCGTAGAAGCAGTCGATCCACCCCTTGGCCAGGTCCTCGCGGCCCTGCACCCAGTTCTCCCGGCTGGCGTCCCAGAAGTGCATGTGGCTGTCGACGACGAAGTACTTCTCCCCGTCCTTCTCGTACATGAGCGGGCACCTCTCCCGTCGTTCTGCGGATGGGTCCGTGCGTGGGTGCGGCGGTCGGGAGCGGTCAGGGCACGAGGATGGCCCGGCCGCGCACCGTCCCGGCGTCGAGGTCGTGGAGGGCCTGCACGGCCTGGTCCAGCGGGTACTTCTGGGTGTGCAGCGTGACCCGGCCGGCCTGGGCGAGGACCATCAGCTCGGCCAGGTCGGTGTAGGTGCCGACGATGTTGCCGACGACGTTCTTCTCGCCGGCGACGAAGTCCAGCGTCGGGATGCGCAGCTCGCCGCCGTAGCCGATCACGAACAGCGAGCCGCCCGCCCCGGTCATCTGCCAGGCGTCGTTCTCGGCGCCCTGCTCGGCCACGAAGTCGAGTACCACCGTCGCGCCGCCGCCGGTGAGGTCCTGCACGGCGGCCACCTGGTCGCCGTCGGCGACGACCGTCTCGTCGGCGCCGATCTCGGTGGCCAGCCGCAGCGCGTCGGGGTTGCGGTCGACGACGACGACCCGGGTCGCGGTCAGCGCCTTCAGGCACTGGATGCCGATGTGCCCGAGCCCGCCGGCGCCCTGCACGACGGCGGTCGTCCCCGGCGGCAGCAGCGGGACGGCCTTGCGGACGGCGTGGTAGGCGGTGATCCCGGCGTCGGCGAGCGCCGCGACGTCCGCCGGCTGGGTGGACGGGTCGAGCTTGACGCAGGCCCGGGCGGTGGTGCGCAGGTACTCGGCCATCCCGCCGTCGTTGTCCGACAGGCCGGGGAAGAAGGCGGCCTCGCAGTGCATGTCGTCGCCGCGGCGGCAGGCCAGGCAGAGGCCGCAGGCGGGCTGCGGGTGCAGGATCACCGTGTCGCCGACCGCGACGTTGGTGACGCCCTCGCCCACCTCGTGCACCCAGCCGGCGTTCTCGTGCCCGATCACGTAGGGCAGCCGCGGGTGCTGGATGCCGTCCCACTGGCCCTCGATGATGTGCAGGTCGGTCCGGCAGACCCCGGCGCCGCCCACCTTCACGATGACGTCGAGCGGCCCCTGCAGCTTCGGCTCGGCGATGTCGTCGACGCTGGGGTCGGAGTGGTACGCGTGGACGCGGACAGCGCGCATGCCGGGTGCCTCCTCGCTGGGGCGGGACTGCCTGGTTCGGAACCTAGGGACCGGCCGCCGGGGCGGGTGTCTCAATCTGAGACACCGCCCCGGGCGGCGGTCCGCCGTCCTCCGGTGCTCAGCCGACCATCGGGCCGAGGCCCAGCGACTGCGGCGTGCTGGCGTCCGGCGAGGGCTGCGGCAGCCCCTCGTCGAGCGGGCCGAACTCGGTCATCAGTGCCTTGTTCCAGGGGGTGACCTCCTCGGCCACCAGCGAGTCGGTGGTGAGCACCAGGCCCGCCACCGAGGCGCCGTTCTGCAGCGCCGACCGGACCACCCGCAGCGGGTCGATCACGCCCAGCTCGACCATGTCGCCGAACCGCTCGGCCAGGGCGTCGAAGCCCTCGTCCACGGCCATCGTGCTGACCTGCTTGACCACGTCCTGGCCGTCGTGGCCGGCGTTGGAGGCGATCAGGTGCGCGGGCCCGGACAGCGCCCCGCGCACGATCTCCACCCCGATGCGGTAGTCGCCGGTCACGTCGAGGTCGTCGAGCGCCGGCTCGGCGTGCAGCAGCGCCGCCCCGCCGCCGGCGACGATGCCCTCGGCCATGGCGGCCCGGGTGGCCTGCAGCGAGTCGTCGACGCGGTGGCGGATCTCCTTGGCCTCGGCGTTGGTCGGCGCGCCGACCCGGATGATCGCCGCCTTGCCGGAGAGCCGGGCGATCCGCTCGGAGAGGAAGTCCTCGTCGGTGCCGATGGTGGCCCGGGCCAGCTCGGCCCGCAGCTGGGTCAGCCGCAGCTCGCGGGCGGCCTCGTCCCCGCCGCCGCCGATGATCGTGGTGTGCTCGCTGGTCACCCGGACCTGCGCGGCGCGGCCGAGGTGCGCGGTGGTCATCTGCTCGAGGCCGAACGAGGACTCCCGGGAGTGCACGCGGCCGCCGGTCAGCGCGGCGATGTCCTCGAGCATGTGCACCCGCTTGGCGCCGAAGCCGGGCGCCTGCACCGCGACGCACCGGAACAGCCCGTTGACGTGGTTGTGCACCAGCATCTGCAGGGCGGTGCCCTCGACCGCCTCGGCGACGATCACCAGCGGGCGCGGGTCGCGCATGATGCTGTCCAGCACCGGCATGAGCTGCTGCACGCTGGTGATCTTGTGCGCGGTGAGCAGCACGTAGGCGTCCTCGAGGACGGCCTCCAGCTTCCCCGGGTCGGTCACCATGTACGGCGAGACGTAGCCGTTGTCGAACTCGAAGTCCTCGACGAAGTCGACGCCGATGCCGAGCACGGGGGAGTCCTCGACCGTGACCACCCCGCCCTGGCCGACGGCGTAGAGGGCGCGGGCGACGACGTCGCCGATCAGCGGGTCGTCGTTGGCCGAGATCGCCGCGACCCGGCGGAAGTCGTCCTCGGTCTCCATCGGGTGGGCCACGCCGGCCAGGTGCTCGACGAGCCGGCCGACGGCCAGGTCGATGCCGCGCTTGACCAGCACCGGGTTGCCGCCGTTGGCGATCGCGGCCATGCCCTCGCGCACGATCGCCTCGGCGAGCACGATCGCCGTCGTCGTCCCGTCGCCGACGGTGTCGTTGGTCTTGATGGCCGCCTCCTTGACCAGCTGGGCGCCCATGTCCTCGAACGGGTTCTTGAGGTGGATCTCGCGGGCGATGGTCACGCCGTCGTTGGTCACCTCGGGCGAGCCGGTCAGCCGCTCCAGGACGACGTTGCGGCCCTTGGGGCCCAGCGTCGTCTTCACCGCGGCGGCGAGCTGCTCGACGCCGACCTGCAGCAGCCGGCGCGCGTCGGCGCCGAACCTCAGTTCCTTGGCCATGGGGGTCCTCCTGGATCCGCGGGTGGGGACGGTCTCGTGCGCGGGTGGGACCGGCCCGGGCGCCGATCGCCGGGGCCGAGGGACGACGGGCCGCCGGGCGGGAGAGGACCCGCCCGGCGGCCCGCGGGGGAGGGATCAGTCGGTCGAGGCCCGGGCGGCGGGGATGTCGCTGGTCACGGCCGGGGTGAGGTCGAAGCCCAGGTACTCGGCGGCGTCCTCGGGGTTGGCGAACATGATCGTCGAGCCGTCCTCGTGCACCATGCGCCCGTAGTGGGTCGACATGCTCTCCTCGAGGTCGGCCGAGGTGAACGAGCCGGGCTCCTCGCCGAGGGCCTCGGCGAGCTCGTCGTAGTCGAAGACCACCCGGTCCACGGCGTCGACGCGGATCATCGAGGGCAGGTAGGTCACGGTGACCCCGGCCTTGTCCTTCATGACCTCGGCGATCACGTGGCCCACCTGGTCGTTCATGAGCGTGATGCCGGCGCGGTTGGACGACGTCTTGTTGACGGCGCCGAACTCGGTCGTTGCCGTGGTGCTCACTGGGCCAGCTCCTTCGGGACGTCGAGGCCGAGGTCGGAGAGGATCCCGGCGAAGCGGTTCTTGGCGCGGTCGAGGGCGTCCTCGAACCGCGGCGGCAGCGAGTCCGGCTGCGACCACAGCGGCTGCAGGGTGCGGGCCGCGGCCAGGCAGCGCGGCACCCAGTGCGCCAGCCAGCCCTGCATCAGCTGCCGGTTGTGGTCGGCGAACTCGCGGTCGTGCACCAGCGGGCCGAAGCAGACCAGGCTCCAGCGCAGGTCCCGCTGGGCGTAGTCGTACTCGCCGGCGCCGACGACGGTGGGGGTGACGAAGTCGCCGTTGCCCGGGGCGGCCTGCATGACCAGCCCGCTGCGGAACAGCTCCCCGACCAGCGGCTCGAACACGATGTTGGCGGCGAAGATGGCCTCGCCCCAGTCGTCCTCGATCGCCGTGAGCGCCTCGGTGACCTCCCGGACCCCCTGCCACTCCGGGTCGGAGTTCCAGGCCGCGAGGTGCGCGGTGCCGTCGAAGCCCTCGATCTCCTCGGTGAGGGTCAGGTTGTAGAGGGCCAGGTCCTGGGCGAACCGGATCTTGTGCGCGCTGTTCACCGCCATCGCGGTGTTGTGCATGTTCGTCGGGCCCGAGCGCTCGTTCGCGGCGAAGACGTACAGGCCGAGGATGTGCTCGACGTGCATCCAGGCGCCGACGCTGCGCTCGACGAAGGTCACCCAGTTGCGGGTCCACTGGTCGAACGCCTTGGCGTTGCGGGCGTTCTCGACGTTCTGGTTGACCTGCCGGACGACGTTGGCGTTGTACCGGTAGATCGTCTGTTCCCACTCCTCGTTGGGGTCGCGGAACTCGTGCCAGCCGTGCGCCGGCCAGTTCAGCCCCTTGCCGCCACCCCCGGTGCCGACGCCGCGCACCGGCGGCGGGTCGTCGACGCCCCAGGCCTTGAGCCGGGTCCAGGTGAGGGGGTAGCCGCCCACGCCGTCGGAGAAGCCGTAGATCCAGCCCTGCGACAGGTAGTGCCTCGGGTCGGGCTGGACCTCGACCGTGACGTCCTCGTAGTGGGTCTGCTTGCGCTTCGCCGGGACGTAGTAGTTGTACCGCCGGGCGCTGGGCGCGGAGTCGGGGAACTCCTTGGCGCCGGCCTCGGCGTCGGTGAAGACCGGCTTGGGGACGCTCCGTTCTGGGCGCGCCGGCACCTCGGCGACGCGGGGCTCGGTCGTGGTCATGGTCAGTCCTCGCCTTCCGGCTCACCGGTGGTGGTGAACTTGTCGTAGAAGATGGAGTTCTCGGCGACCCCGAGCCGGGGCAGCGCGACGAGCGCCGCCTCGACCATCGGTGGGGGGCCGCAGACGTAGGCGTCCACGCCCTTCAGCGCGTTCTCGCCCCGCAGCGCGGTCTCCCGGCGTGCGACGACGTCGGTGATCAGGCCCGTCTCGCCGTCCCAGTCGTCGCCGGCGGCCGGCTCCGACAGCGCGGGGACGAAGGTCAGGGCCGGCAGTTGCTCCTGCAGCTTGCCGATCTCGGCCTCGAAGCAGAGGTCGCGGCGGCTGCGCGCGCCGTAGTAGAAGGTGACCGGGCGGTCCAGGCCCCGCTCGGCCATCGATCGCAGCAGCGCCAGGAGCGGGGCGATGCCCGCCCCGCCCCCGAGGAACAGCAGCGCCGCCGTGCTGCTCTCCCGCAGCCGGAACGCGCCGAACGGCGCCTCCACCTGCAGCCGGTCGCCCACCGCGAGCCGCTCCGCCAGGTGCTCGGAGAACAGCCCGCCGGGGTAGACCTTGATGACGAACTCGAAGACCCCCTCCCGGTTCGGGGTGTTCGCCATCGAGAACGAGCGCGTCGCCGTGTGGCCGGGCACCCGGAAGTCCATGTACTGGCCCGGGAAGAACTTGATCTCCTCGGGCTCGACCAGCTTCACGACCAGGTGCCGCATGTCGTGCGTGACCGGCTCGTTGGCGAGGACCTCGACCGTGCCCCTCCGCAGGGGCAGGCCCGAGGCGATCATCTCCTCGTCGTAGTTGAGGAGCTCGATCACCAGGTCCTCGTAGGCGTGCAGCCGGCAGAGGAGCGTCTGTCCCTCCTCCCTCTCGAAGTCGGGGAGCGCGAACGTCGAGTAGCTGTCCAGCTCGACGTCCTCCCCCTCCAGCAGGAACGACTTGCAGGAGGCGCACTGGCCCTCCTTGCAGCCGTGCATCAGCGAGACGCCCTGCTCGGCGGCGGCCCGCAGGACGGTCTGCTCGGAGTCGACCTCGATCTCGATGCCGACCGGCTCGAACCGGATGACGTGCTTGTCCCCCATGGCCACTCCTGCGACGGCGTCGATGGGTCGAGAACGGGCGGCCCCGTCCCGAGGCTCGTCCCGAGCCTGCGAGGGACGAGGAGGACGGGGTCCTTACCGGCGGGGGAGGGTCGGGCGGCGCCCGGCCCTCCCCCTCGCCTGACCCGCGCTCAGGCGCTCTGAGGGGCCGGACGGCCGGCCGGGCCCTGCCGGTTGTAGTCGGCGACGTAGGCCGCGCGCTGCTCGTCGGTCATCTCGTTGAACAGCACGTTGGGGCTCAGCAGCGGGCCCATGCGGCGCAGGTGGTCCAGCGTCCACATCTTCTTCGGGTCCAGGTCCAGGTGCGGCTGCGCGGTCATGGTCTTGCCGTCGTCCCGGACGAAGCCCATGTCCTCGACCACGTCGGCCCAGTTCCAGCCGTGGTAGAGCGTCTCCCACTCGCGGTGCCCGATGAGCCGGCCCATGTTCGGCGTCTCGCGGCCCTGGTAGGTGGGCGCGAAGGCCTCGACGTGGGTCCAGCGGCAGGTCTCGCTGCAGTAGGTGTAGTGGTGGCCGTCGACCTCGGCCGTGCACATGTCCTCACGGATGAGGCAGGGCACCATGCAGACCCAGCAGCGCTGCGGGTACACGTAGTCGACGTCCTCGGCGACGATCGGGTGGTGGCCGTTGGGCCGCGACAGCCGGGCGTAGTTCTCCCACCACTTCCCGTACTTGTCGTACCAGCCCGGGTACTTGTACTCGAACCACTCGAAGTCCTCGTCGGTCATCGGGTCGATCCGCCAGTAGTTCGCCAGCCAGCCGGTGGCGAAGAACTGGGCGACCTCGTGGACGTAGCCCTTGTTCCAGATCCGGTTCCAGGCCTCCTCCACCAGGTCGTGCGGCACCGTCAGCCCGTACTTCTCCAGCGGGACGAGGTAGCTGCGGTAGTAGTCGTCGTAGATCCAGCGGCGCCACATCTCGGCGTAGGACTCGCGGTCCTTGCGGCGGTCCTTGGTGCCGTACTCGATGAACGTGCCGATCGCGGCGTCGACCACCGCGTGGTTGTTCCACCAGGCGTAGCGCAGGTCGCGCTCGAGCAGCTGGCGGTTGCCCTCGTCGGACAGCGCCATCAGCAGGGTGGCGTAGCCGTTGGAGATGTGCCGCGACTCGTCGGACTGCACCGAGTGGAACACCGTGGGCAGCAGGTAGTCGCCGTTGGCCGCCGCCTCGGCCGGCATCGCCACGAACAGCGTGTTCGTGAACGCGGTCTCCGCCACGATCGTCAGGTAGATGCTCGCCGCGGTGATGGCGTCCCCGGTGATGAACCCCTCCGCGAACTGCCGGCCGATGGTGCCGCAGTAGTCGTTGTGGAAGTTCCGCAGGCTGTTGTTGAAGCCCGCCGGGTCGATGTAGTTGTTCATGTACAGGCGCTTGAGGTTCTGCTGGATCGTCGAGTGGCGGACCTCGTCGATCATCTGGATCGCCTGGCCGTTGTGCAGCTCCGGGTTGGGCACGGTGTGGAACAGCATCGGCATGGAGCGGGCCGCCGAGATCTCCGGCAGCGGGATGATCGACAGGAACAGCTTCTGCCACTCCAGCCAGCGCTCCTGCACCTGGCGGAACATGTTCCCGCGGATCGCGCCGTCCTGGGCCCCGTAGACGCGGTTGTCCTTCTCCTCCTCCATCGGGAAGTACGAGCGGAGGACCTGCTTGAGCGGGTCCTTCTTCTGCGCCTTCCGGAAGGTGTAGTCGGTGCCGTACTTCATGTAGGGCTCGTGGTACTGGGGCTCCCAGGCCAGCTCCTGAATCTTCTGGTGCGCCTTGGCCAGACTCTGCCGACTCACGTCGTCTCCTCGCGGTGGTGGTCGGGTGGGCTCGGGGGCCTCCGCCGGTGACGGCGGGGCCGGTCGGTCTCCGGTTCGGCGACCTCGGCGGCGCGGGGGTGCCGAGGTCACGTGCACGCGGCGCCCGGTACGCGCGGTCCGGGTGCCTCGTGTCAGGGATCACACTCGCTGGCCGCGGCCTCGGCGGTCTCAATATGAGACGTTCACCGATTCGCCCCTCCCTAGGGTGGAGTTCCCTAGGGTGGTCGCGGCGGGGGTGGCGGACCGACGCCCCCGTCACCCGCGCGGACCCGACTCCTCGAGCCAGAGGGAGGCCACGGGCATGGCGGTGTCGGACGACCTGAGCCCACCTCGACGCCCGCGCGGCCGGCCGGCCGGCGAACCCGACGCCGGCGGGACGGCGGACGTCGCCCGTGCCCGGAGCTCGTTCCTCGACCGGGAGGCCGTCGTCCCCGGCGTGGTCCGGGAGCCGATCCTCGCCTCGTGGACCCGCTCGCGCGCCTGGCAGGTCCGCCCCGACCGGCTGGAGCTGCCCTTCGAGCTGGACCTGCGCGAGCAGAGCCTGCTCACCCGGGCCGCGGGGCCGGTGCTGGGCGACGTCGCGGACCTGCTGGCGGCCGAGCCGGTGAGCATCATCCTGTGCGACGCCGACGGCGTGGTGCGCAGCCGGCTGACCGGTGACTCCGGCCTCGAGCAGCACCTGGACCGGATCTGGCTGGCGCCGGGGTTCAGCTACGCCGAGCGGTTCGTGGGCACCAACGGCATCGGCACCGCGCTGGAGGCCCGCGGCCCGGCGCACGTGTTCGGCGCCGAGCACTACGTGGAGCGGCTGGAGGAGCTGGCCTGCGCCGGCGTGCCGGTGCGGCACCCGGTGTCGGGCAAGGTGCTCGGGGTCATCGACCTCACCTGCTGGCGGCGCGACGCCGGCCCGCTGCTGGTCGCCACGGCCGGCACCCTGGGCCGGCGGATCGAGCAGGCGCTGCTCGCCGAGGCGGGCCGGCGCGAGCTCGCCGTCCTCAACGACTACCTGGTCGCCTGCCGGCGCAGCCGCGGCCCGGTGCTGGCCGTGGGCGAGGACCTGCTGATGATGAACGACCGCGCCCGGGAGATGCTGGACCCCGCCGAGCGGGAGGCCCTGCTGGCCGAGGCGGGCGAGGCCATGGCCGGCGGGCGGTGGCGGCCGCTCGTCGTCGACCTGCCCGGCGGCCGGTCGGCCCGCGTGCACTGCCGGCCCACGCTGGGCGACGGCGGTGTCGTCGGCGGCGTCCTGGACGTCGTGCTGGTCGACGCCGCCCCGCGCGCCGACCGGCCGCCGGTGCGGGCCCGCCGGCCCGCCACCGGCCGGGTGGTCGCCGGCTCCAGCGCCGTGTGGTCGCGCTGCGTGCAGGCGGTGGAGCGCGCGGTGGAGGCCGGGGAGTGGCTGGTCCTGGAGGGCGAGCCGGGGTCGGGCCGCCGCAGCCTCGCCCGCGCCGCGCACGCCGGCCGCCCCGGCCCCCTCGCCGTGGTCGAGCCCGACCCCTCGGGGGCGCGCTGGCTCGCCGAGGTCGCCGAGGAGCTGGCGTCCGGGGCCGGGACGGTGGTGCTGGCCGACGTCGACCGGCTGCCGCGCGCGGTCCTGGAGGAGCTGCCCGACGTGCTCGAACCGTACGGCGACGCGGCCGACCCGCACCGGCCGTGGGTCGCGGTGACCGTGGCCGGCACGGGCCAGGAGCTGCTGGACGCCGCGGCGCTGCTGCCCCACTTCCCGCGCACCGTCGCGGTCCCGCCGCTGCGCCACCACGTGGAGGACGTCGCCGAGCTGGTGCCGCACCTGCTGGCCCGGCTCGCGCAGGGGACGCCGCCCACCTGCTCGCCGGAGGTCCTGCGGGTGTTCACGCACAACCGCTGGCCGGGCAACGTCGCCCAGCTGGTCGACGTCCTGCGCAAGGTCCTCGCCCGCCGGCGGGCCGGGGTGATCGAGCCGGCCGACCTGCCGCCGGAGTGCCGGACGCAGACGCGGCGGGTGCTGACGCCGCTGGAGAACCTGGAGTGCGACGCCATCGTCGAGGCGCTGCTGGACAGCCGGGGCAGCAAGGTCGAGGCGGCGCGGCGGCTGTCGATGTCCCGCGCGACGATCTACCGCAAGATCCGCGACTACGGGATCTCGGTGCCGGTGCCCGCCTCGTCGGGGACGGGGCGGTGAGCGGCATGGCGCGACTGCCGGTGGTCCCGACCGCGTGCCGCACGCTCGTCGTGGCGGTCTACCTCGTCGCGCTGGCGGTGGCCGGGGAGCCGGCCGGCGCCGCCGTCTGGCTCGGCCTGGCGCTGGCCGCGGTGTGGGCGGCGCCCGTGGCGGCCGCGGCCAGGACGGGCCGGCGCCTGCGGCTGCTCCCCCGCCCCGCCGTCGCCGGGGAGGACCCCGGCCCGCCGGAGCCGCCCGACCCGCTCCGGTGACCGCGGCGGCTGTGCCCACGGTCACCGGCCGTACAGGGCGACGATCCCGCGGCGAGCGGGTAGTGTGCGGGACCAGCGAAGGGGAGTAGCCCCCAATGTCGCGGTCGACACACTGACCGAGCCGGTTCGTCCGGCCGGTCCGGCCGCGCGGCCCCGCTCCGGCGAGGCGGGCGAGACCTTCGACCCAGGCAGCATGCTGCCGGGTCGAGGTCTCGCACCCCGCCCCGGCCGGACCAGAGAGGCCCTACCGTCCTGTGGACGCCGTCTTCGTCAGCACCCTCGTCTCCTTCGGCGTCATCTTCGTGGCCGAGCTGGGCGACAAGTCCCAGCTCATGGCCCTGACCTTCGCGACCCGCTTCCGCGTCTGGCCGGTCCTCATCGGGATCACGGTCGCCACCGCGGTGGTCCACCTGGTGTCGGTCGGCATCGGCTACGGCCTCGGCACGACGCTGCCCACCGGCTGGATCAACCTCGCCGCCGCCGTCGCCTTCGTCGCCTTCGGCGTCTGGACGCTGCACGGGGACACGCTGACCGAGGAGGAGCAGCTCAAGGCCAGCCGCGCGGTGCGGTCGGCCGTCATCGCCGTCGGCACCGCGTTCTTCCTCGCCGAGCTGGGCGACAAGACGATGCTCGCCACGATCACCCTGGCCACCGACTACGGCTGGTTCGGCACCTGGGTCGGCTCGACGCTGGGCATGGTCGCCGCCGACGCGCTGGCCATCGTCGTCGGCCGGGCGCTGGGCAAGCGGCTGCCGGAGAAGGCCATCGCCTACGGCGCCGCGGCCCTCTTCTTCGTGTTCGGCATCGCCCTGGCGATCGAGGCGGTCGCCGAGCTCACCTGACCCCGCCGGGCCGTCAGCCCGCCCCCGTCTCGGCCGGCTCGAGCACCAGGCCGGCGGCCGGCGCCTCGACCGGGCGGCGCGCGACCGGCCGGGCGACGAGCAGCGGGGCCAGCCACAGCGCGACCAGCGCCAGGGCGAGCCCGGCGGCCGCGCCGGCGGACGTGCCGGCGGCGGCCAGCGGGACGAGGAACGCGAGGACGACGACGGTCCGGCACACGATGGCCGGCGACAGGGCGGGCATGGCACCTCCTGCGGGGGAGCGACTCGGGACGTGTCCTGGTGTGCCCGCGGCACGGGGCCGCTCGGGCCATCCTGTGGCCCCGGGGGGCCAGCCGGAAAGAGGGCGACGCCCGCCGCCGGGCCCCGGTACGGTCCGCGGCATGCCGTTCCGTTGACACCGGTCCCGCACCCGGCCGGCCCCGCTGCCGGCCGCCGCCCGGCCCCTGGCGCGCCTCGCCGTCGGCTGGACCGCCCTGGCCGGGCTCGTGCCGTACTACCCGCTGTACGCGCTGCTGTTCCTCGACACGGGGCTGACGCAGGCGCAGGTCTCCGGGCTGTTCGCGCTGTGGTCGGTCACCGCCTTCCTGGCCGAGGTGCCCGCCGGGGTGCTGGCCGACCGCTGGTCGCGGCGCGGCGCGCTGGTGCTCTCCGGCGTGCTGGAGGCCGTGGCGTTCGCCCTGTGGACGGCGGTGCCCACCCCCGCGTCGTTCGCCGCCGGCTTCGTCGTCTGGGGGGTCGCCGGCGCGCTGGTCTCCGGCACCGCGGAGGCCGTGGTCTACGACGGCCTGGCCGCGCGCGGGGCGGAGGGGGCGTTCGCCCGCGTGCACGGCTGGACGACGGCGGCCGAGCTGCTGGTCCAGGTGCCGACGACGGTCCTGGCCACCGTGCTGTTCGCGGCCGGCGGCTACGCGCTGGTCGGCTGGGCCAGCGTGGCCGTCTGCCTGGCCGCCGCGGCGCTGGCGCTGCGCTTCCCGTCCGCGCCGCCGGTGGCCGACGGGGACGGCGACGGCGCGGGCGTGCCGCTGCGCCGCGCGGTGGGCGAGGCGCTGCGCCGGCCCGGGCTGCGGCTGGTCGTCGTCGCCGTCGCGGTGCTCGGCGGCCTGGACGCGGTCGAGGAGTACCTGCCGGTCATGGCCGGGGACTGGGGCGTGCCCGAGCCGGCGGTCCCGGCCGCGGTGCTGGCGGTGTCGATGGCGGGAGCGCTGGGCGCGGGCCTCGGCGGGCGCGCCGCCCGGCTGCCCAGCGCCGCGCTGCCCGCGCTGCTGGCCGCGGCGGCCGCGCTGCTGGCGGGGGCCGCGCTCTGGGCGTCGCCCGCGGCGATCACGCTGCTCGCGGCGTCCTACGGGCTCTACCTCGCCGTGCTGGTGGTCGGCGAGACGCGGCTGCAGGAGCGGATCACCGGCCGCTACCGGGCGACGCTGACCTCGCTGGCAGGGGTGGGCCTGGAGCTGGCGGCGCTGGTGGTGTTCGCGGCCTGGGCGGTCGGCGGCGCGCTCGCGGTCGCCGCGGTGATGCTGGCCGCCGTCCCGCTGGTCGGCCGGGGGATGAGGTCGAGGCAGGTGCCGTGACCGGCGGCGGGCCCGGAGGGTCGCGACGACACCGCGGTCCTCCCGGACCGCACCGCGGCCAGGTGCCGTCCCCGACCCGGGCCGGGCCGCTGATGTCGCACCCGGCGGGGACCCTCCGGGCCCGCCACCGGGCACGACCGCCCTAGCGGGCGGCCGTCCTCCGGGCGATGCGGGCGGCGAAGACGCCGGCCGCGTGGCCGTTGTCGATGTTGCTCACCACCACGCCCGGGGTGGCGGAGTTGAGCATGGTGAGCAGCGCGCCGAAGCCGCCGAACGAGCCGGGCTGCCCCGTCGAGGTCGGCACCGCGACGACCGGGACGTCGGTGGTCGCCGCCACCAGCCCGGCCAGGGAGGCGTCGAGCCCGGCCACGACGACGAGGCAGTCGGCGTCGGCGAGCACCGCCGGGTCGGGCAGGCCGCGGTACATCCGGGAGCCGCCGACGTCGGCGACGCGGACGACGTCGGTGCCGGTGACCCGCGCGGCGAACGCGGCCTCGGCGGCCACCGCGGCGTCGCCGCCGCCGGCGGAGAGGACGACGACCCGGCCACGCGGCTCCGGCAGCGGGCCGACCGCGGCCGACATCGCGGCGGCGTCCACGGTGGTGGCCCCGTCGTGCTCGCCGGCCAGCGCCACGAGCGTCTCGGCCGCGGCCCGGACGACGACCGCCGGCCGGTCGGGGTGCTCCCCGCGCGCCTCGCGGACCAGCGCCAGCACCTGCTCGGTGCTGCGCCCGGAGGCCCACACCACGTCGGGCTCGGGGCCGCGCTCGGGGACCGGCGCGGGCACCGGCGGCGCCGGCTGGTCCGGGCGCGGGGCGCTCAGCGGGACGTCGGCGGCCGTGGGCTCGAGCAGCAGCGGCGCGAAGCCGCCGGAGACCGCCGCGGCGGGGGCTGCGGGCGGCTCGGCCGGGGCGGGCTCGGCCGGCGCGGGGTCGGCCGGCGCGTCCAGCGGGCCGCCGGTCCGCTGGGTGACCGCCGACAGCCGGACGACGCGGTCGCGGCCGGAGCGCTTGGCGTCGTAGAGCACCCCGTCGGCGGCAGCGAACAGGGTGCGCCGGTCGTCGCCGCGGGTCGCCGAGGCGATGCCCACGCTGATCGTCACCGGGCGCCGCAGCCCGAGCGCCGTCCAGTCGTGCGCGGCGACCGCCCGGCGGATCCGCTCCAGCGCCCGCTCGGCCTGTTCGGCGGTGGTCTCGGGCAGCAGGACGACGAACTCGTCCCCGGCCCAGCGGCACACCTCGTCGGTGTCGCGGCAGCCCTCGATGAGCAGGTCGCCGACGACGCGCAGCACGGCGTCGCCGCCGGGGTGCCCGATCGCGTCGTTGATCGACTTGAAGTGGTCGACGTCGACGACGGCCAGCGCGGGCGTGGTCCCGGCGCTGAGCAGCCCGTCGAGGCGGGCCTCGGCGTAGCGGCGGTTGGGCAGGTGGGTCAGCGGGTCCTCGTAGGCCTGCCGGCGCAGCTGCCCGGCGGCGCGCTCGGTCTCCAGCAGGCTCTTGCGCCGGCCGAACAGCTCCACCCAGCGGGTGCGCCGCTCGTCGACCCGGTCGAGCTCGTCGGCGAGGTAGGCCTGCAGGTAGGGCAGCGCCCGGCCGGCGTCGTCGAGCTCGGCGTGCAGCGTGCACAGCTCGCGCAGCGCCGCGCGGCGCAGCCGGGGCAGCCCGTGCTCGGTGGCGAGCGCCAGCGCCCGGGCCAGCTGCTCGTCGGCGCCGCGGCCGTCGCCCTGTCGGCGCAGCGCGCGGCCCAGCGCGAGGAGCGCGGCGGCCAGCAGCGCCCGGTCGCCGGTGGCGCTGGTGATCCGGACGGCGGCGCGCAGCGGCCCGGCCGCGGCGGCGTGCTCGCCGAGCCCGACCAGCGCCCAGCCGTGCACGATCTGCGCGGCCACGACCGCCTCGCCGGCCTCCGGCGGCAGCAGCGCCAGCGCCTCCTCGGCCAGCCGGCGGGCCTCGGCGAAGTGCGGCCCGGCGGAGTCGGGCACGCCGTCGTCGAGCAGCCCCTCGCCCAGCTCCGCGCTCAGCTCACCGAGCCGGGTCGCGGCGCGGGCGACCAGCACCTCGCCGCCCCCGCCGTCGGCCGGGTCGGGCGCCTCCGGCGCGGCCGCGGCGGCCAGCGCGGTCTCGTGTGCGCGGCGCTGGTAGTCCAGCGCCAGCGGCATGAGCTCCAGGTCGGCCAGCACGCCGGCCAGGGTGGCGAGCGTGTCGACGAGCAGCGGGGAGGGCGGCAGCGCGGGGTCCAGCAGGCTGGCGGCCTCGACGGCCTCGTCCATCGCCGCGTCGATCCGGCGCGAGAGCAGCTCGATCCGCGCGTGGCGGGCCAGACCGGCGGCCCGCTGCAGGTCGTCGTCGCTGGCCTCGAAGGCGGCCTTCGCCGAGCGGACCAGCGCGATCGCCAGCGCGGCGCGAGCGGCCGGCTCGGCCTGCGCGTCGCCGTCGCCGGCCGGGCGGTCGAGCAGGCCGGCCACCCCGGCGTGCAGGTCCAGCGGGGCGACCGGCGGCTCGCCGGGCAGCGGCTCGACGGGGTCGCCGACGAGGGTGAAGCCGGCCATGCGCAGCCGGCGGACGAGCAGCTCGGCGCGGAGGGTGTCCGCCCAGGCGCGGCCGAGAGCGGCGTCGGCGTCGGCCGCGGGGACGGTGGGCGCGGCGTAGGGGGAGGGGTCGCCCCCGACGTCGGCGAGCAGCTCCTCGGCGTCGTCGAGCCGCCAGTCGGAGAGGGCAGCGGTCACCCGGTGGTGCAGGGCTCCCGGTGGCACGAGCGCACTGTGCACCGCGTCGTCCGGGCTGTCACGCACCGGCCGGGGGGCGCGCCGGGCGGTGGGCGGGGCGTCGTCCGTTTCGTCACAGGCGCCCCAGCGGGGGGAGGTGGTCATGCGTTCTCACCGCCGGGCGCCCGCACCCGGTTGCGGCCGCCCCGCTTGGCGCTGAACAGGTGCAGGTCGGCCGTGTCGAACAGGGAGCGCCAGCCCGACGGCACCGCCGCCTGCTCCGGGTCGGGCGGGGCGGTGGCGACGCCGATGCTCACCGTCACCGGCTCGGGCAGCTGCAGGTCGCCCCAGTCGGCGTCGGCGACGGCGGCCCGCAGCCGCTCCATCGCCAGCAGCGCCTGGCTCTCGGTGGCCTCGGGCAGCACGACGAGGAACTCGTCGCCGGCCCACCGGTACACCTCGTCGCCGGTGCGGCAGTGCTCGCGCAGCAGGTCGGCCACCCGCCGCAGCACCTCGTCGCCGTGCGAGTGCGAGGTGTCGTCGTTGACCTCCTTGAACCGGTCGACGTCGACGACGGCCAGCGACAGCGGCGCCTGGCCCAGCGGCATGCTGCCCAGCCGTCGCTCGGCGCTGCGCCGGTTGCCCAGGCCGGTGAGCGGGTCCTGCAGGGCGTAGGTGCGCAGGACGGCGGCCTGCCGCTCGGCCTCGCGCAGCCGGCTGCGCCGGACGAACATCTCCGCCCACAGCTCCCGGCTGCGGGCGTGCGCGCGACCGGCCTCGCCGCGGTAGGCCTCCAGCCAGTGCAGCGCCTCGGCTGGCCGGCCCTGGGCGGCGGTGGCCTGGCCGAGCTCGAGCAGGCACTGGCGGTAGCGGCGCCGGTCGCCGGTCGCGGCGAAGGCCCCGGCGGCGTCGACCAGCAGGTCGGTGGCCTCCTCGGCGTGGCCGCCGCCGGCGCGGTCGGCGGACAGGCGGGCCAGCAGCCGGGCGAGCACCAGGTCGGTGTAGCCGCGCAGCCAGACGCCGCCGTCGCGGTGCACCCGCCGGTGCGCCCGGCGCAGCGGGCCCAGCGCGCCCTCGCGGTCGCCGGCGCAGGCCATGGCCCACGCCTGGACGACGTCGAGCAGGTCGGCGTCGGCCGGGTCGGCCTCCCACTCCAGGGCGCGGGCCTCGGTGGCGCAGGCGATCGCGACCTCGGCCAGCTCGGCGGCGCGCTCGTCCTCGCCGCGCCGGCACTGGGTCTGCGCCAGCTCCACGTGCTGCTGGGCGCACAGCCGCAGCAGCTGCCACCGGTCGCCGAGGTCGGGCAGGCCGGCCGCGACCCGCGAGCCCTGCAGCGCCTGGTCCACCGCGAGCTGCTCGAGGTCCAGGGCGCCGAGGGTCAGCGACAGCCACAGGTGGGCCTGGTGCCGCGCCCGGCCCGCGCCCCCGCCGGAGGCCTCGGCCAGCAGGCTGGCGTCGACGGCCAGCAGCATCGCGGCGTCCACGTGGTCGGCGGTGGCCTCGACGTGGGCCAGGTAGGCGAGGGTGAGCGCCGTCCGGGCCGAGGGGGCGCAGCCGCCCAGCGCCGTCCGGGCCGCGCCCGTGGCCGCGGTGGCCGCGTCGACGTCGGCGTCGATCAGCGCCCGGCGGGCGTCGAACGCGTGCCGCCAGGCCACCCAGGCCGGGTCGGTCGCGGCGGCGAGCAGGTCGGCGGCGTCGTCGTGCTCCCGGGCGAACGCGAGGGGGTCGACCCGGTCACCGGCGGCCAGGAGACGCCACAGCGCAGCATCCAGATCACCCTCCGTGACGCGGATGGTGCCGGGTGTCACGCATCCCTCCACTCGGTGCGCTGGCGGGCCGGCCGCAGCGGCCGGTGGCGCGGCGGTTCCCCCGGGGTGACGTCCCGTCCACCCCGCCCGCACTACCCTCGTCGGGTGTCCGCGCCCGGCAGCACGCAGCCCACCAGCACCTTCCCGACGAGGTACGCCTACCTCGGCCCCGAGGGTACCTTCGCCGAGGCGGCGCTGAGCAGGGCCGTCGGGGACGACGCCCCCCGCTCGCCGCGGCCCACCGTGGCCGCCGCGCTGGCCGCCGTCCGGGCCGGCGAGGTGGACGCCGCGCTGGTGCCGTTCGAGAACAGCATCGAGGGCTCGGTGCCGGCCACGATGGACGGCCTGGCCGACGGCGACCCGCTGCTGATCACCCGCGAGGTCTTCCTCGAGCCGACGTTCGTGCTGGCCGGCCGCCCGGGGACCACCCTGGACGACGTCCGCTCGGTGGCCAGCCACCCGCACGCGCTGGCGCAGACCGCCCGCTGGCTCGGCACCCACCTGCCGGGCCTGGCCCCGCAGCCGGAGACCTCGACGGCCGGCTCGGCGGAGGCGGTCGCCGCGGGCCGGTACGACGCCGCCGTCTGCGCGCCGATCGCCGCCGCGCGGTACGGGCTGGTGCCGATCGCCGAGGACATCGCCGACCACCGCGGCGCGGTCACCCGCTTCGTCGTGGTCGCCCCGCCCGGGCCGCTGCCCGCGCCCACCGGCAACGACAAGACCTCGCTGGTGGCCGTCGTCGCCGACCGCACCGGGGCGCTGCTGGAGGTGCTGCGCGAGTTCGCCGTCCGGGGGATCAGCCTGACCCGCATCGAGTCCCGCCCCACCCGCTCGCGGCGCTGGGTCTACTCCTTCTCCCTGGACTGCGAGGGGCACGTCGCCGAGGCCCGGGTGGGGGAGGCGCTGGCCGCGCTGCACCGGGTCTGCGAGGACGTCCGCTTCCTGGGCTCCTACCCGCGCGCCGACGACCGGGAGAACCGGCCGGTCGCCGAGGAGGCGACGGACGCGGCGTTCACCGACGCGGAGGCCTGGCTGGCCGGGGTCCGCGCCGGCCGGCCCTAGCCGCCCAGGCGGGCCCGCAGGTCGGCGACGACCCGCGCCGTCTCCGGGACGGCGACCCCCCGCCGCTCGGCCACCCGCAGCACCGCGCCGCCGATCGCCTCGAGCTCGGTCGGGTTGCCCGCAGCGGCGTCGCGCTCCATCGACGAGCGGGTGTCCGCCGGCAGGGCCCGCAGCGCGCCGAGGGTGGCCTCCGGGTCGGTGCCGGCGCCGTCCGCGCCGGCGACGGCCGCCACCTCGGCGACCACGGCGGCGAGCTGGTCGGGGCGCCGCTCCCGCACCGCGCCGATCGGGGCGCCCAGCGCCGTCGTGGTCAGCGCCAGCGGCGCCAGGAAGACCAGCTTGGCCCACAGCAGCGCGCGCTCGCCCGGCCGGACGACGACGTCGATCCCGGTCGGCCGCAGCGCCCCGGCCAGGACCTCGGCATCCGGCCCCAGCGCCACCTCGGCCAGCGAGCCGCTGTGCTCGACGACCCCGGGGGCGGTGCGGGCGGCCGAGACGCGGATGCTGCCGGCGACGGTCCGGGCGTCCGGGTAGCGGGCCCGCAGCAGGTCCACGTGCTCCAGCCCGTTGAGCAGCGGCACCAGCAGCGCCCCGCCCAGGACGTCGGCGGGCACCCGGTCCAGCGCCGCCGCCAGCTGCGTGGCCTTGGTGGTGACCAGGCAGACGTCGACGGCCCCGGTCAGCGCCGTGGCCCCGCGCACGGCCGCCGTCCGGTCGCCGAAGCGGGCGCTGACCAGCCGCAGGCCGGCGCGGTCCAGGTGCGCGGCCGTCGCCGGCGGGGCCAGGCACAGCACGTCGGACCCGCCGCCGGCCAGCAGCACGGCCAGCAGGCCGCCGACCCCGCCGGGGCCCAGCACCGCGACGCGCAGCGGCCGCCCGGGAGCCATGCGCCCGACCCTGGCCCGCCGCCGGGCCGGGGGCAAGGCCGCCGCTCAGTGCCGGACGCGCCCCGGCCGGCCGGGCCACCAGACGCGGTCGCCGAGCAGCCGTACGGCGGCCGGCACCACGAGCGTGCGGACGACGAAGGTGTCGATCAGGACGCCCGCGCCGACCAGGAAGCCCAGCTGGATGAGGATCACCAGCGGCAGCACGGTGAGCGCGCCGAACGTGGCCGCCAGGACCAGCCCGGCGCTGGTGATCACCCCGCCGGTGACGGCGAGCGCGCGCAGCACGCCCTCCCGCGTCCCGTGCCGCGCGGACTCCTCCCGGGCCCGGGTCATCAGGAAGATCGTGTAGTCGATGCCGAGGGCGACCAGGAAGACGAACCCGATGAGCAGCACCTGCGGGTCGCTGCCGGGGAAGCCGAGCAGCGGGTCGAACACCAGGGCGCCGAGGCCGAGCGTGGCGGCGGTGCTGAGCACGGTGGTCGCCACCAGCAGCACCGGGGCGACCAGTGCGCGCAGCAGCACCGCCAGCACGACGGTGACCACCAGCAGGACCAGCGGCACGATCACCGCCAGGTCGCGGGCGGCGGTCTCCTGGGTGTCGAGGTCCTGCGCCGTCGGGCCGCCGACCAGCGCGTCCGGGTCGACCGCGCGCACGGCCTCCCGCAGGTCCGCCACGGTCTCCTGCGCCCGCGTGCTGTCGGCGGCGTCGGCGAGCGTGGCGTCGAGCCGGACCAGGCCGTCGACCTCCACCGGGGCGGCCTGCGGGTCGGGCGGGCCGTCCCCGGCCCAGGGGGCGACGGCCGCGACGCCGTCCACCGCGGCGGCGGCGTCGGCGACGGCCGGCCAGTCCCCGGCCGGGGTGACGATGGTCGCCGGCGTGGCCGACCCGGCGTCGTAGTGCCGGGCGAGGGCGACCTGCCCCTCGCCGGACGGCGACCCGCCGCGGACCGCCTCCGACAGCGGGATCCCGTCGGCGTCGAACGCCGGGACGAAGGCCGCCAGCACCACCAGCAGGCCGGCGCTGCCCAGCAGCGCCCGGCCCGGCCGTCGGCCGACCACCTCGGCGATCCGCTCCCAGCCCCGGCCGTGGGCCTGCTCGCTGCCGTACCGGGGCCGGAACGGCCAGAAGGCCGCCCGGCCGAGCAGCGCCAGGACCGCGGGCAGGAGGGTCAGCGCGGCGAGCACGGCCAGCGCGATGCCGACGGCCGAGATCGGACCCAGGGCGCGGTTGCTGCCCAGGTCGGAGAAGAGCAGGCAGGCCACCCCCAGGACGACGGTGGCCCCGGAGGCGGCGATCGGCTCCCACGACTGCCGCAGCGCCGCGCGCATGGCGGTGAACCGGGACTCCTCCCGGCGCAGCTCCTCCCGGTACCGGGCGACCAGCAGCAGGCCGTAGTCGGTCGCCGCGCCGACGACGAGGATCGAGGCGATGCCCTGGCTCTGCCCGTTGACCTCGATCCACCCGCGGTCGGCCAGCAGGTAGGCGACCGCCAGGGTGGCGGTCAGCGCGAGGCCCGCCGTGCCGATGACCAGCAGCGGCAGCAGCGGGCTGCGGTAGACGACCAGCAGGATGAGCAGCACCACGCCGAACGCGGCGAGCAGCAGCAGCCCGTCGATGCCGGAGAACCCCTCGGCGAAGTCGTTGAACAGGGCGCCGGGGCCGGTGACGTAGGCCGTCGTCCCGTCCACCCCGGGCAGGGCGCGCAGGTCCTCGACCACGCCGGCCAGCGCCTCGCCGAGGTCGGGGCTGAACGGGAGGACGGCCTGGACCGCCTCGCCGTCCTCGGACGGCAGGGGCGGGGAGGGTGCGCCGTTGAGCGCGCCGGCCTCGTCGGCCAGCGCGACCGCCTCGTCGACCCGGGCGGTGACCTCGGCGAGGGCGGCGGGGTCGAGCGGGCCGTCGTCGGACTCCCACAGCAGGACGACGGGCAGGGAGCGCTCGGTGTCGAACTCCCGCAGCAGCTCGCTGACCCGCGTCGAGTCGGCGCTGTCGGGGAGGAAGGCGGCGGAGTCGTTGGTCTGGACGTCGCCGAGCCGGCCGCCGAGGGAGCCCAGCGGCGCCGACAGCGCGAGCCAGGCGAGCACGACGAGGGCCGGCAGCAGCCAGCGGGCGGTCCTGCGCGACACGGCGGGTCCCTCGATAGGCGATAATCTCGACGATCGAGAGGTTATCGCGGTGCGGCAGGATCGGCCAACCGGACGGGGGTGCGATGGAGAGCGGGAGCGAGGCCGCGACGGCGGCGCGGCGTGAGGTGGGGCTGCTGCTGCGCCGGCTCAACGTGGAGCTCGACGCGGTCGGCCAGCGCTTCGCGCTGGACCACCGGCTGGGCCGCACCGACGTCCGCGCGCTGGTGGCGGTCATGGACGCCGCCCGCCGCGGGGAGGCGCTCACCGCCGGCGGGCTGGGCGCCGCGGTGGACCTGCGCTCGGCGTCGGTCACCGCCCTGGTCGACCGGCTGGAGCGGGCCGGGCACCTGCGCCGCGTCCGCGACCCGCAGGACCGGCGCCGCGTCGTGCTCGAGATGACCGAGGAGGCGCTGGCCGCCGGCGGGGAGCACTTCGGCGGGCTCGCCGCCGACCTCGTCGAGGCGATGCGCGGCTACACCGACGAGGAGATCGGCGTCGTCGCCCGGTTCCTCACCGACATGACCGAGGTGGTCGCGCGGCACGCGCGCACGGGCGACTCGGGCTGACGCGGCTCAGAGGTAGAGGCCGGTGTTGGCGTCGTCGATGCGCTCGGCGGCGACGGCGTGCACGTCGCGCTCGCGCAGGATGACCAGGTCCTCGCCGTGCACCTCGACCTCGTGCTGGTCCTCGGGGGAGAACAGCACCTGGTCGCCGACCTTCACCTGGCGGACGCTGTTGCCGATGCCGCGGGCCTCGCCCCACACCAGCCGCTTGGCGACCTGGGCTGTGGCCGGGATCAGGATGCCGCCGGTGGAGCGGCGCTCGCCGTCCTCCTTGCGCAGGGAGACCAGCACCCGGTCGTGCAGCATCTTGATCGGCAGCCCACTGCTCTTGACCTCGGCCACGGCGATCACGTTACGCGGGCCCTCCTCCGCGAGATCTGCACACTCGTCACCATCAGCCGCTGATGGTGACGAGTGTGCAGATCTCGTCGAGGGCTACGACCAGCCGAGCTGGTGCAGGCGGTCGTCGTCGATGCCGAAGTGGTGGGCGATCTCGTGGACGACGGTGATCGTGACCTCCTCCACCACGTCGTCCTCGGTCTCGCAGACGTCGCAGATGGCCTCGCGGTAGATCATGATCCGGTCGGGCAGCTCGCCCCCGTACTGCCAGCCGCGCTCGGTCAGCGACACCCCGACGTAGAGGCCGAGCAGGTCGGGCTCCTCGGGGTCGCGGTCCTCCACCAGGACGACGACGTTGTCCAGCAGGCGCATGAGCTCGGCCGGCACCTCGTCGAGCGCGTCGGCGACCAGTTCCTCGAAGCGCTCCTGCGGCAGTGCCCTCACCCGCAGGCCCTCACCAGCTGGTCGGCAGCGGCCGGCCCTCCTCGTAGCCGGCCGCGCTCTGCACCCCCAGGACGGCGCGCTCGTGCAGCTCGTCGACCGTGCGGGCGCCCGCGTAGGTGCAGGACGACCGCACCCCGGCGACGATCTGGTCGATCAGGTCCTCCACGCCGGGGCGGGCGGGGTCGAGGTACATCCGGGAGGAGCTGATGCCCTCCTCGAACAGCCCGGCGCGGGCGCGCTCGAAGCCGCTCTGCGCCGAGGTCCGGGCCTTGACCGCGCGGGCCGAGGCCATGCCGAAGGACTCCTTGTAGAGCCGGCCGTTGCCGTCGTCGTGGATGTCGCCGGCGCTCTCGTAGGTGCCGGCGAACCAGGAGCCGACCATCACGTTGGCCGCGCCCGCGGCCAGGGCCAGCGCGACGTCGCGGGGGTGGCGCACGCCGCCGTCGGCCCACACGTGCTTGCCCAGCTCGCGGGCGGCCGCCGCGCACTCCTCGACCGCGGAGAACTGCGGCCGGCCGACGCCGGTCATCATCCGGGTGGTGCACATGGCGCCCGGCCCGACGCCGACCTTGACGACGTCGGCGCCGGCCTCGATCAGGTCCCGGGTGCCGCCGGCGGTGACCACGTTCCCGGCCACCACGGGCACCGGCCCGGCCACCGACCGGACGGCGCGCACGGCCTCGACCGCCTTCTCCTGGTGGCCGTGCGCGGTGTCGACGACGAGCACGTCCACGCCGGCCGCCAGCAGCGCGCCGGCCTTGCCGGCGACGTCGCCGTTGATGCCGACCGCGGCCGAGGTGAGCAGCTGCCCGTGCTGCCCGACCGCCGGCTGGTACAGCGCCGAGCGCAGCGCGCCCTTGCGGGTGATCACGCCGACCAGCCGGTCGCCCTCGACCACCGGGGCGGCGCTGACCCGCTCGTCGGACAGGACGTCGAAGATCTTCGGCAGGTCGGTGCCGGCCTGGATGGTCAGCGGGTCGCGGGCCATGACCTCCGACAGCTGGGTGAAGCGGTCCACGCCCTGGCAGGCGCCGTCGGTCACCACGCCGACCGGGCTGCCGCCCTCGACGACCACGACGATCCCGTGCGCGCGCTTGGTGAGCAGCGACAGCGCCTCGCCGACGGTCGACGTCGACGCCAGCGTGATCGGGGTGTCGTAGACCGGGTGGCGGGACTTGACCCAGCTGATGACCTCGGAGACCACGTCGACCGGGATGTCCTGCGGGATCACGGCCAGCCCGCCGCGCCGGGCGGTGGTCTCGGCCATCCGCCGGCCGGAGATGGCGGTCATGTTGGCCACCACGACCGGGATCGTCGTCCCCACCCGGTCCGGCGTGGTCAGGTCGACCTCGAGCCGGGAGCCCACGGTGGAGTGGTTGGGCACCATGAACACGTCGGCGTAGGTGAGGTCGTGCGAGGGTCGCTGCAGGAACCGCATGGGTCCATTGTCCCGCACCGCGCCCTCGCCGGATCCGTTCGCGGCGAGGGTGGAGCCGGGCCGGCGACCGTGGAGCCGCGTCGTGCCCCGGATCAGGGGGCGGCGATGCGGGTCTGCCCGGCCCGGGCGGCTCACCCGGACGGTCGTCAACGTGGTTGACCGATCGTCGCGGGCGGAGCATGCTCGACGCACCGATCGTCAACCTGGTTGACCGTGGAGGTCGTCATGCCCGTCGTCCCCGCTCCGCCCGCGCCGACCCACGAGCTGGCCGGCGCCCGCTTCACGTCGCTGGCCACGCCGTCCCGCGGCTCGGCCGAGACGAGTGTCTGGACCGTCGAGCTCGCGCCGGGGGAGGTCGGCGCCCCGCACACGCTCACCCGCGAGGAGGTGTTCGTCGTGCTCGCCGGCCGGGCCGAGGTGTGGCTGGACGGGGAGTCGTCCGCGGCGGGGCCCGGTGACACGATCGTCGTCCCCCCGGGCGTGCCGTTCGCCCTCTCCGCCGCAGGGCGGGACGCCCTGCGCGCGGTGTGCTGCCTGCCCGTCGGCGGGCAGGCGCAGCTGGCCGACGGTGAGCCGTTCACGCCGCCGTGGGCCCGGTGAGCGAGCCGCCGGTCCCGCTCGCGCGGCTGTTCGCCATGGCCTACCGGCTGCTGGTGGACGACCTGCACCGGCGGCTGGCCGACCGCGGGTGGACCGACGTCCGGCCGGCGTTCGGCTTCGTCCTCCTGGCCCTGCGCAGCGGCCCGGTCGACCTGCGGGCCCTCCCCGCCACCCTCGGCACGAGCAAGCAGGCGGTGTCCAAGCTGGTCGACGCGATGGTCGCGGCCGGCTACGCCGAGCGGGCGGCCCACCCCGGCGACGCGCGGGCCAAGCGGGTCGCCCTGTCCCGGCGGGGGCACGCGCTGCTCGCCGAGGTGGAGGAGGTCTGGGCCGAGCTGGAGGGCGGCTGGGCGGAGGCGATCGGCGAGCAGCGGCTGGCCGCGCTGCGCGACGACCTGACCGCCGTCGTGCGCAGCGCCGCCGGCGGCGTGCTGCCCGCCGTCCGGGTGGTCGGCGACTGAGTGCCGGGCCCCGCGCAGCCCGGCACCTACGATCGGCTGGTGATCGACCTGCGACTCGTGCGCGAGCACCCCGACGTCGTCCGTGCCAGCCAGCGCGCCCGGGGGGCCGACGAGTCCCGCGTCGACGACCTGCTCGCCGCCGACGCCACCCGTCGCGAGGCGGTCAAGCGGGCCGACGACCTGCGCGCCGAGCAGAAGTCGGCCTCGCAGGCGGTGAAGAAGGCCACGCCGGAGGAGCGCCCCGCCGTCCTGGAGCGGGCCAAGGCGCTGGCCGCGCAGGTCAAGGAGGCCGAGGAGGCGCAGCGCGCGGCCGACGCCGCCCTGCGCGAGGCGCACCTGCGGATCGCCAACGTGGTGCACGACGACGTCCCGCCCGGCGGGGAGGACGACGCCGTTCTCCTGCGCACCGTCGGCGAGGTGCCCGCCTACGACTTCCCCGTGCGCGACCACCTGGAGATCGGCGAGGCCCTCGGCGCCATCGACATGGAGCGCGGCGCCAAGGTCTCCGGTGCCCGCTTCTACTTCCTCACCGGCCCGGGCGCGCTGCTCGAGTTCGCCCTCGCCCAGCTGGCGATCAGCCGGGCCGTGGCCGCCGGCTTCACCCCGGTCGTGGCCCCGGCGCTGGTCCGCCCCGAGGCCATGGAGGGCACCGGCTTCCTCGGCGAGCACGACGAGGAGGTCTACCGCGTCGAGCGCGACGACCTGTACCTGGTCGGCACCTCCGAGGTCGCGCTCGCCGGCATGCACTCCAACGAGGTGCTGGACCTGTCCGGCGGCCCGCGCCGCTACGCCGGCTGGTCGTCCTGCTTCCGCCGCGAGGCCGGCTCCTACGGCAAGGACACCCGCGGCATCATCCGCGTGCACTGGTTCGACAAGGTCGAGATGTTCAGCTTCTGCCGGCCCGAGGAGGCCGCCGAGGAGCACCGCCGGCTGCTGGCCTGGGAGGAGGAGTTCCTCCAGGCCCTGGAGCTGCCCTACCGGGTGGTCGACATCGCGGCCGGCGACCTGGGCACGTCCGCCGCGCGCAAGTTCGACATCGAGGCCTGGTTCCCCAGCCAGGGCACCTACCGCGAGCTGACCAGCACCTCGGACTGCACCACCTTCCAGGCCCGCCGGCTGGCCATCCGCTACCGGGACGCCGACGGGAAGCCGCAGACCGCGGCCACGCTGAACGGCACCCTGTGCGCGATCGCCCGCACCATCGCCTGCCTGCTGGAGGTGCACCAGCGCGCCGACGGCTCGGTGCACGTGCCCGCGGCGCTGCGGCCCTGGCTCGGCGGCCACGAGGTGCTCACCCCCGGGATGACGCTGGCCGCGCCGGTGCCGGTGCCATGACCTCGGGACCGGCCGGACCCGTGCGGGCGCACGGCGTGCTCGACGGGTACGACGAGGTCGTCGAGCTGGGCGACCTCGGGCCGTGGCGGCCGAAGCTGGTCGCCACCGACCTCGACGGCACCCTGCTCGACGGCGACTCCCTGGTCACGCCCCGCACCCGCGCCGCGCTGGAGGGCTGCTGGGCCGCGGGCGTGCCCGTCGTCGGCGTGACCGGCCGCGGGCCGCGGCTGCTCGACAGCGTCCGGGTCGCACTCGACGGGCGGGGGATCGCCGTCCTCGCCCAGGGCGGGTTCGTCGTCGACCTGGAGCGCGACGAGGTGCTGCGCACCGTCGGCTTGCCCCGCGACCGCGCCCAGGCGGTCATCGAGCGGATCGAGGACGTCGCGGGGGAGCTCGTCGTCGCCGTCGAGGACGCCGCCGAGCAGGGCGAGGTGCACACCCAGCTGCGGGTGCAGCACGGCTTCGAGTGGCCCTATCCCGAGCCCGCGCACCTGCTGCCCCGCCACCAGGTGCTGCCGCCCGGGGCCGTGCTCAAGGTGTTCCTCCGCTCGGCCTCCCTCGGCCAGGACGAGCTGCTGGCCCGCGCCCGCTCGGTGGTGGACCCCCGCGACGCCGAGCTGACCCACGCCGGGTTGGGCTTCATCGAGGTGCTGCCGCCGGGCATCACCAAGGCCACCGGGCTGGCGGTCGCCCTGGAGCGCTACGGCGTCGGCCTGGGCGACGTCCTCGTCTTCGGCGACATGCCCAACGACCTGCCGATGATCACCGCGGTCACCGAGGCCGGCGGCCGCTCCGTCGCCGTCGCCAACGCCCACCCCGCGGTGCGCGCCGCGGCCCAGCACCGGACCAGCGGGCACGACGCCGAGGGCGTCGCCCGGTACCTGGAGGCGCTGTTCGGGACGGGGGCCGCCGGTGTCTGACTGGCGGCCGCGGCTCATCGCCAGCGACATGGACGGCACCCTGCTGCGCGGCGACGACACCGTCAGCCCGGAGACGGTCGCCGAGCTGGAGCGCTGGCGCGCCGGCGGCGTCCCCGTCGTGCTGGCGACCGGCCGGCCGCCGCGCTGGATGGTGCGCATCCGCGAGCAGCTGCGGCACGGCACGGCGGTCTGCTGCAACGGCGCCGTGCTGCTGGACCTGGAGAGCTTCACCATCCTCGACGAGGACGCGCTGCACCCCGACGTCCTGCAGGACGTCACGGCGGAGCTGCGGCGGGTACAGCCCGACACCTGGTTCGCGGTCGAGTACGGGCTGGAGTTCCGGCACGAGCCCGTCTACCAGCCGCGGTGGGACCTCGACGCGCCCGGCGTCGCCGTGGCCACCCTCGACGAGATGGTCGCCGCCCCCGCCGCCAAGCTGCTGGCCCGGCACGAGTCGCTGCCGCGGGACGAGTTCGTCGCGCTGGTCGAGCGGGTCGCCGGCTGCCGGGCCACCGTGACCAACTCCTCCGACGACGCCCTCGCCGAGATCTCCGCCCCCGGCGTCACCAAGGCCAGCGGCCTGGCCAAGGTCGCCGGGCAGCACGGGGTCGACCCGGCCGACGTCGTCGTCTTCGGTGACATGCCCAACGACATCGCCGTCTTCGAGTGGGTGCGGGCCGGCGGCGGCCGGGCGGTCGCGATGGCCCACGCCCACCCCGACCTGCTCGCCGTCGCCACGGACGTCACCGGGACCAACGAGGAGGACGGCGTGGCCGCGTTCCTCGCCGCGCTCTGACCCCACCGGACGGATCCGTCTCGGCTCAAGGCCGGCGGGCGGCTGCCGACACTCCTGCCGTCGGGGCCGCGGAGGAGCCGCGGTCGAGCACAGGTGGGAGTTGCCGGGCATGGATGCCGCGCAGTCGGTCGACACGGGGAGCACGCAGCGGACCGGGGGATGGGGACTGCGCAGCCGGGTGCTCGGCGCGGTCCTGGTCGTCGCCCTGACCACCCTGGGGGTCGGCGTCTTCGGCATCACCCGGATGGCGACCCTCGACGCCAAGGCCGCCGAGGTCCACTCCGACGGCGCGCAGCCGCTCGACGGCCTGCGCCGGCTGCAGGTGGACTGGTGGGAGCTGGCCGCGAACACCGCGCGGGCCAACATCCCCACCCTGCCGCCGGAGAGCATCGCCCGCGCCGGGCAGAACGTCGGGGAGATCGGTGAGCGCCTGACCGCCGACATGGAGGCCGTCGAGGCCATGCCGCTGTCGGCCGAGGCCCGGACGGCGTTCGGCGACTTCCAGGCGGCGGTCGCGATCTACCTGACCACGCTCGCCCAGCTGCAGCAGGGGGCGACCACCCTCGCGCCGGCGCAGCTCGGCCAGCTCGTGCAGACCCTGGACGAGCAGGAGTCGATCATCGAGGAGTCGCTGGTCGTCGCGTCCGACGCGGCCGCCGCGCACGCCGTCGCCGTGACCGAGGAGGCCCGCGACGCCTACACCTCCGCGCGCACCGTGACCGTGGTGATCATCGTCGCCGGCCTGCTGGTGGCGGTCGTGCTGGCGCTGCTGGTGGCCCGCAGCGTGACCCTGCCCGTGCAGCGGATCCGCCAGGTGCTGGCCCAGGTCGCCGGCGGGGACCTGCGGGTGCGCGCCGGGCGGACCGGCGGCGGCGAGCTCGGCGAGGTCGCGCAGTCGCTGGACCACACGCTGGACTCGCTCGGCGCGGTGCTGCACCTGGTCGGCGACTCCGCCCAGCGGCTGGCCGGCGCCTCGGGCAAGCTGAGCGCCGCCTCCGGCGCGATCGCCGACAACGCCCGCACCGCGGCCGGCCAGGCCGACGCCGTCGTGGCCTCCGCCGGGGACGTCGCCTCCAGCGTCGACACCGTCGCGGCCGGCTCGTCGCAGATGGAGTCCGCGATCCGCGAGATCGCCACCAACGCCACCCAGGCGGCGCGGGTCGCCGGGCAGGCGGTGACCGTCGCGGAGACCACCACCCGCACCGTGGGCAAGCTCGGCGACTCCTCGCAGGAGATCGCCACGGTCGTGAAGCTGATCAACGGCATCGCCGAGCAGACCAACCTGCTCGCGCTCAACGCCACCATCGAGGCCGCCCGGGCCGGCGAGGCGGGCAAGGGCTTCGCGGTGGTGGCCAGCGAGGTCAAGGAGCTGGCGCAGGAGACCGCGCGGGCGACCGAGGACATCTCCCGCCGCGTCGAGGCCATCCAGGCCGACACCGCCGGGGCCGTCGAGGCCATCGGCCAGATCAGCTCGGTGATCGGGGAGATCAACGACTTCCAGGCCACGATCGCCGCGGCGGTCGAGGAGCAGACCGCGACCACCAACGAGATGAACCGGAACGTGGCGGAGGCGGCCAACGGCTCGCAGCAGATCGCCGACGCCATCTCCGGGCTCGCCGCCGGCACGCAGGAGACCAACTCCCGCGTCGAGGACGCCCAGCGCGCCGCCGCCGAGCTGGCGCGGATGAGCGACGACCTGCAGCAGGCGATCGCCCGCTTCGCGGTCTAGCCGCACGCGACGACGGCGCCGTCTCCCACGGGGGGAGACGGCGCCGTCGCCGTTCCCGGGGGCCGGCCGGCCGGGATCAGGTGACCTGATCGTGGAGCGTCCTCCCTCACCGTGGACCGGGAGGGAGGACGCTCTGCGGTGAGGGAGGACGACGGCGGCGCGTCAGGCGACCGCGCCGGCGGGGTCGCTGCCGGGTTCGGGCGTCCGGACGACGCGGAAGCGTCGCGGGCCGGTGAACGGGCGCCGCAGCAGCTCGTCGATCCGTCCGGCCACCCGCTCGAAGCGCGGCAGGTCCTCCTGCACGACCCGGACGACGCGGACGTCGAGGTCGCGGACGTGGTCCTCGCGCCGCTTCTCGACCCAGGCGACCTCGGCCGGGGTGCGGCCACCCCAGGGATCGGTGTACTTGACCTCCCCGTCGAACTCGACGGCGACGGCGGCCTCCTCGAACCAGGCGTCCACCCGCCCCACGAAGCCCTGTGGACCGTGCAGCTCCACCTGCAGCTCCGGGGCGGGCAGGCCGGTGGCGAGCATCGCCAGCCGCCCGCGGGTCTCCAGCGGCGACTCGGCTCGCCCGTCCGACAGGCCCACCGCCCGCGCGGCGGCACCGATGCCCCGCCAGTGGCTCTGCCGCAGGACGGCGTCCGTGAGGTCGGCCCGCCGGCACTTCCGCGTCTGCATCGCGCTGTCGATCGCGACGACCGCATCGGTCAGGGACCACTCGCGAGCACAGTCGAGGAGCGTGCGGGCCACGCTGGTCGCGCGGAGGGCATCGGCCACGACGAGGTCCTCGGGCGGCAGGGCGGCGGCCGCGATCCGGTAGCCCCTCCCGCTCCGCCACTGGTCGGGGTGCGTCAGGCGGACGACGTCGTCGACCCGGCGAGGCAGGACGAGCTCGTGGAACCGCGCCGCCGACGTGTGGCTGAGCACCGGGCCGGGGTCGAGCGCGGTGAGGGCGGCGGCGGCGGCGAGCAGGTGCCGCGCACGGACGTCGCGGGCCGCGGCCCAGCGCTCCGACGTCACGTAGATGCCGCGCCGCAGCGGGCGCCAGGCACCGGAGACGACGGCCGACCGGATCTGGTCGGGGCGGAGACCGGCGCGGCGTGCGTCCTCGACGGTGAAGACGCCGCCGCGGGACCGCTCGGCGAACTCGAGACCCGGGTGCATGCCGGGGAGTGTCGGGGCCGGGAGACGCCTGGCGGCCGGTCCGGGCGCGCCTGTGGACGGCGGCGTCACCTGGGGGAGAACGCCGTCCTCCCTCAGCGCAGAGCGTCCTCCCTCACCGCACACCGTGAGGGAGGACGCTTGATGATCAGGTGACCTGATCCCGGCCCGGGGCCGGGATCAGAGGTACTGGCCGCCGCCGGGGCGGAAGTCGGGCTGCTGCGGGACGCCGGCGCTCGGGCCGCCGGGCAGCGCGCGCCGGCGCATCTCCTCCAGCTGTGCCCGGGCGGCCATCTGCTGGGCGAACAGCGCCGTCTGGATGCCGTGGAACACGCCCTCCAGCCAGCCGACCAGCTGCGCCTGGGCGATCCGCAGCTCGGCGTCCGACGGCGTGGAGTCCTCGCTGAACGGCAGGGTGATCCGCTCCAGCTCCTCGCGCAGCTCCGGCGCCAGGCCCTGCTCCAGCTCGCGGATCGACGAGGCGTGGATGTCGCGCAGCCGCTGCCGGCTGGCGTCGTCGAGGGGCGCGGCGCGGACCTCCTCGAGCAGCTGCTTGATCATCGTGCCGATCCGCATCACCTTGGCGGGCTGCTCGACCATGTCGCCGACGGCGGCGGCACCGTCCTGGCCGCCCTCCTCCCCGCCGGGCAGGGGCACGGTGCCGACCGGCCGCCCGTCCGGCCCGACGACGACGACCTGCTGCGGACGCTCACTGCCGTTCCCGGGGATGGTCATGCCCTCCATCCTGCCCCGCCCGGGGCGACTGCCGCCGGGCCGGTGCGGACCGTCGGCGCCCCCGCCGGGCGGCTAGGGTCGGTGTACATGGGATCGGGGGACGCGCGGCTGGACATCGCCCGCGTCCGCGGCCAGTTCCCGGGCCTGTCCGACGGGCTGGTGCACACCGAGGGCCCGATGGGCACGCTGGTGCCGGAGAACGTCGTGCACGCGATCACCCAGGCGATGCGGGTCCCGGTGGCGCCGCGGGGCGGGGTGTTCCCGGCCTCCGCGCGCGCCGAGGGGCTGGTCGCCGGCGCCCGCGCCGCGCTGGCCGACCTGACCGGCGGCGTCCCGGCGGGGGTCGTGCTGGGGCCGAGCGCGACGACGCTGACCTACGTGCTGGCCCGGGCGCTGGCCCGCACCTGGCGCCCGGGCGACGAGATCGTCGTCAGCCGGCTGGACCACGACGCCAACATCCGGCCGTGGGTGCAGCTGGCCGAGCGGCGCGGCGTGCAGGTCCGCTGGGCCGAGGTGGACATCGAGACCGGCGAGCTGCCCGACTGGCAGTACGACGAGCTGCTCGGCCCGCGGACCCGGCTGGTCGCCGTCACCGCCGCCAGCAGCGCCATCGGCACCCGCCCGGACGTCGCCGCGATCGCCGAGCGCGCGCACCGGGTCGGGGCGCGGGTCTTCGTCGACGCGGTGCACGCCGCCGCGCACCACCCGCTGGACCGCCGGGCGCTGGGCGCGGACTTCCTGACGGTCTCGGCCTACAAGTGGTGCGGGCCGCACGTGGGCGCCGTCGTCGCCGACCCGGACCTGCTCGCCGAGCTGTGGCCGGACAAGCTCGTGCCCTCCCCGGACCGGGTGCCCGACCGTTTCGAGATCGGCGGGCAGCCCTATCCGCTGTACGCGGGCGTCGCCGCCGCCGTCGACCACCTCGCCGGCCTGTGCGGGGAGGCCTCGGGCAGCCGGCGGGAGCGGCTGCGCCGGTCGATGACGGCCGTGGCCGCCTACGAGAGCGAGCTGTTCGACTGGCTGGACCAGGCGCTGCGTGCGATGCGGCACGTGCAGGTGCTCGGCGCCGCCGCCGGCCCCACCCCGGTGCTGTCGTTCACGGTGGACGGCATGCGCCCCCGGCAGGTGGCCGCCGACCTCGCCCGGCGCGGGATCTGCGCCTGGGACGGCGACCGCTACGCCCGCGAGCTGTTCGACGCGATCGGCGCCAGCGAGCAGGGCGGGGCGGTCGGCCTGGGGCTGATGCACTACAACACCGCGGAGGAGGTCGGCTACGTGATCGACGCGGTGGCCGCGCTGCGCCCCCGCTGAGCCCCCGCTGAGCCCCCGCTGAGTCCGACCCTGCCGCCCCGTTCCGGGTGGCACCGCCCGCCGCCGGTCCGCGACGCCCGGTGACGACCCGCGGACACCAGCGCTCCCGGCGCCCCCCGCGCCCCCGCGGTGAACCGCAGACCCTCAGGCTCCGTGCTCCCTGGTGTCGGTGCCCGGGACGGTCGGGCCCTGCTGGAGGGAGTGGCCATGCGGAAGACGTCGACGTCGGACACCGGCCACGGGCCGGTCGCGGCGGGCTGAGCGGTGGACGGCACCTCCGGCCGCCCGGCCGCGCCCTGGCTGGTGCTGCTCCTGCGGGTGGTGGGCGCGGGCCTGCTCGTGGCCATGGCCGGCATCCACCTGTACCTGTGGCAGGACGGCTACGACACCATCGACTGGATCGGGCCGCTGTTCATGGTCAACGTGATCGCCGGGTTCGCTCTGGCGCTGGCGGTGCTCGCCGCGCCGGGGCGCTGGCTGGCGGCGGTCTCGGCGCTCGGCGCGCTGCTCCAGGCGGGCACGCTCGGGGCGCTGTGCCTGTCGGTGTGGGTGGGGCTGTTCGGCTTCCAGGAGTCGACCCGCGCCGAGCTGTTCTGGGAGACGGTGTGGGTCGAGGCGGCCGGCGCGGTCGTCCTCGCGGTGCTGGCCGTGCTCGCGTTCCCCCGCTCCGGGGTCACCCGCGGCACGCCGTCCCGGACGGACCGGGTCCGCGTGCGCTGATGGGGCTGGGCGGCCGCGACACCCGGGAGGAGAGCCTGCGCGCGCTCTGCGACGCGCACGCCTCCGCGCTCCTCGGGTACGCGCTGCGGCTGTGCGGCGGTGACCACGCCTGGGCCGAGGACCTCGTCCAGGAGACCCTCGTCCGGGCGTGGCGGCACCTCGACCAGCTCGACGACCAGGCGGCGCCGGTGCGGCCGTGGCTGTTCACCGTCGCCCACCACCTGGCGATCGACGCGCACCGCGCGCGGCACGCCCGCCCGCACGAGGTCGGGGACGACGCCGTCGCGGCCATCCCCAGCCTGGACGAGCTCGACGGCGCGCTGGACCGCATCATCCTGCTGGACGCGCTGGACTCCCTGTCGCGCGAGCACCGCGCCGTCCTCGTGGAGACCTACTACCGCGGCCGCACCGTCGGGGAGGCCGCCGCCGTCCTGGGCATCCCGCCCGGCACGGTGAAGTCCCGGTGCTACTACGCCTTGCGGGCGCTGAAGCTGGCGCTCGCCGAACGAGGGATGACGACGTGACCTGCCCACAGGGGGCCACCGACCTCGGTGCCTACGTGCTCGGCGCGCTGGAGCGCGACGAGCGGCGCCGGGTCGAGGAGCACCTGGCCGGCTGCGCCGTCTGCCGGGCCGAGCTCACCGAGTTCCGGGACCTGCCCGCGCTGCTGTCCCGCGTGGACCCGGCCGAGCTGACCGGCCCGCCGGTGCAGCCCCCGCCGGACCTGTACGACCGCGTCCGGGCGGCGGTGGACGAGCAGGCGCGGCCCCGGCGGTCCCGGCGGCTGCTGCTGGCCGCGGCGGCGCTCGTGGTCGCGGTGGCGGCCGCCGCCGTCTGGGTGGTGCTGGCGACCCGTCCCGGCGACGGGCCCACCACGCACACCGCGGCCGCCGGGGACGTGGAGATCAGCGTCATCGCGACCGGGGAGCCCGGCGGCACGGACCTCGACGTCACCGTCGCCGGGCTGGCCAGCTACACGCAGTGCCACCTGCTCGTGGTCGACCGGGACGGCGGCTGGCACGAGGCGGGGGAGTGGGCGGCCACGCACGACGGGGACGGCTGGTTCCGCGGCTGGACCGACGTCCAGCGCGACGCGCTGGCCGCCGTCGTCCTCCGCGACGGCACCGGGCAGGAGCTGATCCGGGTACCGGTCTGACCGCTCAGCCCTCGGTCAGCAGCAGCACCTTGCCCACGTGCTCGCTGGCCTCGACGACCCGGTGCGCCTCGGCCGCGCGCGACATCGGCAGCCGCCGGTCCACGATCGGGCGCACGACGCCGCGCTCCACGTCGGGCCAGACGTCGTACCGCGCCGCCGCCACGATCGCGGCCTTGCCGCCGGGGCCGGTCGCCGGCCGCGCCCGCAGCGTGGTCGCGTGCACCGCGGCCCGCTTGCGCATCAGCAGCCCGAGGTCGAGCTCGGCCCTCGTGCCGCCCTGCATCCCGATGCAGACCAGCCGCCCGCCGGTGGCCAGCGCGTCGACGTTGCGGGCCAGGTACTTCGCGCCCATGTTGTCCAGGACGACGTCCACCCCGGCGCCGCCGGTCGCCTCCCGGACCCGCTCGACGAAGTCCTCGTCGCGGTAGTTGACCCCCACCTCCGCGCCCAGCTCGCGGCAGACGTCGAGCTTGGCCGCGGTGCCGGCGGTGGTGAACACCCGGGCGCCGGCCCGGGCGGCCAGCTGGATCGCCATGGTGCCGATGCCGCTGGACCCGCCGTGGACCAGGAAGCTCTCCCCGCGGCGCAGCCCGGCCAGCATGAACACGTTGGACCAGACCGTGCACACCACCTCGGGCAGCGCCGCGGCGGTGGCCAGCTCCACCCCGGCCGGCCGCGGCAGCAGCTGCCCCGCGGGGACGGCGACCCGCTCGGCGTACCCGCCGCCGGCCAGCAGCGCGCACACCTCGTCGCCGACCCGCCAGCCGGTCACCCCCTCGCCGACCTCGCTGACGATGCCGCTGCACTCCAGCCCGAGGACGTCGCTGGCGCCGGGCGGCGGCGGGTAGAAGCCCTGCCGCTGCAGCAGGTCGGCCCGGTTCACCGCGGTGGCGACGACGTCGACGACGACCTCACCGGGCCCGCACACCGGGTCGGGGACCTCGCCCCAGCCCAGGACCTCGGGTCCGCCGGTGCCGTCCAGGGTGACCGCGCGCATGGCGCGACAGTAGAAGGTCCCTCGTGCACCCCGGGCGCGCAGTGCCAGGCTCGGTGCCGCCGCCGGCGTCCCCTCCGCGGTCCCGCGGTCCCCGGCGGCGCGCTGGAGGTGCCCCATGACCGCCGCCCCCTCGCCTGCGTGGTCGCAGGCTCCCCCCTCCCGCGGCTGGGGTGCCGGCCGCGTCGTGGCGCTCGTCTTCGCGATCCTGCTGCTGTTCCCGGGCCTCGGGCTGCTGCTCGGCGGCGGCGTGCTGATCTGGGCCGACGGCCCCGGCCGGGACGACGACGGCTACCTGACCACCCCCGAGGAGAGCTTCTCCACACCGGGCTCGGCGCTGGTCAGCGAGCAGATCGAGCTGTCCGACACGGGCACCGACTGGGCGCCGCTGGACTCGCTGCTGGGCACTGCGCGGCTCGAGGTGGCCGGCACGGACCCCGACACCGACGTCTTCGTCGGCATCGCGCCGCTGGCCGAGGGCCAGGCCTACCTCGACGGCGTGGCGCGGACGGTGGTCGACGACCTCGGCGGCGGCGCCGTCCCCGGGCAGCAGATCTCCGGCGGCACGCCCGCCACCCCGCCCGCCCAGCAGGACTTCTGGGTCGCGCAGGCCTCCGGCGCCGGGACGCAGGAGCTGACCTGGGACCCGACCGAGGGCGACTGGCTGATCGTCGTCATGAACACCGACGGCTCGCCGGGGGTCGTGGTCGAGGCGCGCATCGGCGCGACCGTGCCCGGGCTGACCGGCTTCGCCTGGGGGATGCTCGCCGCCGGCGTCCTGGTGCTGGCGCTGAGCACGCTGCTGTTCGTGGTGGCGCTGCGGCGGGGGTCCCGGCGGCCGCCGCCGCCCTACGGCCCGCCCCTCGCGGCCCCCGCGGGCCCGCCCCCGGCCTGGTCCCCGCCCGCGCAGGTCGACCGGGACACGGCCCGGGACGCGGCGTCCGGCCCGCCGGCCGACGCCACCCCGCGGGCCGTCGACCGGAACCCGCCGCAGGGCTGACGCACGTCGTGCGGGGGGGGGGGGGCGCGGGCGCGGCCGGGGCCCGCAACGGGTCCGGGGGCCG
>NZ_JBJGZO010000039.1:0-42559 GCF_054050575.1 Blastococcus sp. SYSU D00868
CCCCCTGACCGACCCCCCCCCCCCGCCCCCCGCCCGCCCCCCCCCCCCCCCCCCCCCCCCCCCCCCCCCCCCCCCCCCCCCCCCCCCCCCCCCCCCCCCCCCCCCCCCCCCCCTCCGCTCAGGCGCGGTGCAGGGTGAGGTCGCGGGCCTCGGCGTAGCGGGCGCGGACGGACGGGACCGGGTCGGCCTCGTGCACCTGCGTGCCCGGGCGCGGCCACTCCGGCGGCGCCTCCCCGCCGGCCAGGACCCAGGCCGCCTGGCGGGCCGCGCCGTCGGCGACGTACTCCCCCGGCGGCGGCACCAGGACCGGCACTCCCAGGACGGCGGGGGCCAGCGCCCGGACCGCGGCCGACCGGGCGCCGCCGCCGACCAGGAGCACCCGGCGCACCGGCGTCCCCCCGGCGGCGACGGCGTCGAGCCCGTCGGCCAGCCCGCACAGCAGCCCCTCGACCGCGGCCCGGGCCAGGTGCGCCGGCTCGGCCGTGGTCAGCGTCAGGCCGTGCAGCGCGCCGGTCGACAGCGGCCGGTCCGGCGTCCGCTCCCCCTCCAGATAGGGCACCAGGACCAGCCCGCCCGCCCCGGCCGGCGCGGACAGCGCCAGCCGGGAGAGCTCCTCGTGGTCCACCCCGAGCAGCCGGGCGGTCGCGTCCAGCACGCGGGCGGCGTTCAGCGTCGCGATCAGCGGCAGGTAGTTCCCGGTGGCGTCGGCGAAGCCCGCGACCGTGCCGCTCGGGTCGGCCACGGGGACCGACGACACCATCGACACCACGCCGGACGTGCCGATCGAGACGACGACGTCGCCCGGCTCGGCGGCCAGCGCGAGCGCCGCGGCCGCGTTGTCCCCGGTGCCCGGCCCGAGGACCGCCCCGGCCGGGGTGGTGCCGGCCGGCTCGGCCGGGCCGAGCACCCGCGGGAGCACCGGCGTGCGCCAGAAGGCGCGCACCAGCAGGTCGGGCCGGTACTCGCCGGTCGCCGCCGACCAGTAGCCGGTGCCGGACGCGTCGCCGCGGTCGGTGGCCAGCGCCCCCAGCCCCGGGGACCCCGCCAGCCGCCAGGTCAGCCAGTCGTGCGGCAGGCACACCGCCGCCGTCCGGTCGGCGTGGTCCGGCTCGTGCTCGGCCAGCCAGCGCAGCTTGGTGACGGTGAACGACGCCACCGGCACCAGCCCGACCGCCTCGGCCCACGCCCGGCGCCCGGTCTCCCCGCCGCCGAGCTCGGCGATGAGGTCGGCGGCGGCGCCGGCCGAGCGGGTGTCGTTCCACAGCAGCGCCGGGCGGACCACCTCGCCGTCCTCGCCGAGGCAGACCATGCCGTGCTGCTGCCCGCCGACCGAGACCGCGGCGACGTCGTCCAGCCCGCCGGCCTGGGCGACGGCGACGTCCAGCGCCGCCGCCCAGGCCGCGGGGTCGACCTCGGTGCCGTCCGGGTGCGGCGCCCGGCCCTCGCGGACCAGCCGGCCGCTCCCGGCGTCCCGGACGACGACCTTACAGGCCTGGGTCGACGTGTCGATTCCGGCGACGAGGGTCATCAGCGGGTTCCAGCCCGGGGTGTCAGCGGGCGCCGAGGGCGTGCTCGACGGCCAGCTGGGAGAGCCGGACCGCGCCGGCGCCACGGGCGGCGGCGGCGTCCACGTCGAACTCCTCGAACGCCGAGCGGTCGGCGAGCAGCTGCTCGTACGTCTCGCCGTCGCCGAGGGTGGGCTGGGCCAGCTCCGCCACCCGCGCGGCGGCCAGCGCCTCGGCGACCTCGGGGTCGGCGCGGAACGCCTGCGCGCGCTCCTTGAGCAGCAGGTAGGTGCGCATGTTGGCCGCGGCCGACCGCCAGACGCCGTCCATGTCCTCGGTGCGCAGCGGCTTGTAGTCGAAGTGCCGCGGGCCCTCGTAGCGCGGGCCGCCACCGGGGAAGCCGTTCTCCAGCAGGTCGACGGTGGCGAACGCGCTGAGCAGGTCGCCGTGGCCGAACACCAGGTCCTGGTCGAACTTCGGTCCGTGCTGGCCGTTCAGGTCGAGGTGGAAGAGCTTGCCCTGCCACAGCGCCTGGGCGATGCCGTGCGTGTAGTTGAGGTTGGCCATCTGCTCGTGTCCGACCTCGGGGTTCAGCCCGACCAGGTCGGCGTGCTGGAGGGTGGAGATGAAGCCCAGCGCGTGGCCGATCGTCGGCAGGAAGATGTCGCCGCGCGGCTCGTTGGGCTTGGGCTCCAGCGCCAGGCGCAGGCCGTAGCCGCGGTCGATGGAGTACTGGGCGAGGGTGTCGATGCCCTCCCGGTAGCGGTCCAGCGCCGCGCCCAGGTCCTTGGCGACGTCGACCTCGGCGCCCTCGCGGCCGCCCCACAGCACGTAGGTCTCCGCGCCCAGCTCGGCGGCGAGGTCCATGTTCCGCATGATCTTGCGCATCGCGTACCGGCGGACGTCGCGGTCGTTGGCGGTGAGCGCGCCCTCCTTGAACACCGGGTGGGTGAACAGGTTGGTGGTCACCATCGGCACCACCAGGCCGGTCTCCTCCAGCGCCGCCCGGAACCGCTTGATCGCCTCGTCCCGGCCGGCGTCGTCGCTGCCGAACGGGATCAGGTCGTCGTCGTGGAAGGTGACGCCGGCGGCGCCCAGCTCGGCCAGCCGGTGCACCGTCTCCACCGGGTCGACCGGCTCGCGGGTGGCGTCGCCGAACGGGTCGCGGGCCTGCCACCCGACCGTCCAGAGACCGAACGTGAACTTGTCCTCGCGGGTGGGCTGCAGCGCGCTCATGTGGTGTCCCCTCGGGTGGTACGGATTTGTCCGACCATAGAACAAACAGGCGCCGGGCACTAGCCTGACGTCATGGATGATCCGGGGACGACGCCGGCGCCGCTGGGCGCGCGGCAGTCGACCCTGCGCGCGAGCAACCTCGGGCTCGTCCTGCGCACGGTCTGCGCCGCCGAGGAACCGCCCTCGCGGGCCGACCTGGCGGGCATCACCGGGATGACCCGCGCGACGGCCGCCCGGCTGGTCGACGAGCTCGTGGCCGGCGGGCTGCTCGCCGAGGCCGAGCGCAGCCCGGTCCCCCGCCGGGGCCGGCCGGCCACGCCGCTGCTGCCGGGGCGCCGGTTCGCCGCGCTCGGCCTGCAGGTGGACGCCGGGCTGCTGGCCGCGCGCGTGGTGGACCTGGGCGGCCGGGTGGTCGCCGAGCGCACGGAGGACGGCGACTGGGTCGGCAGCGACCCGGGGACGACCCTGGCCCAGGTCGGCCGGCTCGCCGTCGGCGTCCTGGGCGCCGTGCCCGAGGGCGTGCTGCTGGTGGGCGCCGGCCTCGCGCTGCCGGGCATCGTCGACGTCGACCGCGGCGTGCTGCTGCGCGCCCCCAACCTGGGCTGGCACGACGTCCGCCCGGCCGACGTGCTCACCGCCTCCCTGCCGCCCGGCCTGTCCCCGGTGCTCGGCAACGAGGCCGACCTCGCCGCCCGGACCGTCGCCGAGGCGGCCCCGGGCCGGGCCGGCGCCCACCGGGACCTGCTCTACGTCTCGGGCCAGATCGGCATCGGCGGCGCCGTCGTGCTCGACGGGCGGGTGATGGGCGGCAGCGCCGGCTGGGCCGGCGAGGTCGGCCACGTCTGCGTCGATCCCGCCGGCCCGGCCTGCCGGTGCGGCTCCACCGGCTGCCTGGAGCGGTACGCCGGCCGGTCCGCGCTGCTGTCCGGCGCCGGGCTCCCGCCCGGCGCGGCCGCGGGGCTGCTGGCGGCCCGCGCGGCGGACGGCGACGCGGCGGCGGTCGCCGCGCTCGACCGCGGCCGCCGGGCGCTGGCGGTCGCGCTGGCCGGGGTGCTGAACGTCGTCGACGTCCCGACCGTCGTGCTCGGCGGGTTCCTGGGCCGCCTGGGCGACGCGTTCCGGCTCGGGCTGGAGGACGAGCTCGCCGGCCGGGTGCTCTCCGCGCGCTGGCGCCGGCCCCGGGTCGAGGCCGCGGGCGGTGACGCCGCCCCCGCCGCCACGGGCGCCGCCCTGCGCACCCTGGCCGGCGTGCTCGCCGACCCCGTGCGCTGGCTGCCCTGAGTCCCCTCCTCCGGGCGAGGCACGGCCGACCCGCGTCGCGGGCGGCCTAGCATCGTCGCCATGGCCAGGGGTCGCTCCGCGCGCCGCGCGCGCCCGTGACCGGCACGACCGGCGACCGGGACCGGCCGGCGGTCACCATCTACGACGTCGCCCGCGCCGCCGAGGTCGCGCCGTCGACCGTCTCCCGCGCCTTCTCCCGCCCCGGCCGGGTCAACTCGGAGACGGCGGCGAAGATCCGCCGGGTCGCCGACGAGCTCGGCTACCGCACCGCGCCGCTGGCCCGCGCCGTCGCGTCGTCCCGGACGCGGCTGCTCGCGCTGGTCGTGTCCGACGTCGCCAACCCCTTCTACTCCGAGGTCATCCACGGCGCGCAGGCGGCTGCCACCGCCGCCGGCTACACGCTGCTGCTCATCGACGCCCAGGAGTCCGAGCGGCTGGAGCGGGCCACCCTCGAGCGCGCCCTGCAGTCGGTCGACGGGGTGCTGCTCGCCGGCACCCGGCTGTCGGACTCGGCCATCCGCATGCTGAGCAAGCAGAAGCCCGTGATCGTCCTCAACCGGACCATCGTCGACGTCCCGTCGGTCGTGCCCGACAACGCCCGGGGGATCCGGCTGGCCGTCGAACACCTCGCCGGGCTGGGGCACCGCTCGGTCACCTACCTCTCCGGGCCGGAGGCGTCGTGGGCCGACGGCGCCCGGTGGCGGGCGCTGCTGGAGGCGACCGCCGCCCTCTCGATGCGCGCCCGGCGGGCCGGCCCGTTCGCCCCCGACCTCGCCGGGGGCGTCCGCGCGGCCGGTGAGTTCGGCGACCGCTACCCGTCCGCGGTGATCGCCTACAACGACCAGCTGGCGATCGGTCTCATCCGCGGGCTGACGGCCCGCGGCCTGCGGGTGCCGCGGGACGTCAGCGTCGTCGGCTTCGACAACATCCCCGTCGCCGACCTGATCACCCCCGGCCTGACCACCGTCGCCGCCCCGCTGTACACCGAGGGGGCGACGGCGACCCGCCACCTCCTCACCCTGGTGGCCAGCGGTCAGCGGGGCACCAGCCTGTCGGCGGTGCTGCCGGTGAAGCTCGTCGTCCGCGGCTCCACCGGGCGACGCGGCCGCCGCCGCAACGTGCCGGCGGCGGCCGCGGACGGGTCCTGACCCGGTCAGGAGCCGTCGGCGGCCGGGGTGCCGATCCCGAACGACCGGAGCCGGCCGACGGGCAGCGACGCCATCATGCGGCCCATGTCCGTGCCGAGCGTCTCGCCGGGATCGCCGTCCCGGCCGCCGAAGGCGGCGATCAGCGGCGCGATCGCGGCAGCGGCCTCCGGGTCGGCCATCAGCTCGCCGAGCGTGGTGTCATCGGTGACCGGCAGCCGGACCGTCTCGCCCGTCACCGCGACGAGCGCGGTGGCGCGTAGGTCGCGGCTGGAGACGCCGGCCGCGACCGCGTACTCGCCCGGCTCGAGCACCCAGCGCTGCGCCTGCGGGTGCCAGTACGCCAGGTCCGCGCGGCGCAGCAGGACCGACACCGCGCGGCTCTCCCCCGGCGCGAGCTCGACCCCGGCGAAGCCGGCCAGCTGCCGGGGCGGCCGCTGCACCGCCGAGCCGGGGACGCCGACGTAGAACTGCACGACCTCCCGCCCGGCCCGCTCCCCGGTGTTGGTCACGGTGACCGTGGCGGTGATCCCCTCGTCCCCCGCCGCGAGCTCGAGGCCGGAGACGTCGAAGGTCGTGTACGACAGCCCGTGGCCGAACGGGAAGGTCACGTCGATGCCGCGGGCGTCGTACCAGCGGTGCCCGACGAACAGGCCCTCGGAGTAGCGGTGCCGGGAGAAGCTGCCCGGGAAGTCCAGGTAGGCGGGCACGTCCTGCAGCCGCTGCGGCACCGTCTCGGCGAGCTTGCCCGACGGGTTCACCACGCCGGTGAGGACGTCGGCCAGGGCCGCTCCCCCGCCCTGGCCGAGCAGGGCGCCGTCGACGATCGCCGGGACCAGGTCCACGACCGGCGCCAGCCGCACGACCCCGCCGTGCGAGAGCACGATCACCGTGCGCGGCTGCACCGCGGCGACCTCGCGGACCAACTTGATCTGGTCGGCCGGGAGCTCGACGTCGTCGCGGTCGAACCCCTCGGACTCCTGCGCCGCGGCCAGCCCGACGAACAGGACGGCGACGGACGCGGCGCGGGCGGCGTCCACCGCCTCGGCGCGCAGCGCGTCGGCGTCCCCGGAGCCGACGGTGGTGAAGCCCCGGGCGAAGGCGACGTCGTCCAGCCGGGCGCGGAGCTCCTCCAGCGGGACGTCCAGCCGGGTCGGGTTGACGTGCGAGCTGCCGCCGCCCTGATACCGCGGCAGCTCGGCGAACTCGCCGATGACGGCCACCCGGGCACCGGGGGCCAGCGGCAGCACCGCGCCGTCGTTCTTCAGCAGCACCACGCAGCGGGCCGCCGCGCGCCGGGCCAGCTCGTGGTGGGCGTCGGCGTCGAACACGGCGTGCGGACGGCGGTTCGCGGCCACGCGGCCCGCGAGACCGGCGACGGCCCGCCCGGCCCGCTGCAGCGCCGCGGCGTCCAGCCGCCCCTCGTCGACGGCCATCACCAGCGCTGCGTCACCGTCGCCGTCGGGGCCGGGCATCGTCAGGTCCAGCCCCGCGGCCACCGCCGAGACCCGGTCGGCCACCGCGCCCCAGTCGCTGACCACGACCCCGTCGAAGCCCCACTCCCCACGCAGCACGTCGGTGAGCAGCCACCGGTCCTCGGTCGCGTACACGCCGTTGACCTTGTTGTAGGCGGCCATCACCGTCCACGGCCGCGCCTCCTCGACCACCCGCTGGAAGGGCCGCAGGTACACCTCCCGCAGCGGCCGCTCGTCGACGTCCGAGCTCGCGCGCATCCGGTCGTGCTCCGCCTCGTTGCCGGCGAAGTGCTTGAGCGAGGTGCCCACGCCCTCACCCTGGACGCCGCCCACCCACGCGGCGGCCAGCGCCCCGGTCAGCACCGGGTCCTCGGAGAAGTACTCGAAGTTCCGGCCGCCGCGCGGGTCCCGCTTGAGGTTCACCCCGGGCCCGAGCAGCACGCCCACGCCCTGCGCCTGGCACTCCCGGCCCAGCGCCGCGCCGACCTCTTCGGCCAGCTCCGGGTCCCACGACTGCGCCAGGCCGACGGCCGGCGGGAAGCAGGTCGCCGGCACGCTGGCCCCCAGGCCCAGGTGGTCGGGCGACCCGGCCTGCCGCCGGACACCGTGCGGCCCGTCGGTCAGCCAGAACGAGGCCGCGGCTCCGACGGCCTCCGTCGTCCAGAACGACGCGCCGCTGGAGAGCGCGGCGGCGTCGCGGTCGCTCATCGCCATCAGGCGCGCGCCTGCCGCACGGGAACCGGCTCGGCGAGGCGCTGGTCGTCGACGAGGCGCTGCAGGTCGGTCAGCGTCTCCGCCAGGCCGGGCCCGAGCCGGCGGCCGGGGGTGAAGGTGGCGGGCAGGTGCCGCATGCCGTTGATCGTGCCGGTGGTGTCGTAGTGGACGGCGCCCACGGGGTCGCACGCGTAGTCCGGCACCCGGTCCAGGACCGCCTTCAGCATGGTCTTGAAGGTGGCGCGCGCGAGATTGGAGCCGATGCACCGGTGCACGCCGAGACCGAAGCTGGCGTGCCGGTTGCCGGTGCGGTCGAGCTTGACCTCGTGCGGGTCGGGGAAGACCGCGGCGTCCCGGTTGGCCATCGCGAACGACAGCCACAGCCGCTCCCCCTCCCGGAAGGCGACGCCGTCGATCTCGGCGTCGGCGGCGACGGTGCGCCCGTCGCCCTGCAGCGGGCTGACGTGGCGGAGGAACTCCTCGGTGGCGCTGTCGCGCAGCGTGTCCCACTCGGCGATCAGCCGGTCGCGCTGGTCGGGCTGCCGGGACAGCCACTCCAGCGACTTGGCGGTCAGCGCGGTCGTGGTGTCGAAGCCGCCGCCGATCAGCAGCAGCACCGCCGACACGACCTCGAGGTCGTCGGGGCTGTGCCCGCCGATGTCGGCGGTGATCAGCGCGTGGATCAGGCCCGGCCGCGGGTTCGCGCGGATCTCCCCGACCCGGCCGAACAGGGAGATCGCCATGGTCATCGTCAGCTCGTGCACCCGGGCCATGTCCGGGTCGTCGGGCCGGGTGTAGACCTGCGCGTGGATCGGCTCGGAGTACAGCTCCCAGTCGGTCAGCGGCAGCCCCAGCATCGCCATCGTCAGCACCGCCGGGACGACGTTGGCCAGGTCGTCGACGAATTCGATCCGCCCGGACTCGACGACCTCGTCCAGGCAGGCGCGGGTGATCTCGTCCTGCACCGGTTGCCAGCGGGCCACCGCCGCCGGCGACAGGTAGGGGTTGAGCGCGTTCCGGTAGTACCGCTGCGCCGGCGGGTCCATCTCCAGGAACCCGGCGATGGTCTGGTGCCCCTCGCGCGGCGAGGGCGGGATCTGCACGCCCCAGTAGCCGCGCCGCTCGCCGCGGATGTCGTTGTCGTTGGACAGCACGTCCGCGCGCCGGGCCACGTCGAACAGCTCCCGGCTGCCGTTGACGAACCAGTAGCCGCCGTGGGTGTCGTTCCACGCGATCGGCGCCGACGCGTGCAGCTCGTCGCTGAGCCGGACGAAGTCCGCGCTGTACGCGGGCCCGTGCCGGTCGAGGGAGATGCGGGGCCGCCGGCGGGCCTCGTCGTCCTCGAACCGCGCGGGGACGGCCTGGTCGATGCTCATGGGACCTCCTGGGAGTGGACTCCGGACACGGACGTGAACCGCTCGGCCAGGCCGGTGGCCCGGGCGAGCACCTGCTTGACGGGGCGGCCGAGCGCGGCGGCCGCGCGGGCGACGTCCTCCCACTCGGGCATCGCGTTGAGCACCCGGCCGTCGGGCGCGAGGCCGAGCTTGACGGCGACGGGCTGGCCGTCGACGTCGACGCTGCGGAAGGCGCGGGCGAGCGCGTGCCGGCTGGCCGGCGTCTCGCGGACGCCGAGGGTGGTGGTACCGGCGAAGAGGACGGCGCGCACCCGGTCGGCGGCCGCGGGCGCGGCGAGCGCGGTCACCACGTGCCCGGGGCGTCCCTTCTTCATGACCACCGGGGTCAGCCAGGCGTCGAGGGCGCCGGCCGCGAGGAGGTCGCCGATCACCGTCGGCCACACCCGGGGGTCGAGGTCGTCGACGGTGGCCTCGAGCAGCAGCAGCTCCTCGGCGCCCGCGGTGGTCAGCGGCGCGCCGACCACCAGCCGGGCGGCGTTGGGCCGGTGCGCGGGGTCCCGGCCGCCGGCGCCGACGCCGGTCCGCTCGGGCCGCATCGGCGGCATCGGCCCGTAGCCGCTCGCCAGGGTGGTCGCCAGCGCCACCCCGGTCGGCGTGGCGAGCTCCTCGTCGTCCGGCCCGCCGGCTCCGGGCGCGGCAGCCGAAGCCAGCAGCGCGAGCACCGCCGGTCCGGGAACCGGGATCCGGCCGTGCGCGGTCGCCGCCGAGCCGCCGCCCAGCGCGATCGGCGAGACGACGAGCCGGTCCAGGCCCAGCGCGGCGACGCCGGCGCACACGCCGACGACGTCGGCGATCGCGTCGAGCGCCCCGACCTCGTGGAAGTGGACCTCCTCCGGCCGCAGCCCGTGCACCTCCGCCTCGGCGCGCGCCAGCGCCCCGAACACCGCGGCCGCCGACGGCCGCAGCGGCTCCGGCAGCCGGTCCAGGAGCCCGCGGACGTCGGCCCAGGTGCGGTGCGGCTGGCCGGCCTCGGGCGCGTCGACGTGCACCCGGACGGCGCGCAGCCCGCCGCGGCGGACCTCCTCCGCCCGCAGCGCCACCGGCACGTCGAGCGGGGCGAGCGCGGCCCGCAGGTCGTCCAGCGGCACGCCGGCGTCGACGAGCGCGCCCAGCAGCATGTCGCCGGAGACACCGTTGGAGAGGTCCAGCCAGCCGATCCGGCTCACGGCCGGCCCTCCCTCGCGTCGGCCAGGCCGCGGGCGATGCGGGCGGCGGCCACGCCGGCGCCGAAGCCGTTGTCGATGTTGCAGACGACGACCCCGGGCGCGCAGGAGTTGAGCATCCCGAGCAGCGCCGACAGCCCGGAGAAGCTGGCGCCGTACCCGACGCTGGTCGGCACCGCGATCACCGGCGTGCCGACCAGCCCGCCGACGACGCTGGGCAGCGCGCCCTCCATGCCGGCGACGACCACGAGCGCGTCGGCGGCGGCGAGCACCGGCCGCGCGTCGAGCACCCGGTGCAGCCCGGCGACGCCGACGTCGGTCACCCGCACCACCCCGGCGCCGGAGGCCCGCAGCGTGAGCGCGGCCTCGGCGGCGACCGGCTCGTCGGAGGTGCCGGCGGTGACGACGGCGACGGTGCCGCGCGGCGGGGGGAGCTCCCCGACGGCGACCGTCGTCCGGTCGGCGGTCGCGTCCGGCCAGCGGGCACGGAGGGCGGCGACGGTCTCCGGGGTCGCGCGGGTCACCAGCGCCGGCCGCCCGGGGGTGGTCTCCCGCAGCGTGGCGACCACCGCCACCACCTCGTCGGTCGCCTTCCCGGCGGCGTACACGACCTCGGGGTCGCCGGTGCGGCCGAGCCGGTCGGTGTCGACGCGGGCGAAGCCGAGGTCGACGTAGCCGGGGTCGACGGAGCCGGGGCCGGTGTGGCCGGGGCCGAGGGACCCGGGGTCGCTCACCGGGCGACCGGGGTGAGCTCGAGGGCCCGGCCGGGCCGGTAGGCCTCGTCGTCGAGCGCGGCCCCGGCGATCGACGGGTCGACCGCGCGCATCGCGCGGAGCACGGCGGCGACGACCGCGCCGTCCATCCGGTCGCGATCGGCGTCGGCCACCTCGATCCGCACCGCGTCGCCCAGCAGCCGGCAGCGGACGACGCGGATCCCGGTGAGCCGGGTGACCAGCTCCTCCCCCACCTCGACCGCCCGCAGCCGGACGGGCGTCACCGCCGTGCCGGTGTACAGCCGGCTGGCCAGGCACGGCGAGGCGGGCAGGTCGGCCCAGCCGAGGCCGAGGGAGGCGGCGAGCGCGCGGATGCCGGCCTTGCCGATGCCGGCCTCGACGTAGGGGTGGCGGACGCCGTGCTCGGCCGCGGCGACCAGCCCCGGCCGGTACTCCCCCAGGTCGTCGGTGTTGGCGCCGGACAGCAGCACGTGCGTGCCCCCGACCGCGGCGACCAGGTCCGACATCGCGTCGTACAGGTGCGACTTGCACACGTAGCAGCGGTTCCGGGGGTTGGCGAGGTAGCGCGGGTCGTCGAACTCGCTCGAGCGGACCGTCCGCAGCGCCCAGCCCTGGGCGGCGGCCGCCTCCAGCACCCGCGCGGTGGCCGCCGCCGGCACGGCCGGGGTGACGCTGTGCACGACGAGGGTGCCGGCCGGGTCGGCGCGGTGCGCCACGGTGGCCAGCAGCAGGCTGTCGACCCCGCCGCTGCAGGCGACCGCGCGCCGTGGCACCCGCGCCAGCACGTCGACCAGGTCGTCCTCCAGCCGCCGCAGCGGCTCGGCGGTCACCGGGGGGCCAGCCGGTACAGCACCTCGCCGGCCTCCGGCACCAGCAGGGTGTCCGGGTCGGCCGCGGCGGCGGCGAGGTCCACCCGCGCCGGGTCGAGGTAGTCCAGGTTCGCCGCGCGGACGACGTCCTCCGGGATGCCGGTGGCGAGCGTGACCCGCACGCGCGGCCGCTCGACGCCGGTGGCGGCGTCGTAGGTGCCCGCGCCGCGCAGGTGGGTGGAGTGGGCGAGCACGCCCCAGTGCAGGTGGGAGAAGCGGTCCCACTGCTGCACGAAGTAGTCGCGGCAGTGGTAGCCGATCCGCTCGATCTCCGGGTGCATCTCCGAGATCCGGGTGATGTGCGGGGCGTGGACGACGACCTCGCCGCCGTCGGCCACGACCGGCTCGACCTTGTAGAAGCCCTTCGCCGCGGTCCACATGTCGTCGTACTTCTCCGGCACCACGGAGACCACGCGGCGGACGGGGGCGTCGAGGTAGCGCACGTGCGTCCGCGCGGAGACGTCCGCGGCGGCGGCCCAGGCGGCCTGCGGGTCGCCGAACGCCACCGAGTGCAGCGCCCCGCTGCCCGACTGCGCGACGACGCAGGCGGCCAGCCGCTGGGCCGGCACGAGGGCGGCGGCCTCGTCGATGAGCGCCCGCACCGGCGTCGTGCCGCGGGTGCCGATGATCTCGGCGCTGCTGATCAGCGCGCCGAGCCAGTGGGAGAGGTCGATGATCTCCTGGCCGGCGACGCCCGGGAAGAAGTACTTGTTGCCGCCGGAGAAGCCGACCACCTCGTGCGGGAACACCGGCCCGACGACGAGCGCGACGTCGTGCTCGACGACGGCACGGTTGAGCCGCACGTCGACGCCCTGCCGCAGCCGCCCCTCCGACAGCTCGGCCACCCGCTCGGCGGGGATCGTCCCGAGCGAGACGAACGTGCCGGGGTCGGCCCACTCGTGGTTGAGCACGGTGAGGCCGGGATAGCGGGCGGCGAGGTCGCCGGCCGGGTAGCCGAGGTGCCGGGCGAGCTGGGCCTCGGTCATCGGCGCGTGCGTGCCGAGCGCGATCAGCACGGTCAGCCGGCTCACCCGGCCGGCCAGGGCACCGTGCACGGCGGACAGCAGGAGCGGCAGCGGGCAGCTGCGGGTGGCGTCCGGGACGACGACGCAGACGCTGCGCCCCTCCAGGTCCTGGGCGGCCAGGCACTCGGCGAGGAAGTCGGTCACCTGCCGGTCGTCGAGGAGCTCGTCCGCGCCGCCGACGGTGACCACTTGCGCCGCCGTGCGGGACGGGGGGGAGGACACCTGCGTCATGGCGGCACCATGCGCCGCCGGACGGAACGCGGGCAACCACCGGCGCCCAACTCCCGGAGAGGCGGGGGAAGGGGGCGGCAACACGTGGCAACCCGTTCCGGGTGGCCGAGCGCGATCCACAGCATGGTCGCCATGTCCGCGCCCGCCGCCCTCGACCGGCACCCCGACCGGCTGCTGCCCGCCGAGCCCGGCGCGCGGGCGGTCGCCCGCCGGCTGTACGAGGCGGTCCGCGGGCTGCCGATCCTGTCGCCGCACGGGCACGTGGACCCGAGGACGCTCGCCGACGACGTCCCGTTCGCCGACCCGGCGAGCCTGTTCGTCACGCCGGACCACTACGTCACCCGCCTGCTGCACGCCGGCGGCGTCCCGCTGGCCGCGCTCGGGGTCGGCCGCGGGCCGCTGCCCGAGGCGGAGGCGCGCCAGGTCTGGCGGCTGCTGTGCGAGCACTGGACGGTGCTGGCCGGCACCCCGACGCGCTACTGGCTGGAGGCGGAGCTCGCCGAGGTCTTCGACGTCGCCGTCCGCCCGTCGGCGGCGACGGCGGACGCGATCTACGACCAGGTCGCCGAGCGGCTCACCAAGGACGCCTACCGGCCGCGGGCGCTGTTCGAGCGCTTCGGCATCGAGGTGCTGGCGACCACCGACGACCCGTGCGACGACCTGTCCGCGCACGCCGAGCTGGCCGCCGACCCGGGCTTCGCGGGCCGGGTGATCCCGACCTTCCGGCCCGACCGCCACCTCGAGTCGGCGGCCCCCGGCTGGGCCGCGGCAGTGACCCGGCTCGGCGAGGTCAGCGGCGTGGACACCGGCAGCTACGCCGGCTGGGTGGCGGCCATGGAGCGGCGCCGCGCGCACTTCCGCGCGCACGGGGCCACCTCGGCCGACCACAGCCACGAGGACGTCGGCACCGAGCCGCTGGCCCCGGCCGAGGCGGACCGGGTGTACCGGGCGGCCCTGGCCGGCACGGCCTCGACCGCCGAGTGCACCGCGCTGCGCCGGCACATGCTGCTGGAGATGGCCCGGATGTCCTGCGACGACGGGCTGGTCATGACGCTGCACCCCGCGGTGCGGCGCAACCACCACCGCCCCACCTACGAGGCGTTCGGGCCCGACACCGGGCACGACATCCCGCTGCGGGTGGAGTACACCGACGCGCTGCGCCCGCTGCTCGAGCGGTTCGGCACCCACCCGTCGCTGCACCTGGTGCTGTTCACCCTCGACGAGACGGTGTTCTCGCGGGAGCTGGGCCCCCTGGCGGGCTTCTACCCGTCGGTGTACGTCGGCGCCCCGTGGTGGTTCCTCGACGCGCCCGACGCCGTCCGCCGGTTCCGCGGCGCGGTCACCGAGTCGGCCGGCTTCCGGCGGACGTCGGGCTTCATCGACGACACCCGCGCCTTCTGCTCGATCCCCGCCCGGCACGACATGTCCCGGCGCCTGGACAGCGGCTACCTGGCCCGCCTGGTGACCGAGCACGTCCTCCCCGAGGACGAGGCGCTGGAGATCGCCGTCGACCTCGTCGACCGCCGGCCGCGCGAGGTCTTCAAGCTGTGACGGGCGCACCGCTGCGCCGCGGCCGCGGCGCGGCGCCGCCCGTGCGCGCGGTGCACCTCGGGCTGGGCGCCTTCTCCCGCGCCCACCAGGCCTGGTACACCGACCGGGCGGCGGGCGAGGACCCCTGGGGCATCGCCGCGTTCACCGGCCGGCGGCCGGACCTGGCCGAGGCGCTGACCGCGCAGGACGGGCTGTACACGCTGGTCACCCGCGGGGCGGACGGCGACCGGTTCGACGTCGTGCGGTCGGTCGTCCGGGCGCACGCCGCCGACGACACCGCCGCCTGGCTCGCCGCGCTCGCCGACCCGGCGGTCCGGGTGCTCACCACGACCGTCACCGAGGCCGGCTACTCCCGGCTGCCCGCCGGCGGGCTGGACGCCGGCCACCCGCAGGTCGCCGCCGACCTGGCGGCCCTGCGCGCCGACCCCGAGGCGCCGGTGCGCTCGGTGCCGGCGCGTCTCGTGGCCGGCCTGCTGGCCCGCCGCGCGGCCGACGCCGGGCCGCTCACCCTGGTGCCCTGCGACAACCTCCCCGACAACGGCGCGGCTCTCGCCGACGTCGTCCGCGGCGCCGCCGAGGCCGTCGACCCGACGCTGCCCGCCTGGATCGCCGACCAGGTGGCCACGGCGACCACGACGGTCGACCGGATCACCCCCGAGCCCACCGCCGCCGACCGCGACCTGGTCGCCGCGGCGACGGGCGTCGACGACCGCGCGCCGGTGGTCACCGAGCCCTTCAGCGAGTGGGTGATCGCCGGCGACTTCCCGGGCGGCCGGCCGGCCTGGGAGACCGCGGGCGCCGTCCTCACCGGCGACGTCACCCCCTTCGAGCAGCGCAAGCTGTGGCTGCTCAACGGCGGGCACTCGCTGCTGGCCTACACCGGCGGGCTGCGCGGCCGCGCGACCGTGGCCGAGGCCGTGGCGGACGAGCGCTGCCGGGCGCTGCTCGAGCAGTGGTGGGCGCTGTGCACCCCGCACCTGACCGTGCCGCGGGAGGAGGCGGCGGCCTACTGCGCCGCGCTGCTGGAGCGGTTCGCCAACCCGCGGATACGGCACGCGCTGGCCCAGATCGCCACCGACGGCTCGCAGAAGCTGCCCGTGCGGCTGCTGCCCGTGCTGCGCCGGGAGCGGGCGGCCGGCCGGCTGCCCGGCCCGGCCGTCCTCGTCCTCGCCGCCTGGGTGGCGCACCTGGCCGGCGCCGGGCTGCCGGTCCAGGACGTGCGCGCCGGCGAGCTGACCGACCTGGCCGCCGGCGCGCCGGCCGACGCGGCGCCGCGTGTGCTCGGCGCCCTGGACCCCGCCCTCGCGGAGGACACCGACCTGGTGAGCGCCGTCCGTGGAGAGGCCGCCGGACTGCTGGGACGCCGGTGAGCGGGCCCCCGCCCGGGGACGTCGTCATCGGGCTCGACGTGGGCACCACCGCCGCCAAGGCGGTGGCCTTCTCCCCCGGCAGCGCCTGGCGACACAGCGCGCAGCGCGAGTACCCCCTCGCCCAGCCGCGCCCCGGCTGGCAGGTGCAGGACCCCGACGCCGTCCTGACCGCCACGCTGGACGCGCTGCGCGAGTGCGTCGCCGCCACCGCGGGGGCGCCGGTCACCGCCGTGTCGGTGGGCACCGCGATGCACGGGCTGCTCGCCCTCGACCAGCACTCGCGGCCGGTGACCCCGCTGCTGACGTGGGCGGACTCCCGGGCGGCCGAGCAGGCGCGGTGGCTGCGCGGGTCGGGCCTGGCCACCGAGCTGCACCGGGTGACCGGCACGCCCGTGCACCCCATGTCGCCGCTGACCAAGCTCATGTGGTTCGCCGGGTCCGACCCGCCGACCTGCGCGGCCGCCCGCTGGTGGGTGGGCCTCAAGGAGTACGTCCTGCTGGGGCTCACCGACTGCCTGGTCACGGAGCTGTCCTCGGCGTCGGGCACCGGGATGCTCGACCTGGTCGCCCGCGACTGGTACGACGGCGCCCTGGAGCTGGCGGCGGTGAACCGCGGGCAGCTGCCGGAGGTCCTCCCGCCGACCGCCATCCTCAGCTCCACCCCCGCGCTGGCCGAGCGCACCGGGCTGCGCGCCGGGACGCCGGTGGTGGCCGGCGCGGCCGACGGACCGCTGGGCAACCTCGGCACCGGCGCCATGGCGCGCGGCACCGCGGGGCTGAACCTGGGCACCAGCGGCGCGGTGCGGACCGTCGTCGACCGGCCCGCCACCGACCCGGCCGGCCGGCTGTTCTGCTACGCCCTCACCGAGGACCACTGGGTCGTCGGCGGGGCGATCAGCAACGGGGCGCACGTCGTCCGCTGGGCGGCGACGGCCCTCGCCCCGGAGCTCGCCGGGCCGGACGGCGCCGACGAGGCCCTGCTGGAGCTCGCCGCGACCGTGCCCCCGGGCAGCGACGGGCTGGTCATGCTCCCCTACCTGGTCGCCGAGCGGGCGCCGCTGTGGGACCCCTGGGTCCCCGGCGCCTACCTCGGGCTGCGGCGGGAGCACACGCGCGCGCACCTGGTGCGGGCCGCGGTGGAGGGGGTGGCCGCGCAGCTGGCCGCGGTCGTCGACGTGCTGCACACCGTCGCGCCGGTGACCACGGTGCGGGCGACCGGCGGTGCCTTCCGGGCGCCGCTGTGGCGCACGTCGGTGGCCGCGGCGCTGGGCCGGCCGCTGCACGTGGGCGCCGACGCCGAGGGCGGCGCCCTGGGCGCGGCCGCCCTGGCCCTGTTCGCCCTCGGCCACACCGCCCGGCTCGAGGAGGCCCCCGGCGTCCTCGTCCCCCCGGGCGAGGAGCCCCCGCCGGTGGAGCCGGGCGACGCCGAGGTCGCCGGGGCCGCCCACCTGCGCGCGCGGCTGCCCGCCCTCGTGGAGGGCGTCGCCCGGGCCGCCGCGGCGCTGCCGGCCGGCGCCCGCTGACCCCGCCTCCCGGCCGGACCGCCGTTCCCGCGGCGGCCCGGCGGGGGGTCAGGCCTGCGTGCCGGGCTTGCGTCCCTGCAGCCCCGTCCACCGGCGGCGCAGCGCGTGCGCGGCGGCCTTGGGGCGGCGGTCGCGGGTGAACACGCCCTTCTTGTTGCCCTCCACCCGGTGGATGCCGTTGGAGGTCATGAAGTCGGCGAAGTTCCACACGTGCTCGCCGACGAAGCCGTCGATGCGGTCGAAGACCCGGTGGTAGGTGTCGAGGAGGCCCGCCTGGTACTCCTCGGTCCACGGGGCGTCCCAGACCGAGTGCGCGCCCGGCATGGTGTCCGCGCCGTACTCGCTCATCATCACGGGCTTGCCGAACTTGTCGACCCAGGCCCGCATCTCCATGTCGAGGTAGTGCTCGGCCGTGGCCAGGTCGCCGGAGAAGACGTACCAGCCGTAGTAGCGGTTGATGCTCAGCACGTCGAACAGGTCGGCGATCTGGTCGTTGCCCGGGTTGGCGAACATGACCACCGAGTAGGTGACCGGCCGGGTCGGGTCCAGCTCCCGGGTGAGCTGCACCAGCGGCTCGAAGTACTCGCGGGCGCCGTCCTCGTTCGACGAGGGCTCGTTGGCGATGCTCCACATCACGACGCTCGGGTGGTTCTTGTCCCGGGCCACGAGCTCGCGCAGGTGCTGGGCGTGGGCCGCCTGCGTCTCGTCGCCGAACGTCTCCGGCGAGAAGCTCGGCTGCGGCGGGATCCCGGTCAGCCCGCCCTGCACGGCGAGGTTCAGCCCGACCGCGGCGGTCTCGTCGATGACGACGATCCCGTGCCGGTCGGCGAACTCCAGCACCTCTTCCGCGTACGGGTAGTGCGAGGTGCGAAAGGAGTTGGCCCCGGTCCACTCCATCAGCTGGAAGTCGTGCACCAGGTAGGCGTCGTCGTGCCCCTTTCCGCGCACCGGGGTGTCCTCGTGCTTGCCGAAGCCGGTGAAGTAGAACGGCTCGCCGTTGATCAGGAACTGCGTGCCGCGCACCTCGACGGTGCGGACGCCGAACGGCTCGGTGTAGCTGTCGACGACCGCGTCGCCGTCGACCAGCTCGACGACGAGGTCGTAGAGGTACGCCGCACCCGGCCGCCAGAGGGTGACGCCGTCGATGCGCAGGACGCCCTCGGTGCCCGTGCCGGAGGCGACCTCGGTCCCGCCGGCGTCCAGCACCCGCACCCGGACGTCGACCGGGGCGCTGGTGCGGACGGCGTAGTCCACCGTGCCGGCCGCCCCGTCGAGCCCGGTTCTGATGGTGACGTCCTCGACGTGCGTGGCCGGGCGGCTGTACAGCCAGACCGAGCGGGCGAGGCCGGCGTAGTTGTAGAAGTCGTGCAGGTAGGTCTGCTTGCGCCGGCCGGCGTGGTCGACGGTGATCGTGCCCGGCGGGATCGTGATGTTGGTGAGCTCGTTGCTGACGCCGACGGTGAGCCGGAACTCCTCGCCCGCGCGGACGGCGTCGGTGACGTCGGCCTCGAACGGGGTGTAGCCGCCGGAGTGCTCGGCGACCAGCCGGTCGTCGACGTAGACGCGGCCGGCGTGGGTGGCGGCGTCGAACCGCAGCAGCACCCGCTCGCCGGCCCAGCCGCGCGGCACCCGCACGGTGCGCTGGTACCAGGCCCAGCCCACGTGGTCCCGGATCGCGGGGTCGGTGAACAGGTCGTTGTAGCTGGCGGGGACCGGGGCCTCGAGCGCGGTGTCCAGGCGGCCGGTCCACGGCTCCTCCTGGACGCGGCCGGCGACGCCGAAGCGCCATAGTCCGTCCAGGTTGACCAGCTCGCGGGTCGGGGTGGGGCGGGGCTTGAGCACGGGGGATCTCCTGCTGCTGCGGGGTCAGGGGGTCAGTCGGGGAGGCCGTTGCGGCGGGCGACCTCGCCCAGCCAGCCGAGGCTGGGCTTGGGCTTGCGCTCGAACGTCTCCCGATCGACCGCGACGAGCCCGAACGTGGGCTCCCAGTGGCCCCACTCGTAGTTGTCCAGCGCGGTCCAGTGCAGGTAGCCGCGGACGTCGATGCCGTCGTCGACGGCGGCGACCAGGCCGCGCAGCGCCGCGTCGGTGTACGCGATCCGCCGGTCGTCGTCGCCGGTGGCGATGCCGTTCTCGGTGACGATGACCGGCACGCCGCCGGTGATCTCCCAGGTGTGCCGGATGGCGATGCCGAGGGCGTCGGGACGGTAGGCGGTGCCCACGAGCGTGTTGTCCGGGTGCGGCGGGTGCGGGACCAGCCCGTTCTCGTCGACGGCTTGCGTCGAGTAGGACTGGACACCGACGAAGTCGTCGCCGCGGCTGGCCTCGAGGTAGAGGTCCTCCCGGACGTAGCGGACCTCCTCGAGCTTCGCCTCGCCGCCCGGCAGGGCGTAGTTGGCCCCGTTGGCGACGGTCCAGCCCACCCCGGCGTCGGTGCGCTCGCGCACGATCTCGCGGGCCGCGGCGTGCGCGTCGATCAGCGTCCGGCCGATCTCGGGGTCCGGGAGGGGCAGGATGCGCGAGATCCCGGACCGCCGGCCGCCCTCCTCGCCCTCGCCGTCCACCGTCGGGCTCTGCCAGCCCTCACCCTGCCGCTGGCCCTGCGCGAAGGCCCGCATCATCGTCGTCATCATCGCGAGCATGTTCGGCTCGTTGAGCGTGGCGACCCACGGGACGTCGCCGAGGATCGTCGTGGCCTCGCGGGTGTAGGCGACGAAGCGGTCGACCGCGCCGTCGGACAGCCAGCCGCCCTCCTCGGCGAACCACCGGGGCAGGGTGAAGTGGTTGAGCGTGACGACCGGGGTGAGGCCCAGCTCGAGCGCGGTGTCGATCATCCGGCGGTAGTGCGCCAGCTCCGCCCTCGAGAAGCGGCCAGGCACCGGCTCGATGCGCGCCCACTCGATGCCGAACCGGTAGGCGTTCAGCCCGGCCTCCGCCAGCAGCGTCATGTCCTCGCGGTAGCGGTGGTAGCTGTCGACGGCGTCGCCGCTGCGCTCCATGCCCGGCATGAGGCCCTCGCGGGCCCACCAGTCGCTGTTGACGTTGTTGCCCTCGATCTGGTGCGGCGCGGTGGAGGCGCCCCAGAGGAACCCGGGCCGGAGTCGCGTCATGTCGGAAGTCCTCAGGTGCAGGAGTGGGGAGTGGGGACCGGACCGCGGTGCGCGCTGGCCCGCGTGGTCCCGGTCACGCTAGCATGAATCTCGAACTGCGATACGGGATTCGTCGGGAGGGTCCACATGACCGCGACGTCGGCCCGCGGGCCCTACGCCAAGTCCGCGGAGATCCGCCGCCGGATCGTCGAGGCGTGCGCCGACGCGCTCGGCGAGACCGGCTTCTACGGCGTGACCATGAAGGACGTCGCCCGCCGCGCGGGGGTCAGCTACACCGGCCTGCTGCACCACTACGGCCGCAAGGAGGACCTGCTGGTCGCCGTCCTGCAGCTGCGGGCCGACGAGAGCACGGAGCACCTGCGGTCGGCGCAGGCCCTCGACCCGGCCGAGCAGCCCCTGGACGCCCTGCGCGGCATGCTCGCCGTCCTCGACCGCAACGAGCAGCAACCCGGCCTCGTCGAGCTGCACACGGTCCTCTCGGCCGAGGCGACCTCCCCCGACCACCCCGCGCACGCCTACTACGTGGAGCGCTCGCAGGCCTTCCGCCGCTTCTTCCGCGACATCTTCGCCGCGCTCGCCGAGCGCGGTCTGCTCTCCTCCCCGATCGACCCGGAGACCCTCGCGACCATGACCGTGTCCCTGATCAACGGCGTGCAGACGCAGTGGCTGCTCGACCGGGAGTCCGTGCGCATGCCGGCCGCCGTCCACGCCTTCCTCGAGCACCTCGTGCCGGAGCTGACCGCGTGACCGTCGCGTTCGGCGTCCTCGGCGCCGCGAAGATCGTGAAGGGCGGGCTGCTCGACCCCGCGGCGGAGCTCGACGGCGTGGAGGTCGTCGCGATCGCCGCCCGGGACGCCGGCCGGGCCGCGGGGTACGCGGCCGAGCACGGCATCCCCCGGGTGCTCGAGAGCTACGAGGCCGTCCTCGCGGACCCCGGGGTGACCGCCGTCTACGTGCCCACCCCGGCCGCCCTGCACGGGCACTGGACGCGCCGCGCCATCGAGTCGGGCAAGCACGTCCTCGTCGAGAAGCCCTTCACCGCGAACGCCGACGAGGCCGCGGAGATCGCCGGCCTGGCCGAGGGCAGCGGCCTCGTGGTGATGGAGGCGATGCACTCCCGCTTCTCCCCGCGCTGGGCGCGGATGGCGGAGATCGTGCGCTCCGGCGCCCTCGGCGAGATCCGGTCCGCGGAGGCCACGTTCGTCACGCCGCACACCGACCGCGCCGGCGACATCCGCTGGCAGCTGCCGCTGGGCGGCGGCGCGCTGATGGACCTCGGCGTCTACCCGGTGACCCTGCTGCGGCACCTGTTCGGCGAGCCCGAGGTGCGCTCCGCGCGTGCACAGGACGTCGACGGCGTGGACGCTGCGATGACCGCGGACCTGCTGTTCGCCGAGGGGGTCGAGGGCCGCGTGGTGGCCAGCATGGCCGAGGGCGCCGACTGGGGCGCCGACCTGCGGGTGACCGGGACGGCCGGCACGCTCGCCGTCCGCATGCCCTACCACCCCTACCTCTACGGCGAGCTGGTCCTCACCACGGCCGACGGCACGGAGACCGAGGGCCCCGAGGAGCGCACGACCTACTCCTCCATGCTCGAGGCGTTCCGCGACGCGGTCACCGCCGGCGCCCCGGTGGTCACCGACGCTCAGGAGGCCACGCGGACCATGCGCGTCGTCGACGCCGTCTACCGGGCCGCCGGCATGTCCCCGCGGCAGCCCCTCCCCCAGCACTGACCGCGACATCGCCGACGAGGACCCCCGTGACCGCGACATCCGGCTACCGCAACCCCGTCCTGCCGGGCTTCTACCCCGACCCCAGCGTGTGCCGTGTCGGGGACGAGTACTTCCTCGTCACCTCGACCTTCACCTGGTTCCCCGGCATCCCGGTCTTCCGTTCGACCGACCTCGTGGACTGGCACCAGATCGGCCACGTCCTGGACAGGCCGTCGCAGCTCGACCTGAGCGCCAGCCAGGGCTGGGCGTCGATGGGGATCTACGCCCCGACCATCCGCCACCACGACGGCCGCTTCTTCGTGATCGTGCAGAACGTGCTCACCACGGGCGGGGAGACGATCTACATGACGGCCGAGGACCCGGCCGGCCCGTGGAGCGACCCGGTGCGCATCCACCGGGACGGCGGCGACCCCGACCTCACCTGGGACGCCGACGGGACGTGCTGGGTGCACGTCGCCGCCTTCGACCACATCGAGCGGTTCCGGATCGACGACACCACCGGCGAGATCCTCTCCGAGCCCGAGCGCACCTGGTCGGGCACCGGCGGCCAGTACCCCGAGGCGCCGCACGTCTTCGAGAGGGACGGCGACTGGTACCTCCTGCTCGCCGAGGGCGGCACCCGGCACGGGCACGCCGTCTCGATCGCCCGGGGCTCCTCCCCCGCCGGGCCGTGGGAGAGCTGTCCGCACAACCCGGTCCTCACCCACCGCGGCACCGGCCGGCCGATCCAGAACGTCGGCCACGGTGACCTCGTCGAGGCCCCGGACGGCTCGTGGTGGCTGGTGGTGCTCGGCGTACGGCCCCGCGGGGTCTCGCCGGCCTTCCACGTGCTCGGGCGGGAGACCTTCCTCGCGCCGGTCGAGTGGGTCGACGGCTGGCCCGTCATCGCGCCGCTCGAACTGGAGGTGTCCACCCGGCCTCCCGGCGACCCCGACCCGGTCGAGTGGACCGGCCGCGACGACTTCGACGGCGACGCCCCCGGCCCCTGCTGGATCGCGGTCCGCCGCTCCCCCGGGGAGTTCGCGTCCACGACCGACCGGCCCGGGTGGCTGACCCTGCACGGCACGGAGGCCAGCCTCGACGCCGAGTACCCGGTCCTGCTCGGCCGCCGCCAGCAGCACCACCTCTGCCGAGCCCGCACCCTCCTCGACCGCGGCACCGCCGCCGAGGCCGGCCTGACCGTCTACGACGACGAGCTGTCCCACTACCGCGTCGCCGTCGTCGGCGACCGGGTCGTCGCGAGCGGCCGCACCGGCCCGTTCCGCACCGAGTTCGGCGCCGCGCCCGCCCCCGACGGCCCGGTCGTCCTGCGGGTCGAGACGGCGAAGGGCCTCCACGGCCCCGACACGGTCCGCCTGGGCTTCGAGGACGGCGCCGGCACGTTCCGGGTGCTGGCGGAGCTCGACGGCCGCTATCTCTCCACCGAGGTCACGGGCGGCTTCGTCGGCCGGGTCCTCGGGCTGTACGCGGTCGGTGGCGCCGCGGCGTTCGACTGGTTCGACTACCAGGAGGCCGACGGCTCGCGATGACGTCCGCGCGGTCGGCCGACGGGGGCCGGCGAGCGGCTCCTCGAGGCGGTCGTCGCCCACCCCGAACGCAGGGCGTACTCGGAGCTCGACGTGACGAGGGAGTTCTCCTCCCCCACCCGGCAGACGGACGGGTCCGGGGAGAACCCCGGCAGGATCGGGACGTCGCCCACGCGGTCAGGCCACCCCCGCCGGCGCGTCCGCCCGCCCGGCCCGCGCGGCCTCCTGCCGGGCCCGGCGCTGCCGCTCCTCCCGGCGCGCCCGCTGGGCCACCGGGTCGGAGACCGGCGCGGCCAGCAGCAGCTTCTGGGTGTAGGGGTGGTCCGGGGCCGAGGTCACCGTGGCGGCCGGCCCGCTCTCCACCATGTCCCCCCGGTACAGCACGCTCACCCGGTGGCTCACGTGCCGCACCACGGCCAGGTCGTGGGAGATGAACATGTACGCCACGCCGGTGCGGCGCTGGATCTCGATGAACAGGTCCAGCACCCGCGCCTGGGTCGAGAGGTCGAGGGCCGACACCGGCTCGTCGCAGACGATGAGCCGCGGCCCCGGGGCCAGCGCCCGGGCGATGGCCACGCGCTGCCGCTGGCCGCCGCTGAACTCGCGGGGCAGCCGGTGCACGGCGTCGGACGGCAGCCCGACCTGGTCCAACAGCGTGCGCACGCGGGAGCGGGCGTCCTTCGCGGTGGCGCCGTGCATGACCAGCGGCTCGGTCAGGATGTCGCCGATCTCCATCGCCGGGTTCAGCGACGTGTAGGGGTCCTGGAAGACGACCTGGATGTCGCGGGCGAGGGTCCGGCGCACCCTGGCCGAGGCCGCGGTGATGTCCTGGCCGCCGAAGGAGATGGAGCCGCCGCTGGGCTTCACCAGCCCGAGGACGGCGCGGCCGATCGTCGTCTTCCCGGAGCCGGACTCGCCGACGACGCCGAGGCACTCGCCGGAGGCGATGGCCAGGTCCACCCCGTGCAGCACCTCGACCGGCTTGGCCCGGAAGCCACGGCCGGGGAAGGCGACCCGCAGGTCGCGGACGTCGAGCAGCGGTGCGGTCATCGGGCGTCCGTCCCGAGCGGCACGGCGGCGGCTGTGGGGCCGTCGGTCCGGACCGTCTCCTCGTCGAGGATCGCGCCCAGCAGCATCCGGGTGTAGGGGTGCTGCGGGGAGCTGAAGATGTCGGTCGTCGGGCCCGTCTCGACGACGCGCCCCTCCTGCATCACCGCGAGGCGGTCGCAGATGTCGGCGACCACGCCGAAGTTGTGGGTCACCAGCAGGACGGCCATGCCGAGCTCGGCCTGCAGGTCGCGCAGGAGGTCGAGGATCTCCGCCTGCACGGTCACGTCCAGCGCGGTGGTGGGCTCGTCGGCGATCAGGACCTCCGGCCGGCTGGCCACCGCCCCGGCGATGAGCACCCGCTGGGCCATGCCGCCCGAGATCTGGTGCGGGTGCGAGCGGAAGGTGCGCTCGGGGTCGGGGATGCCCACCCGCGCCAGCAGCGCGATGACCCGCTCTCGCGCCTCGGCCCGGGAGACGCCCGACGAGGCGCGCAGGCCCTCGACCAGCTGGGCTCCGACGGTCGACGACGGGTCGAGGTTCGACATCGGCTCCTGCGGCACGTAGGCGATCGAGCGGCCGCGCAGGGTCCGCAGCTCGCTCTCCCGCAGCCCCAGCACCTCGCGCCCGTTGAGCCGGATCGACCCGCGGGTGATCACCGCCTCCGGCGGGAGCACGCCGAGGGTGGCGAACGCGGTCTGGGTCTTGCCCGAGCCGGACTCCCCCACGAGGCCGAGCGTCTCGCCCGGCGCCAGGCGCAGGGAGACGCCGTCCACCACCTCACGCAGCTCACCGGAGGGCGTCGGGTAGGCGATGGCGAGGTCCTCGACCACCAGGACGGCGCCGTCGTCCCCGCGCTCCCCCGCGGCGGCGGCCCCCGCCTCCCGCGCGACCGCAGGCGGGACGATCTTCGCCGGCTTCCGGCGGGCCCCCTGGAGCACGTCGCGCAGCGAGTTGCCGAGCAGCACCAGCGCCGCGGTCAGGATGCCGAGGGCGAGGCTCGGCCACAGGAACTGCAGCGGCTCGGAGTACAGGTTCTTGAAGCCCTCGGAGATCATCGCGCCGAAGCTGGGGACCTGGTTGGACCCGACGCCGAGGAAGGCCAGGCCCGACTGGACGGCGATGCCCGTGCCGAACATGAACGCCGCGGCGATGACGACCGGGCCGCGGACGGCCATCAGGACGTGCCGGCCGAGGATCCGCCGGTCGGTGAGCCCCGAGACGCGCGCGGCGTCGACGTACAGCTCGTTCTTCACGCCGAGCACCTGGTTGCGGGTGATCCGGTAGATGCCCGGGGCGAGCAGGAAGCCGAAGATCAGCATGGTGAAGCGGAAGTCGCCCTTGGTCACCGGCATGAGGACGATGAGCAGGAGCAGGCCGGGGAAGGTCTGGATCAGGGCGAAGACCCACTCGGTGGTCGACCGCAGCCTCGGCCCGTAGTACCCGCCGATCAGCCCGAAGGTGACGCCGACCAGCAGCGCGACGCCCGCCCCGATCAGGCCCGAGACCATGCTCGTGTTGATCGAGTGCAGCAGCCGCGACAGGATGTCGCGCCCGCTGCTGTCGGCGCCGAGCGGGTAGCCCTCGGTGCCGACCGGCGCGTTGAACGCCTGCAGGGACGCCTCGTTCGGGCCGTGCGTCGGGATGACGTCGGCGAGCAGCCCGAGGACCACGAAGGCCAGGATGACGCCGCCGGTGACGACCGCCTGCGGGTCGCGCAGCAGCCGGCGCCAGGCCGACCGGCGGCTCGTCGGGACCACCGGTCCCGCCGTCGGCGCGACCTCCGCGTCGAGAACTCCGACCTCGGTCACAGGACCCTCGCCTTCGGGTTGAGCCAGCCGTTCACCAGGTCGGTGACCAGGTTGACCCCGACCACCAGGAGCACACCGAAGAGCGTGATGCCCATGATCACGGGGATGTCGCCCTGCAGCGACGACGCGAAGGCGAACGCGCCGTAGCCCGGCAGCGCGAACACGCTCTCGATGATCAGCGCGCCGCCGAGCATCGTGAGGAACTCCAGGGAGAGCACCGTCAGGGCCGGCCCGGCGGCGTTGCGGAGCACGTGGCGCAGCAGGATCGACCGGGCGCCGATCCCGCGGGTGCGCAGCGTCCGGACGTAGTCCTTGTGCAGCTCGTCGATCATCGCGCCGCGGATCTGCGCCGACAGGTTGGCGATGCCGCCGACCACGAGCGCGATCACCGGGATGGTGATGCTCTTCAGCCACCCGACCGGGTCCTCCGACAGCGGCGTGTAGCCCGTCGCCGGGAGCCAGCCCAGCTGCACGGAGAAGAGGTAGACGAGCCCGATGGCGATGAGCAGCGACGGGACGAGGTGCCCGATCAGCGACACGCTCTGCACGACCCGGTCCACGACCCCGCCGCGGGAGGCGGCGAGGACGCCGAGCGCCACGCTGACCACGACGCTGATCGCCAGGGCGACGAGCACGATCGACAGCGTGACCGCCAGCCGCGAGGCCACCGCGTCGCCCACCGGCTGGCTGGTGAAGTACGAGATGCCGAAGTCCCCCCGGACCACCCCGCCCAGCCAGTCGAGGTACTGGACGACGAGCGGCCGGTCCAGCCCGAGGTCGGCCTTCAGCGCGGCGGCGGCCTCGGGGGTCCCCCCGGCCGGACCGAGCCGGTTGGTCACGACGTCGTCGAAGGACGGGCTCAGCAGCAGGTAGGTGATGAAGGTGACCAGGACCGCGAGCACCAGGCCGGTGGCCAGGCGCCGCAGCACGTAGAGGGTCATCGCAGCTTCCTTCGACGGGGGGACCGGGTCCCGGGCGGCGGGTCGGGCCGCCGCCCGGGACCGGCGGAACTAGGAGGTGACGCCGAACGCCCGGACGGTGCTGAACACGTTGGCTCCGGTCTGGAGGTACTCGATGCCGTCCGCGGTGGCCCACGTGGTGTTCACGAAGGCGATCGGTGCGTCGAGCGCCTCCTCGACGGCGAAGGTGCCGATCTCCTGGTACAGCTCCCGCTGCTGGTCAGCGTCCGTCGTGCCGGAGGCCTCGGCCAGCCAGCCCTCGATCTCCGGGAACGGGTTGCCGAAGGGGTTCACGGTCGCGTTCGCGGTGTAGTGGCCCTGCACCTGGCGCGGCGCCGGGTCCATCCCCTCGAACCAGAAGACCGCCGGGTACCGCCCGGACTGCATGGAGGCCGCGGTGCTCTGCGGCGGCTGCGGCTCCCAGGTGACGTCGATCCCGATGTCGCCGAGCAGCTGCGTGATGGTGGGCTCGAAGGTGCCGGACAGCACCGTGCTGGGCAGGGTCATCGAGAAGCCGTCGGGGTAGCCGGCCTCGGCCAGCAGCTCCCGGGCGCCCTCCGGGTCGTACTCGTACTCGCCCACGAGGTCCTCGACGAAGGCCTGCCCGCCGGGGCTGAACAGCTGCTCGGTCGGCTGGCCGTTGCCCTGCAGCAGCGCCTGCACGAAGCCCTCGCGGTCGAGGGCCATGTTGATCGCCTGGCGCACCCGGACGTCGGCCAGGGCCGGCTGGATGGTGCCCTCCCGGTCGAGCAGCAGGAGGCTGGCGCTGGCGGTCGGGACCGGGTCGGAGAGGGTGAAGCCGGCCCCCTGGGCCTGCGCCTCCTGGTCCGGGTTCACCCGGCCGGCGCTGAGCTCGCCGGCCAGCAGCGCGTTGAACTGGGCGGTGGCGTCCTGGATCACCCGGACGGTGACCGTCTGGAACGGGTAGGCGTCGGCGTTCCAGTAGTCCTCGCGCCGCTGCAGCACGTAGGTCGACCCGGCGGACGTCGCCGCGTCGTCGAGCTCGTAGGGGCCCGAGCCGACGGGGTCCAGCGCGCTCGCCGGGTCCGCGAAGGTGGCCGGGTCGCCGATCACGCCGGCGCCGGTGGACAGGCCGATGAGGAGGGAGCCGTCGGGCTCGGACAGGTTGAGGACGACGGTGCGCTCGTCCGGCGCCTCGACCGACGCCACCGAGGCCAGACGCGCCTGCAGGGTGCCGGGGGTGGTGCGGGTGCGCTCCAGCGTCGCGCGGGCGGCCTCCGCGTTCACCGGGGCGCCGTTGGTGAACGTCATCCCCTCCCGCAGCGTCAGCGTCAGGGTCCGGAGGTCCTCGGAGTACTCCCAGCTCTCCGCCGCGTTCGGCTGCACCACGCCGTCGTTGTCCAGGTAGAGCAGCGTGTCGTAGACCGAGCCCCAGATGTAGGCCTGCTGGCCCTCCTGCAGCTGCGCCGTGTCCAGCGACGCGGGCTGCGCCTGGATGGCCAGCGCGATGGTGGCGTCGGTCGCCCCCGTCTCGCCGCCGCCCGACGGGCCGCCGGACGAGTCGGAGCCCCCGGAGCAGGCCGCGGTGGAGAGGATCGCCGTGGCGCCCAGGACCGCGGTGATGCGTCGCGTCGCCGCAAGGCGGCGCGTGGACTGGGTGAGCAATGGACCACTCCCTTGTGATGCCCGTGTGAGCCCTGTGGACGTCCGCGGGGATCGAATCGATTCAACCCGCGGTTCGGACGGGGACCGCCCTCGGTGCAGGTGTCCGCTGGACGTGGATGAGGGAAGCAGCCGGGCAACGCCCGGAGAATCGGTTGCCACGAGTTGCCGCCGTTGTAGTGCCGGTCACAGCGGGGCCGCACGGACGGTCCCCCGCCGGTCCCCGGAGCCCACTGACGGTACGTCGGGGACATCGGGGAGGCGGGGAGTGGTGTCAGGCCCGCCAGGGACCGGGTCCGCGCCACCGCCGCCGCAGCGCCGCGGCCGCGGCCTTCGGCCGACGGTCCCGGGTGAAGACGCCCTTCTTGTTGCCGTCGACCCGGAACACGCCGGACTGGGTGGCGAAGTCGGCGAAGTTCCAGACGTGCTCGCCGACGACCGCGTCGACCTCGTCGAAGACCCGGTGGTAGGTCTCCAGGAGGTCCACCTGGTACTCCTCGCTCCACGGCAGCGGGAGCACGGAGTGCAGGCCGGCGGCGGTGTCGGCGCCGTACTCCGTCATGAGGATCGGCTTGCCCTTCTCCGCCCACGCCAGCAGCTCGGTCCGCAGGGCGTCCTCCGCGGCCGCCAGGTCGCCGGTGTGGTCGTACCACCCGTAGTAGCGGTTGAGCATGAGGACGTCGGCGAACGGGCCCACCAGGTCCCGGTCCGGCGGTGCCAGCTTCATGTTCGCGTAGCCGACCGGTCGGGTCGGGTCCAGCTCGCGGGTCAGCGCGAACAGCGGCTCGAAGTACGCGGCGGCGGCCTGGGTGTCGGCCTCGGGCTCGTTGGCGATGCTCCACAGCACGACGCAGGGGTGGTTCCTGTCCCGGGCGACCAGCTCCCGGATCGCCTGGGCGTGCGCCTGCCGGGCGACGTCGTCGACGGTGTCCGGCGAGAACGTCGGCGGGGCCTGCCCGCCGATGCGCCCGGCGATCACGCCGAGGTTCTGCCCGACCGCGGCGGTCTCGTCGATGACGACGATGCCGTGCCGGTCGGCGTGGTCGAGCACCTCCTCGGCGTACGGGTAGTGCGACGTCCGGAAGGAGTTGGCCCCGATCCAGTCCATCAGGGCGAAGTCGTGGACCAGGAAGACGTCGTCGTGCCCCTTGCCCCGGACGGGGAGGTCCTCGTGCTTGCCGAAGCCGGTGAAGTGGAAGGGCTCCCCGTTGATCAGGAACCGGGTCCCCTCCACCCGCACGGTGCGGATGCCGACGGCGAGCCGGTAGGTGTCGACGACCTCCCCCGCGCCGTCGACCAGCTGGGCGTCGAGGTCGTACAGGTGGCCCTCCCCCGGCCGCCAGGGGTGGACGTCGGGCACGGTCAGGGTCCCGACGGCACCGGTCGCGCGCGCCACCTCGGCCCCGCCGTCGGTGAGCACCGCGCGGACCTCCAGCCCGTCGGCCGCCGCGGCCTCGACCCGGTAGTCGACCGTGCCGGTGGAGCCCTCGAGCCCGGTCACCACGGTGACGTCGCGGACGTGCGCCACCGGCGTGCTGTAGAGCCACACCGACCGGTGCAGGCCGGCGTAGTTGAAGAAGTCGTGGAAGTAGGTCTGCCGGCGCCCGTTCGGGCCGTCCAGGAGCACGCCCGGCGGGATCGTCTGCCAGGTGAGCTCGTTGTCGACCACCGCGGTGACGCGGACCTCGGCGCCCGGCCGGACGTGCTCGGTGACGTCGACCTCGAACGGGGTGTAGCCGCCCTCGTGCCGCACGACCTCCACGTCGTCGAGCCAGACGACGGCGCGGTGGGTCGCCGCGTCGAACCGCAGCACGATCCGCTGCCCCACCCAGCCGCGGGGGACCCATGCGGTCGTCTGGTACCAGGCGTCGCCGACGTGGTCGCGGATGGCGGCGTCGGCGAAGACGTCGTTGTAGCTCGCCGGCACGGGGACCTCGAGCGCGCCGGCGGGGAGACCGCGCTGCCAGCCGGCGGCGCGCCCCTCGCCGCGCGGGTCGACGGCGAACCGCCACAGCCCGTCCAGGTCCTTGCGCTCTCTCGTCGGGCCGTCCTGGGGACGCAGCACCGCGGTTCCTCCTCGTGTCTCGCCGGATGTGTCCGTGGCGAGCAGTCGCGCACGGCCGCGCGGAGCACGGCAACGCGTTGCCGCGAGTTGCCGGGGGTGCGACCGGCGGTGGCAACTCCTGGCAACCGGTCGCCCGGGGCCTGCGCCCGGCCCAGGGTCTCTCCGGGTGCCGCCCGGCGCCGGACCGACCAGGGGAGCTGCTCGTGAAGGACCTCGACGTCGCCGCCGTCGTCACCGGCGGGGCCTCCGGCCTCGGCGAGGCCACCGTCCGGGCGCTGGCCGCCCGCGGCACCGCGGTCACGATCCTCGACCTCGACGCCGAGCGGGGGCAGGCGCTCGCGGCCGAGCTCGGCGGCGCCACGACCTTCGTCCGCACCGACGTCACCGACGAGGCGTCGGTGAAGGCGGCGGTCGAGGAGGCCACCGGCAAGGGACGGCCGCTGCGGATCGCGGTCAACTCCGCCGGCATCGCGAGCGCCGAGAGCCTGGTCGGCGGCGACGGGACCCCGCACGGCCTCGACCTCTGGCTGCGCACGCTGGCCGTCAACCTGACGGGCACGTTCAACGTGCTGCGCCTGGCCGCGGCGGCGATGGCCGCCACGGAGCCGGGCGAGGACGGCGAGCGCGGCGTCGTCCTCAACGTCGCCTCGATCGCGGCGTTCGACGGCGCGATGGGGCAGCTGGCCTACGCGGCGTCCAAGGGCGGCGTCACCGCCATGACCCTGCCGGCCGCCCGCGACCTCGCCGGCGTCGGGGTGCGGGTCTGCTGCATCGCCCCCGGGCTCGTCGAGACCCCGATCATGGGCGCCGCACCGTCGGAGGCGATCGCGTACATGGCCCGCAACATCCTCTTCCCGCACCGCATCGGCCGGGCCGAGGAGTTCGCGCACCTGGCGCTCGCCGTCCTCGAGAACACCTACCTCAACGGCGAGGTCATCCGCTTCGACGGCGGCTCCCGCATGCCCCCGCGCTGACCCCACCCCTCAGGAGCGCTCCGATGGCGGACTCGCCACACCCGTCCCGACCGCCGCTGACCCCGGAGTCCTTCGCGCAGCCCCCCACGGTGGTGCGCCCGATGTACCGCTGGTGGCTGCCGCTGGCCTTCGTCGACCACGCCGTCCTGCGCGAGCAGCTGCAGCAGCTCGCCGACGCCGGTGCCGGTGGCGTCGAGGTGGCGCCGTTCGTGGTCGCCGGGGCGGGCCACCAGACCAACGCGTTCCTCGCCGAGTACGGCTGGGGCACCCCACGCTGGGCGCGCACGCTCGAGGTGGTGACCGCGGCGGCGGCCGAGCTGGGGCTGGCCGTCGACCTCAACCTCGGGCCGCAGTACCCGCCGACCGTCCCGACCCTGTGCAGCTTCAACCAACCCGAGGCCGAACAGCAGCTGCTGTTCGGCTGGGAGACGGTCGCGCCGGGGACCACCCGCACCGGACCGCTCCCGTCGCCCACCGCGGACCCGCCGTCGGTCACCACCCGGCTGTGCGCGCCGGCGTCGCCCGGCGACACGGTCCTGGTGGTCCGCGACGTCGGCGGCTTCGCCGCGGGCGACACGGTGACCGTCGGCGAGGGGCCGGACGCCGAGCGGGTCACGGTCACCGCGCTCGGGGACCGCACGGTGGAGCCCACGGAGCTCGGCGTCTCCCCCGTCGCCTCCGCCCACCTCGCCGACGAGCCGGTGGTCGACGTCGCCCGGACGACCCGGGTCCGCACGCTGGTCGCCCGGTGCGCCGAGATGCCGCCGGCCGAGGGTGGACCGGTGGTCCTGGACCCGGACTCGGTGCAGGACGTCACCGGCCGGGTGGTGGACGGCGCCCTGGAGCACGCCGTCCCCGCCGGCGACGGCGACCTCCCGTGGGTGGTGATCGACGTGCTGCACACCGCCTCGGGCCTGGTCGCCCAGCGCAACGGCTTCACCGCGACCCAGCCCAACTACGTCGTCGACCACTGGAGCGAGGCCGGCGTCCGCGTCCAGGCCGACTTCTGGGACGCGCACGTCCTCACCGACGCGGTGCGCGCCGACCTGCGCCGGATCGGCCGCGGCGCCGTCTTCGAGGACTCCCTGGAGCTCGGCGAGACGCAGAAGTGGACCTGGGACCTGCTCGAGCAGTTCACCGCCCGGCGCGGCTACGACCCCACGCCGCTCCTCCCCGCCCTGCTCGGCACCGGCATCCACGCGACCGGGCAGCCGGCCTTCGAGCTCCCCGGCCTCGGCCCGCGGCTGCGGGAGGACTACCGGCAGACGCTCAGCGACCTCTACGTCGAGCGGTACGTCGCCCCCCTGCAGGCCTGGGCGGAGGGCCACGGACTGCAGTTCCGCGTCCAGGTGTACGGCCCGCCGCTGGCCTCGGGCGTGGCCGCGGCGGCGGCTGGGATCCCCGAGGGCGAGTCGCTGGACTTCGGCAGCCCGAATCCGTTCGGCGCCGAGCAGGACCACCGCGTGCTGTCCGCCGGGGCCCACCTCGGCGGCCGGGCGATCGTCTCCGCCGAGCTGGCCGCCAACTTCTTCGGCGCGTACCGGTCGACCGTGGCCGGCCCGAACGTCCCCGGCGGCTGGGCCGAGGGCGGCGACGGGTCCTCCCTCGGCGGCAAGTACGCGCAGGGGCTGCTGGACAGCGTGTACAAGGCGTTCGCCGGTGGGGTGAACCAGGTCGTGTGGCACGGGTTCCCCTACCGCGACGCCCCCGAGGCGGAGGAGGGCTCGAACGGCCGCGGCGGCTCCTGGCCGGGCTACCACCCGTGGGACATCTTCGGCGTCCTCAATGCCGGCGAGTACTTCGGGCCCCGGCTGCCCAGCTGGTCCGACAAGCGCGGGGTCAACGACGCCCTCGCCCGCACCCAGCTGGTGCTGCGCCAGGGGCGGGCCGTCGTGGACCTCGGGGTCTGGTACGAGGACCTGGGCCTCGCCGGGCAGGCCGTCAGCGACCAGCAGGAGCCGCGGCACATGCTCGGCACCGACTCGGCGACCTCCTGCGCCGGCTACACCTACGAGTACGTGCCGCCGGCGTTCCTGCACGGCGCGGAGGTGGACCCCGGCGGCGGGGTCTTCGCCGACCGCTCCGCCCACCGCGCGTTGGTGCTCCACGAGCAGCGGACCGTCTCCCTGCGCGACCTGGAGCAGCTGCTGGCCCTCGCGCGGCGGGGGCTGCGGGTCTTCGTCGTGGGCGAGCCGCCGACCGAGGGCACGGGCCTGGAGCCGGCCGACGCCGACGGCGCCCGGCTCCGGGCCGTCGCCGCCGAGCTGCTCGGCCTCCCGACCGTGACCTCGGTGGCCACCGAGCCGGAGCTGCCCGGCTCCCTGGCGGCCGCCGGCATCTCCCCGCGGGTCGCCCCGAAGGAGCCGACCCCGGCGCTCGGGCTGGTGCGCCGGGAGGCTGACGGGGTCACGTACGACGTCGTCTACAACCGGTCGGCCGACGTGTACGAGGGCGAGCTGACCCTGACCGGGGACGGCGCCCCCTACGTCCTGGACGCCTGGACCGGGCAGATCGCGCCCGCCGGGCGGTACGTGCGCGACGGGGACCGCGTGCGGCTGCCCGTGCGGATCGCGCCGCACGCCACGGTCGTCGTCGCGCTGGCCGGCGAGGCCGCCGGCCTCGGGCCGGCCCCGGAGGTCCACGCCGTGGGCGGCGACGCCGAGGTCCTGGTCGACGACGCGGGCCGGCTCGTCGCCCGGTGCGACCGGGACGGCACCGCGGGAGTCGAGCTGAGCGACGGGCGCCGGGTGACCGTCGAGTTCGACGGGCTGGCCCCGCCGCGCCGCCTGACCGACTGGACGCTGCAGGCGCAGGTCTGGACGCCCGGCGACGAGCAGTGGACCCGCCGGGAGACCGACGCCGCGGCGTTCCCGATCACGGCCGGCGACGACGGCCGGCTGCCCTCGTGGCGGGAGATCGCCGACCCGGTCGACCTGACCACCGCGTCGGGGGTCGGCGTCTACACCGCCGCGGTCGACCTCCCGCCCACCTGGGGCGACGACGACGGCGCCCACCTCGACCTCGGCGACGCCGTCGACACCGTGCGGGTGGCGGTGAACGGCGTCCCGGTGGGCGTGGACCAGTCCGATCGGGCCCGGATCGACCTGGGCCGGTGGCTGCGGCCGGGGCCGAACGTGCTGACCGTGCGGGTGGCCACGACGATGTTCAACGCCGTCCGGGCCACGGGGAACGGCAACTACTCGACCCCGGACTGGCAGCGGACCGGCCTGATGGGCCCGGTCGTGCTGTCCCCGTACCGCGACACGGTCGTCGGGTCCTAGCCGTCCGTGCGCCCCTTCCGCGCGGTCACCGGCTCGGCCAGGCCCTGCTCGTCGATGACCCGCTGCAGGCCGGCGATCGTCTCCTCCAGCCCGGGCCCGAGCCGCTTGCCCGGGGTGAAGGTGGCCGGCAGGAACCGCATGCCGTTGATCACCTGCGTGGTCTCGTAGTGCACGGTGCCGGCCGGGTCGCAGACGTAGTCCGGCATCCGGTCCAGCACGGCCTTCAGCATCGTCTTGAAGGTCGCGCGGGCGACGTTGGAGCCGATGCAGCGGTGGATGCCGAGGCCGAAGCTGGTGTGCCGGTTGCCGGTGCGGTCCAGCCTGATGGTGTTCGCGTCCTCGAAGACGGTCTCGTCGCGGTTGGCCATGGCCCAGGAGATCCACAGCCGGTCGCCCTCGCGGAGCAGGGCGCCGTCGATCTCCTCGTCCCGGGTCACCGTGCGCCCGTCGCCCTGGGCGGGGGTGTAGAAGCGCAGGAACTCCTCGGTGGCGCTGTCGCGCAGCGTCTCCCACTCCCGGATCAGCCGCTCGCGCTGGTCGGGGTGCTCCCCGAGCCACTCCAGCGCGTGGGCCGTGAGCGCGGTCGTGGTGTCGAAGCCGCCGCCGATGAGCAGCCCCACGACGCCGACGACCTCGAGGTCGTCGGCCTTCTGGCCGTCGCCGAGGTCGGCCTCGATCACCGCGTTCAGCAAGCCCGGCCGCGGGGCGGTCCGCGCCCGCTGGATGTGCTCGAACGTGCGCATGCCCATCTGCACGTTCAGCTCCTGCACGCGCGGCCAGTCCGGCGAGTCGATCGGGGTGTAGACCGCCGCGTGCGACGGCTCGTTGTAGACCACCCAGTCCTCGAGCGGCAGGCCCAGCAGGCCCATGGTCAGCACCGCGGGGACGACGTTGGCCAGGTCCTCGACGAAGTCCATCGAGCCGGACTCGATCTTCTCGTCGATCGCGGCGCGGGTGATCTCGTCCATGACCGGCTGCCACCGGGCGACGGCCGCCGGGGAGAGGTAGGCGTTGAGGGCGTTGCGGTGGTAGCGCTGCCGGGGCGGGTCCATCTCGAGGAAGCCGCCGATGACCCCGCCGCGGGCGGCCGGGTCCATGGCCGGGATGCCGATGCCGCCGTACCGGATGGCGTCGTTGGACAGGACGTCGGCGCGGCGGGCGACGTCGAACACCTCCTGCGCGCCGTTGACGAACCAGTACCCGCCGTGGGTGTCGTTCCAGGCGATCCGGGGGCCGGCGTGCAGCTTCCGCGCCCAGTCCTCGAAGTGCAGCCGCAGGTCGGGGCTGTACCGGTTGAGCTCGATCCGCCGGGCCGCCTTGTCCTCCTCGGGCGTCCGGGAGGGGGTCGTCGTCCGTTCGTCGACGCTCACCGCACGGCCTCGGCCGGCTCGTCGCTGAGCACGAGGATCGCCTGTTCCGGGCAGGAGCGGACGGCCTCCCGGGCGCGCTCCTCCGCGCCGGCGGGGACCTCCTCGGAGACGGCGGAGGCGTGGCCGTCCTCCTCGCTCAGCACGAACAGGTCGGGCGCCGACATCGCGCACAGCGTGTGGCCCTGGCAGACCTCGCCGTCGACACGGATCCTCATGCGGAACTCCTCACGAGCACGGACGTAGCCGGTCCACCCGCACCGGCGCGGTCCTGCGACGTGGGTCACACCGGGTGGCGCTGGCGAGCGTAGCGACGGGCGCAAGGAGCCGAGGGGCGTCCGCGCCGGGCCGTGACAGGAGGCCGGGAGCCTAGGTTTGCGGTCGGTCGGCGCCGGCAGCCGACCGTCCCCAGCTCGGCCGATCGAGGAGCCCGCGTGCCCGTCCGTCCCACCGGTGAGCAGTTCGTCCTCGCACACGGAGCCGGGGAGGTCACCGTCGTCGAGGTCGGGGGAGGACTGCGCTCCTACCGGCATGGCGGACGCGAGCTGCTCGACGGCTACGGCGCCGACGAGATGGCACAGCACGTCCGCGGGCACGTGCTGGCGCCGTGGCCCAACCGCGTCGCCGACGGCCGCTACCGCTGGGACGGCGTCGAGCAGCAGCTCGCGCTCACCGAACCGGAGAGGGCGACCGCCATCCACGGGCTGGTCCGGTTCGTGCCGTGGACGGTGCTCGACCGCGGCCCGGCGCGCCTCACCCTGGAGCACCTGCTGCACCCGCAGCCGGGGTATCCCTTCACCCTGCGCCTGCAGGTCGCCTACGAGCTCACCGACGACGGCCTGACCGTGACGACGACGGCCACGAACGACGGCGCGGTGCCGCTGCCCTACGGCGAGGGGCACCACCCCTACCTCGTCGGCGGTCCGGGGCTGCTGGTCGACGACTGCACCCTCGTCTCGCCCGGGGCCACCCGCCTGGAGGCCGACCCCCGCGGCATCCCGACGGGCCGCTCCTCCGTCGCCGGGACCCCTGCCGACCTGCGCGCCGCCCGTCCCATCGGCGACCTGGTCCTCGACCACTGCTTCACCGACCTCGAGCGCGACACCCACGGCCGGGCGACGGTCCGCTTCACCCGCCCCGACGGCACGGGCGCCGTCCTCTGGATGGACGAGTACTACGGCTACCTCCAGCTCTACACCGGCGACACGATCCCCGGGGAGCGGCGTCGCCGCGGACTGGCGGTCGAGCCCATGACCTGCCCGCCGAACGCCTTCGCCACCGGCGAGGCCGTCCGCCGGTTGCAGCCCGGCGAGTCGGTCACCGGGACCTGGGGGCTGTCCCCCGTCCCCTGAGGGACGACGGTCCGGCGCGCCCGCGGGGCGGCCGGAGCTGGCCGTGATGAGTGTTCACTCATTATGCTTCGCCCGTGTCCTCTCCCCCGAACGCGCCGGCACGGGTCCGCGCCCCCCGGCTCGCGCCCCACGAGCGGCGCGCGGCCCTCCTCGACGGCGTGATCCCCCTCGTCCAGGCGCACGGGCGCGCCATCTCGACCCGGCAGATCGCCGAGGCCTGCGGGGTCGCCGAGGGCACGATCTTCCGGGCGTTCGGCACCAAGGAGGCGCTGATCCAGGCCGCGATCGAGCGGTACTTCGAGCCGCAGCGCTTCGCCGACGCCCTGGCCGCGGTGCCCCGGACGCTGCCGGTCGAGGAGAAGCTGCGCACCGTCCTCCTGCTGGTCCAGGAGCGCCTGCGCGGGGTGGTCGGCGTCCTGACCGCCGTCCGGGAGCAGCCGGGCCCGGAGATCACCGTCGACCGCGGGGACCGCCGGTGGCTCGAGCCCCTCGCCGACCTGCTGGCGCCCGACGCCGCCCGCCTGGCCGTCCCCGCCGAGACGGTCGGCCAGTTCCTGCTGCTGGTGGCCCTGGGCACGACGCTGCCGCACCTGGCCGGCGAGTTCGCCGGCCTCACCGTCGACGACCTGGTCCGGCTCGTCACGCACGGGGTGCTCACCCCCGGGGACGGCGGGTCCTGACGTGCTGATCGCGCTCCTGCGCCGGTTCCTCCGCCCCTCGCGGGGCCTGCTCGCCGGGGTGGTCGCCTTCCAGGCGGTCCAGTCGGTGGCCAACCTCTACCTGCCCACCCTCAACGCCGACATCATCGACGAGGGCGTCGCCGCCGGGGACATCGGCCGGGTGCTCACCCTGGGCGGCCTGATGCTCGGCGTCACGCTGCTGCAGATCGCCGCCGCCGTGGCCGCCACGTGGTTCGGCGCCCGGACGGCGATGCTGCTCGGCCGCGATGTCCGGCTGGCGCTCTTCCGCCGGGTGGGCTCGTTCTCCAGCCGCGAGATGGCGACCTTCGGCGCGCCGTCGCTGATCACCCGCTCGACCAACGACGTCCAGCAGGTGCAGATGCTCGTGCTGATGGCCTGCACGATGCTCGTGCCGACCCCGATCCTGGCGATCGGCGGCGTCGTCTTCGCCGTCCGCGAGGATCCCGGGCTCTCCTGGGTCATCGCCGTCGCCGTCCCGGTGATGCTCGCCGCCGTCCTGCTGGTCACGTCCCGGATGCGGCCGCACTTCGAGCGGCTCCAGGTGCGCATCGACACGGTCAACCGGGTGCTGCGCGAGCAGCTGACGGGCATCCGGGTGATCCGCGCCTTCGTCCGCGAGCCGCAGGAGACCGCGCGCTTCGCCGACGCCAACGCCGCGGTGACCGACTCCGCGCTGCGGGCGGGGCGGCTGTTCGCCGGCATCTTCCCGCTGGTCACCCTGGTCCTGAACGTCACCAGCGTGGCCGTGGTCTGGTTCGGCGCGGCCCGCGTGCAGTCCGGCGACCTGCAGGTCGGCTCGCTCATCGCCTTCCTCAGCTACCTCGTGCAGATCCTGACCGCGGTGATGCTCGCGTCGCTGCTGGCGCTCATGCTCCCGCGGGCCGCCGTGTCGGCCGGGCGGATCCGCGAGGTGCTGGACACGGAGCCGACCGTGCTGCCTCCCGTGGCCCCGGTGGTGCCGGCCGAACCGACCGGCGCGGTCGAGCTGCGCGGCGCGACCTTCGCCTACCCCGGCGCGGAGCGGCCCGTGCTCCGGGACGTGTCCTTCACCGCCGCCCCGGGCCGGATGACGGCGATCGTCGGCAGCACCGGCGCCGGGAAGACGACGCTGGTCGGGCTGGTCCCGCGGCTGGTCGACGTGACCGCCGGCGCGGTCCTGGTCGACGGCGTCGACGTCCGCGACCTGGCGCCGGCGCACCTGTGGTCGCGGGTCGGGCTGGTCGAGCAGAAGGCCTTCCTGTTCAGCGGGACCGTGGCGAGCAACCTGCGCTACGGCCGGCCCAACGCCCCGGACGAGGACCTGTGGGCGGCGCTGGAGATCGCGCAGGCCGCCGACTTCGTCCGCGCCCTGCCCGAGCAGCTGGAGGCGCCGGTGACCCAGGGCGGCACCAACCTCTCGGGCGGGCAGCGCCAGCGGCTGGGCATCGCCCGCGCGCTGGTGGCACGGCCGCAGGTGTACCTGTTCGACGACGCCTTCTCCGCGCTGGACACCGCCACCGACGCCCGGCTGCGCGCGGCGCTGGCCCGCGAGGTCGGCGGCGCCACGGTCGTCGTGGTCGCCCAGCGCATCGCCACGGTGCTCGACGCCGACCTGATCGTCGTCCTCGACGACGGCGCCGTGGTGGGCTGCGGCACCCACGCCGAGCTGCTGGAGACCTGTCCCGAGTACGCCGAGATCGTGGCCAGCCAGGCCCTGCCCGAGGAGCAGCCGGCATGAGCGCACCCCGTCCCGCGCCGGCGGCCGCCCGCCCGGCACCCGGCGGCCGGCCCGGCGGCGGACCGTTCGGCTCCGGCGCCCCGGTGGAGAAGCCGAAGGCGTTCCTCCCCTCGGCCCGGCGCCTGCTGGGCCGGCTGCGCCCGGAGCGGCTGTGGGTGGCGCTCGTGCTCACCCTGGCCGTGGGCAGCGTCGTGCTGATGGTCATCGGCCCCAAGGTGCTCGGCCGGGCCACCGACATCGTGTTCCAGGGCGCCCTCACCCGGGACCTCCCGGCCGGGCTGAGCCGGGACGAGGCGATCGCCGCGCTGGAGGCGCGCGGGCAGGACACCGCGGCCGACCTCCTGCGCCCGCTGGACTTCCGCCCCGGCGACGGGATCGACACCGGCGCGCTGGCGCGCGTGCTGCTGCTGGTCCTGGCGATCTACGTGACCGCGTCGCTGCTGTCCCTGGCCCAGGCGTACGTCCTCAACGGCGTCACCCAGCGGACGGTGTCCCGGCTGCGCGCCGACGCCGAGGCGAAGATCCACCGGCTGCCGCTGAGCTACTTCGACCGCCGGCCCCGCGGCGAGCTGCTCAGCCGGGTCACCAACGACATCGACAACGTCTCCCAGGCCCTGCAGCAGACGATCAACCAGGCCGTCACCTCCGTCCTCACGGTGGTCGGCATCGTCGCGATCATGTTCGTCATCTCGCCCGTGCTCGCCCTGGTCGCCCTGGTCGCCGTCCCGCTCAGCCTGCTGGCCGCGCGACTGGTGGCGCGGCGGTCGCAGCCGCTGTTCCGCGAGCAGTGGAAGCGCACCGGCGCGCTGAACGGGCAGATCGAGGAGGCGTTCAGCGGGCACGCGCTGGTCAAGGTCTTCGGCCGCCAGGACGAGGTCGAGGCGCGGTTCACCGCGGAGAACGAGCGGCTGTTCCGCGCCGGCTTCGGCGCCCAGTTCGTCAGCGGCGTGCTCATGCCGGTGACGATGTTCCTGGGCAACCTCGTCTACGTCGGCATCGCCGTCGTCGGCGGGCTGCTGATGCTGAACGGGTCGCTGTCGCTGGGCGACCTGCAGGCCTTCATCCAGTACTCCCGGCAGTACACCCAGCCGCTGAGCCAGCTCGGCTCGATCGCCGCCGTGGCGCAGTCCGGGGTGGCCAGCGCCGAGCGGGTGTTCGACCTGCTCGACGCCGAGGAGGAGTCGGCCGAGCCGGTCGACCGGCCGTCGTCCGGGCCCACCCGCGGGCGGCTGGAGTTCGACGCCGTCTCCTTCGGCTACGAGCCGGGGAAGCCGCTCATCCGCGACCTGTCGCTGGTCGTCGAGCCCGGTCAGACCGTCGCCATCGTCGGACCCACCGGTGCCGGCAAGACGACGCTGGTCAACCTCGTCGAGCGGTTCTACGAGCTCGACGGCGGCCGGATCACCCTCGACGGCGTCGACGTCGCCACGATGAGCCGGGCCGACCTCCGGTCCCGGATGGGCATGGTCCTGCAGGACACCTGGCTGTTCTCCGGCACGATCCGCGACAACATCGCCTACGGCCGGCCCGGCGCGAGCGACGACGAGATCCGGGACGCCGCGCGGGCGGCGCTGGTCGACCACTTCGTGCACACGCTGCCCGACGGCTACGACACGGCGATCGGCGACGACGGCGGCGCGCTCAGCGTCGGCCAGAAACAGCTGATCACCATCGCCCGGGCGTTCCTCGCCCGCCCCGCCGTCCTGATCCTCGACGAGGCGACCAGCTCGGTCGACACCCGCACCGAGCTGCTCGTGCAGCGGGCGATGAGCGCGCTGCGCGAGGGCCGGACCAGCTTCGTCATCGCCCACCGGCTGTCGACCATCCGCGACGCCGACCTGATCCTGGTCATGGAGGCGGGCGCGATCGTGGAGCAGGGGTCGCACGAGGAGCTGCTGGCCCGCGGCGGCGCCTACGCCCGCCTGCACGCCGCCCAGTTCGCCGGCCCCGAGGTCGACCCGGACGCCGAGCAGCTGCAGCCCACCCCGGCCGCCTGAGCGGGTCGCTCGAGTGCGGTTCCCGCGCTCGAGCGTCTCCGCTCGGCACGCGTCAGCGG
>NZ_JBJGZO010000040.1:0-42411 GCF_054050575.1 Blastococcus sp. SYSU D00868
TTGCGTTTTGGGTATTAACTGTTTTATAATTTGGTTGTTTTGCGGGGGCGGTGTGCGCCGGGGGGGGGCGGGGGGGGCGGGGGGCCGCCGCCCGCCCCCCCGGGGCCGGTCAGGTCTCGACGCGCTCGCCGCAGATCGGCTCGTCGGAGACCGGGACGAACTCCTCGCCCTCCAGCGTCACGAAGAAGGCGCACTCCTGGCCGAGGTTGCGGTGGTCGGAGAAGTCGAACTCCTGCGGGTACAGCCCGCCGGCGTTCCAGGTGGTGTCCTCCGACAGCGCGGACATGAAGTCGGCCTGGCTCGCGTCGCACCCGGCCAGCTCGAGGCCGTGCAGCAGGAGGTCGGCCATCATCCAGCCCTGCGCCTGGCCCAGGTCGGGGATGCCGAACGGGACGCCGGCCTCCTCCATGTACTGCTGCAGCCGGGCGGTCGCCTCGGACTCGATCTCGACCGGCGTGTAGCCGAGGCTGAAGCTGGCGCCCTGGGCGGCGTCGACGAACGGCTGGTTCTCCAGCGTCACGCCGCCGTAGCCGCTGGCGAGGATCGCCGCCTTGAACTCGTAGTCCGCCTGGCTCAGGCCCTGCATGATCGCCGCGGCGGCGCTGGTCGTGATCGGCAGGTAGAGGCCGTCGCTGCCGGACTCCTGGATGCCGAGCACCATGGCGCCGACGTCCTCGCTGCCCAGCGGCATGCTGTTGTTCACGTAGCCCTGGTCCAGGCCCGCGGCCTCGGCCGACTGCAGGATGGTCGCCAACGTGGCCTGCGACGACGGGGTGGCCATGGCGACGCCGGCGAGCTTCGTGACGCCCTGCTGGGCGAGGAACTCCCCGGTCGTGGAGAACACCACGTCGGTGAGCGGCGGGGGGCCGGCCGGGAAGAGGTTCGTGCCGCTCTCCAGCCACGCCGGGGCGCCGTCGGTGGCCGGGCCGATCACCGGCGTGTCCGGCGCCTGCTGCACCAGGTAGTCGGCGGCGGCGTAGAACAGCTGGCTGTCGCCGAGGACGGCGAACACGTCGTCCTGCTGGACCAGCCGCTGCGCGGCGCCCAGGGCGCCCTGCGGGTTGGAGGCGGTGTCGGCGACGACCAGCTCGACGTCGGTGTCCGCGCACTGGCCGCCCTCCTCCTGGTAGGCGGCCATGCGGGCGTTGAAGCCGAGCTCCGACCGCTCGCCCTTCTGGGCGCTGGCGGCACCGGTGCGCTCGGTCATCAGCCCGATCCGCAGCGTCCCGCCGCCGCTGCTGCTCTGGCTCCCGCCGGCGCTGCTGCTGCCGCCGGAGTCCTCCTCGTCGTCCGAACCGCAGGCCGACATCCCGAGCACGAGCAGGCAGGTGGCTGCTGCTGCCACTGCGTTCCTGGTACGCACGACGACTCCTTCGTCATTCCTGAGGGGAGCGGCGACGGCGAGTGGGGACCCGCGCCGGTGCCGGGTGGTCCCGCCGCGACGGGAGGGGCCCGTCGAGCGGGGCGAGCGGGTGGCCGGGCTCGGTCGAGCCGGCGAACGGCCAGCTCGGGAGGCGTGTCGTGGGTCCGTGACACGGTGTGACACGGGTCTCACGGCTCGGCACGGGAGGGACTGTGGCACAGCTCACGAGCAAACAGAAGGGGGTTCTACCAACTCGTTGCATCGAGTTCTGACCGACGTCGGGACGTCGGGGGCCCACCTCCGGCGCCGGGCCCCGGGGGACCCCCTGCCATCTCGGTAGAACGTCGCTCTACCGATGCACCGCTCCTCGTTGCGCTCGGCGCGGTCGGGTCACTATGGTCCGGCCTCGTGTGACGGCCACCACAGATCCCGCCGTCGCCGTCCCGCCGTCCGCCTCCCGGTCCCGAGGAGCCGCACCGTGCGCACGAGAGCCGCCGTCCTGTTCAGCCAGCCCGGCAAGTGGGAGGTCACCGAGCTCGACCTGGAGGGGCCCCGGCAGGGGGAGCTGCTCGTCCGCATGGTCGCGGCCGGGCTGTGCCACTCCGACGACCACATCACCACCGGTGACCTGCCCGCCCCGCCCGAGGCGTTCCCCATGGCCGGCGGGCACGAGGGCGCCGGCGTCGTCGAGGAGGTCGGCCCGAACACGCCCGGCTGGGCCGTCGGCGACCGCGTGGTGCTGTCCTTCCTCCCGGCGTGCGGCTTCTGCCGCTGGTGCGCCTCCGGGATGCACAACCTGTGCGACAACGGCGCGCGGATCCTCGCCGGCGTCCGGGAGGACGGCACCCGCCGGATGTCCCTGGACGGCGAGCCGGTGGGCCAGGGCGCGGGGATCGCGACCTTCAGCGAGTACTCCACGGTGGCCGTGCAGTCGGCGATCAAGGCCCCCGACGACGTCCCGCTCGACGTCGCCGCGCTGACCAGCTGCGGCGTCGTCACCGGCTGGGGGTCGGCGGTCAGGTCGGCGAACGTCCGGGCCGGCGACGTCGTCGTCGTCATGGGGGTCGGCGGGATCGGGATGAACGCCGTCCAGGGCGCGGCGCACGCGGGCGCCTCGGTGGTCATCGCCGTCGACCCGGTGGAGTCCAAGCGGACGGCGGCCCGCGAGTTCGGCGCCACCCACGCGGTGGCCACGATGGCCGAGGCGACCGACATCGCCCGCTCGTTCACCGACGGGCAGGGCGCGGACTCCTGCATCGTCTGCGTCGGGGTGGTCACCGGCGAGCACGTCGCGGCCGGGGTCGAGGTGATCCGCAAGGCCGGGACCTGCGTGCTCACCGGCCTGCCCCGCGCCGAGGACGACGTCGCCGTCCCGATCTCCACCCGGCACCTGACGCTGTTCCAGAAGCGCCTGCAGGGCTCGCTGTTCGGGGCCTCGAGCCCGGCGGTGGAGATCCCGGCCGTCCTGGAGCTCTACCGCCGCGGCTACCTCAAGCTCGACGAGCTGATCACCCGCCGGTACACGCTCGAGACGATCAACGAGGGCTACGCGGACATGCGGGCCGGCCGGAACATCCGCGGCGTGGTCGACCACGCGACCGCGTCGCCGCTGTCGTGAGCGGCGTCCGGCTGACCGTCGTCGGCCCCCCGGACCGCGACGTGCTCGGCGAGGGCGGCGACCCCGTGCCGGTGTTCCGCGCGCTGTCCGACCCGCTGCGCTGCCGGCTGCTGGCCCACCTGTGCCGGCGCGGGGAGACCTCGCGCGCCGAGCTCGAGGCGGCCCTCGGCGCGACCAAGACGATGCTCACCTACCACATCCGCACGCTGGCCCAGGCCGGGCTGGTCGACGTCCACGGCAGCGCCCGCGCGCTGACCTACAGCGTCCGCCGGGAGACGTTCGAGGAACTGCAGCGGTGGCTGGCCGACCCGCGCTCGGCCGCGCCGACCGGGAGGGACGGGGTGGCATGCGCCAGGCGCTGAGCGACGTCGCGGTGGTCCAGCTGGGCAGCGGCATCGCCGCCGACTGGTGCGGGAAGGTGTTCGCCGACCTCGGTGCCGACGTGGTCAAGGTCGAGCCGCCGTCGGGGGACCCGCTGCGCGCCGCGCGGGGTGCCTTCGCCAGCCTCAACACCAACAAGCGCAGCGTCGTCCTCGACCCCGCGGCCGGCCCGGACGAGCTGCTGCGGCTGGTGGCGGAGGCCGACCTGGTGGTCGAGGCGCCGGGCTCCGGCGCCCTGGCCGACTGGGGCGCCGACCGGGCCGAGGTGCTGGCGGGCTCCCCGGCGCTGTCCGTGGTCGCCCTCTCCGGCTTCGGCGCGACGGGGCCCTACGCCGGCTACGCCTGGAGCGACCTCGTGGCGCAGGCCTTCGCGGGCACGCTGCTGCTGGACCGGCGCGGCCCGGTGCGGCTGCCCATGGCCGTGACCGAGGCGGCGTTCGGCCACACGGCGGCGGCCGGGGGGCTGGCGGCCGTGCTGCGGGCCCGCGCCACCGGGGCGGGGGCCTTCGTGGACTGCGCGGCGTCGGAGGCGCTGGCCGCCAACCCGACGCGGATGGGCCGCTACCTAGGCTGGGAGTACGGCGACCGCAAGCCGCTGGAGGAGATGATCGCCGACAGCAGTTCCACAGTGCTGCCGGTCGGCCCGCACCCGTGCGCGGACGGCTTCGTCGCGATGATGATGATCCCGCCGCAGCTGCCCGAGATGCTCGCCGTCCTGGACAGCGACGAGCTGCGTGAGTTCTTCGCCCGGCCCGACGCCTTCGTCCGCCCGGAGGCGAAGGAGGTCCTCGACGGCGCGCTCTACCCGTGGCTGCTGTCGCGGACCCGCCGCGAGATCACCGACGCCGCCCAGGCGGCCGGCTGGCCCGTGACGCCGGTCAACCTGCCGGCGGAGGTGCTCGCCGCCGACCACCTGCACCAGCGGGGGTTCTGGGTGCACGCCGCCGACCCCGAGCTGGGGCCGGTCCTGCTGCCCGGCGCGCCGTACCGGTTCACCGAGGGCGGCTGGCGGCTGCGCCGGCCGGCCCCCCGGCTCGGGCAGGCCGACCCGCCCGACCCGGTCGCCCCGGCGGACGCGCGGACCACGCCGCCGGTGGCCGCGGTGGCAGTGGAGGAGCCGCCGCTGCGCGGACTGCGGGTGCTCGACCTGACCACGGTGTGGTCCGGGCCGCTGCTCACGATGCACCTGGCCGACCTCGGCGCCGAGGTCATCCGGGTGGAGAGCCCGCGGGTCTTCCCGCCGACCACCCGCGGCTACTCGCCGCGGCCGAGCCAGCAGATGCTGCTCAGCACGATCCTCGGCGGCTACGGTCCCGCGCAGCCGGACCGGCCCGACCGGCCCTGGAACCGGCACTCCCTCTACAACTCGATCAACCGCGGCAAGCGGTCGTGCACACTCGACCTGCGCGACGCCGAGCAGCGCGACCTCTTCTTCCGCCTCGTCGCACAGTCGGACGTGTTCGTCGAGAACCTCAAGTCCTCCACCCTGCACCAGCTCGGCGTGCACGAGACCGAGCTGCTGGCCGCCAACCCGTGGATGATCGTGCTGCGCCTCCCGCCGGCGGGGCTGTCCGGGGACTGGTCGCACTACACCGGGTTCGGCGGGCAGTTCGACGGCCTCAGCGGCTTCGCCTCGCTGTGCGGGCACCGCGGCACGGAGCTGTACGAGACGCCGACGACCCAGCACATGGACAGCGTCACGGGCCCCGCGGGCGTGTTCGCCCTGCTCGCCGCGCTGCACTACCGCGCGGCGACCGGCCGCGGCCAGGTCGTGGAGCTCGCCCAGAGCGAGAACGTGCTGAGCCAGCTGGGCGACGTGTTCGTCGACCTGCAGCTGGGCCGGGAGCCGCGGCGGTACGGCAACCGCGACCCGCGCCGGGCCCCGCAGGGCCTGTACCCGTGCGCCGACGGGCGGGCGCTGGCGGTCACGGTCACCGACGACGGTGCCTGGCGGGCGCTGACCGGGGTGATCGGCCGGCCGGACCTGGCCGCCGACGAGGCCCTGGCCGGGGTGGACGGGCGGCACGCCGCGCACGACCGGCTGGACGAGGCCATCACCGCCTGGGCCGCGACGGTGACGGCCTACGAGGGCTTCGCCGCGCTGCAGGCCGCCGGGGTCGCGGCCGCCCCCCACCTCGGCGAGGCGGACTTCGCCGTCGACCCGCAGGTCGTGGCGCGGGAGTGGATCCGGCCGCTGGACAGCACCGACGTCGGCCGGTTCGACCACCTCGGCTCGCCGTTCCGCGGCTTCCCCCTGGCCTGGGAGCGCGGGGCGCCGGTTCTCGGCGAGGACAACGAGTACGTGTTCCGGCAGCTGCTGGGCCTGGACGAGGAGGCCTACCGGCGGCTGGTCGACCGCGGGATCGCGACCGAGGACTACCTCGACCGCGAGGGCCGGCCCCACTGACCGGCCGGCCGGTCCGCGTCCGGCACGGGCGCGGGCCGGCGGGCCACCGCGGCCCGGCGCAGCAGCGTCCGAGCGCCGCATCCTCCGATGACGAAGGAGTCGTTGTGCGATCTCGGAACGCGGTGGCCGCAGCGGCCGCCTGCCTGCTCGTGCTCGGCATGTCGGCGTGCGGTTCGGACGACGAGGAGGATGGCGGCGGCTCGGCCGCCGACGCCGGCGGCGGGGGCGGCACCCTCACCGTCGGGCTGATGACCTCCTACAGCGGGCCGGCCGCCGTGTCGAAGGGCGGGAAGTCGGAGGTCACCTTCCAGGCGCGCATCGACGCCTACCGCGAGGCGGGCGGCGAGTGCGCCGACATCGAGTTCGAGCTGGTCACCGCGGACGACACCTCGACGCCGCAGGGCGCGCTGGCCGCCTTCCAGCAGCTGGCCACCCAGGAGGAGCCCTTCGTCATCCTCGACGACAGCCAGCTCTTCTTCGCCGCCGCCCAGTACGCCACCACCCAGGCCGCCGACATCCCGGTGCTGGGCGTGGCCACCGACGGCGCACCGGAGTGGCAGGACACCGGGAACAACCTCTTCCCGGCCTTCCCCGTGCCGCTGCCGGGCACCGTCTTCTCCACCACGGGGGAGTTCCTCGCCAGCCGGGGGGCCACGAAGATCGCCGGCATCGCCTTCGCCACGCCGAGCTCTCAGCAGAGCCTGGCGGACGTCCTGGCCTCCGCGGAGGCCGCCGGCCTGGAGCGCGGCTACGTGAACGACAGCATGCCGCTGGGCAGCGAGGACGTCAGCGCCATCGTGCTGGGGATCATGGACTCCGGAGCGGACGCGGTCTACCTGCCGATCAACGCCAACAGCATCGTCGCGATCGCCCAGGGCCTGCAGCAGGCCGACTACCCCATGAAGGCCATCCTGGCGGCCACCGGGTACGGCGCCTCGCTGCTCGAGTCCGAGCCCGCGGTCGCCGCCTCGCAGGGCGTCTACTACACCTCCGCCGTCGCCCCGGTCGAGCTGGGCTCCGAGGCGAGCGAGACGTTCCGGTCGGCGCTGGAGGACGCCGGCATCGCGGGCGGCATCCCCGACCTGGACCACTCCCTGGGCTGGAGCCTGGCCGACCTGCTGCTGCACGGGCTGGAGCTCGCCGGGTGCGACGCCACGCAGCAGGAGTTCATGGCGGCGCTGCACGGCGACGACACCTGGGACAACGGCGGCCTGTTCCCGCAGCCGTTCGACTTCGGCGACCGGTCCTCCCTCGGCCAGGAGTGCAGCTACTACGTGCAGCTGCAGGGCGAGGAGTTCGTGCCGGTGGAGGACGCCTCGCCGCTGTGCGGGGAGCGGATCGACGCCTGACGCGCCCGGTGCCCGGGGGCCGCGGGCTCGCGGGCGCCACCGGCACGCGGGGCGTGGATCGAACGCTTGCTCCGCCGACACCCCCCGGCGCACTAGCCTCCGGGGGGTCCCGCACCCGAGCACCCGAGGGAAGTCATGCCCGGAACCATCCCGCACTGGATCGACGGCGCCCGCCGGGAGAGCACCTCCGGCCGCACGGCCCCGGTGACCGACCCGGCCACCGGCGAGGTGACCGGTCAGGTGGCGCTGGCCTCGGTCGCGGAGGTGGACGCCGCGGTGGCGGCGGCCGCGGCGGCCTACCCGGCCTGGCGGGACACCTCGCTGGCCAGGCGGTCGTCGGTGCTGTTCGCGTTCCGCGAGCTGCTCAACGCCCGCAAGGGGGAGCTGGCGGAGATCATCACCGCCGAGCACGGCAAGGTGCTGTCCGACGCGCTGGGCGAGGTGTCGCGCGGGCAGGAGGTCGTGGAGTTCGCCTGCGGGGTGCCGCACCTGGTCAAGGGCGGCTTCACGGAGAACGCCTCGACGGCCGTGGACGTGCACTCGGTCCGCCAGCCCCTCGGGCCGGTGGCGGTGATCAGTCCGTTCAACTTCCCGGCGATGGTGCCGATGTGGTTCTTCCCGATCGCCATCGCCACCGGCAACACCGTGGTGCTCAAGCCGAGCGAGAAGGACCCCTCGGCGGCGCTGTGGATCGCCGACCTGTGGAAGGCCGCCGGGCTGCCCGACGGCGTGTTCGACGTGGTGCAGGGGGACAAGGTGGCCGTCGACCGGCTGCTGGAGCACCCCGACGTCAAGGCCGTGTCCTTCGTCGGCTCGACCCCGATCGCCCGGTACGTGTACGAGAACGGCACCCGCGCCGGCAAGCGGGTGCAGGCCCTGGGCGGGGCGAAGAACCACATGGTGGTGCTGCCCGACGCCGACCTCGACCTGGCCGCCGACGCGGCGATCAACGCCGGCTTCGGTTCCGCGGGGGAGCGGTGCATGGCGATCAGCGCGCTGGTCGCCGTCGGCGGGATCGGCGACGACCTGGTCGCCCGGATCGCCGAGCGGGCCCGCACGCTGCGCACCGGCGACGGCCGCCGCGGCTGCGACATGGGCCCGCTGGTCACGAGGGAGCACCGGGACAGGGTCGCCTCCTACGTCGACGCCGGCGAGGCCGCCGGCGCGAAGGTCGTCGTCGACGGCCGCGAGGTGCGCCCGGACGGCGCCGCCGACGGGTTCTGGCTCGGCCCGACCCTGCTGGACCAGGTCACCCCGGAGATGACCGTCTACACCGACGAGATCTTCGGCCCGGTGCTGTCGGTGCTGCGCGTGGACACCTACCAGGAGGCGCTGGACCTGGTCAACCGCAACGAGTACGGCAACGGCACGGCGATCTTCACCAACGACGGGGGCGCCGCCCGGCGGTTCCAGAACGAGGTCGAGGTCGGGATGATCGGCATCAACGTCCCGGTCCCGGTGCCGATGGCCTACTACTCCTTCGGCGGCTGGAAGCACTCGCTGTTCGGCGACTCCCACGCCCACGGCACCGAGGGCGTGCACTTCTTCACCCGCGGCAAGGTCGTCACCTCCCGCTGGCTGGACCCCAGCCACGGCGGGCTCGACCTCGGCTTCCCGCAGAACCGCTGAGGGCGGCGGCCGTGCAGCTGGGGTTCGTGGGCGCCGGCCGGATCGGCGCGCCGATGATCGGCCGGCTGGCCGCGGCCGGCCACGACGTCCGCGTCCTGGTCCGGTCGCAGGCCGCACGGCAGGCGGTGACCGACCTGGGCGCGACGCCGGTGACCGGGCTGACCGAGGTCGCCGACGGCGCGGCGGCCGTGGTGGTGTGCGTGCTCAGCGACGGGCAGGTCCGCGAGGTCGCCCTGGACGGCGGCCTGCTCGACGCGCTGCCGGCCGGGTCGGTGCTGGTCAGCCACACGACCGGCAGCCCGCGGACGATCGAGGACCTCGCCGGGCGGGGCGCCCCCCGGGACGTGGAGGTGGTCGACGCGCCGGTCAGCGGCTCGCCGCAGGACGTCGCGGCCGGGCACGTCACCCTCTACGTCGGCGCGACCGACGCGGGGATCGAGCGGGCCCGGCCGGTGCTCGAGGCCTACGCCGAGCCGCTGCTGCACCTCGGCCCGCGCGGTTCCGGGCAGCGGGTGAAGCTGCTGAACAACGCGATCTTCGCGGCCAACATCGGCGTCGTCGCCCAGGCGGTGCGGACGGCGGCCGAGCTGGGCCTCGACGAGCGCGCCGTCCTGCAGGGCATCACGCACGGCAGCGGCACCAGCTACGCCCTGCAGGCCATGGCCGCCGGCGGGTCGGTGGAGGCCTTCGCCCGGGCGGCCGGCGAGTTCGTCGGCAAGGACGTCGGCGTCGTCAACCGGGTGATGGCCGAGCTGGGCGTCGACCTGGGGGAGATGCGGCCGGCGCACCGGCTGCTGGGCGAGCTCATGGCGCCCGAGCACCGGGCGCTCATGCAGGCGTGACGGCGGTCAGCCGTCCGGCGGGGTGAGGTCGCGGACGACGCCCCGCTCGCCCAGGAAGAAGGTCGGGTAGATCTCCAGCGTCAACGAGTCGAGGAAGCGGGGGACGTCGATCTCCGGTGAGCGCAGGAACGCCTTGGCGTGGTCGACGCTCGGGAACTCGAAGACGTTCATGACCTCGCGCCCGTCGTCGGTGGCCCGGTAGACGGAGTACCGGGTGACCGCGAGCCGGGCGTAGCGCTCGGCGGACCGGTCGAGGGTGGCGACGTAGTCGTCGTAGTCCTCGACCGGGAAGATCGTCACCAGGTAGACCATCGCGCCGCTCCCTCGCTCGATGCTGGTCGGGACTCCAGCCGGCCGCGCGGACGCGGCCCGTGCTGCTCCTCGAGCAGGGCCCGGACGTGGACGGCGCAGCGCCCGCAGTCGGTGCCGGCGCCGCACGCGTCGGCCACCTGGCGCACCGTGCGGGCGCCCTCGGCGATGACCGCCCGCACGGTCGTGCTGCTGACCGCGCGGCAGATGCAGATGTACATCGCGGCACCGCCCCCGCTCGGGGACGACCCCGTCGTCGTCCCGGGGGCATTGAATCGGCTGGACGGGCCCGGCGCCTCTCCTCGGGCGCTCCGGCGGCCCGGCCGGGCCGGTGCTCCGCCGGGCGTCGGCACAGGACCCACTCCCGCCGGGGCCCCGCCCCGGGACGCCCATCCGGCACCGGTGCGTCTCACCCATCGGGGGTGACGCCCGCGCGGGGACGGCGAAACCCTGCGCACAGCTACTACCCTGCGAGACATGACCAGCAGTGGCCGTCCTCGCGACGTGGGCTCGTCCCCGCGGCCCATCAAGCGCGGGGCCAAGGTCGCGGAGGCCCTCGCCCAGGAGATCGTCCACGAGATCGTCTCGCGCAAGCTGCCGCCGGGCACGCTGCTGTCCTCCGAGGCGCAGATGCTCGAGGACTACGGCGTCGGCCGCGGGTCGCTGCGCGAGGCGCTGCGGATCCTCGAGGTGCACGGCCTGATCACGATGAAGCCCGGCCGCAACGGCGGGCCGATGGTCATCGAGGTCGGCTCGAAGGACTTCGGGCGGATGTCCAGCCTGTTCTTCCACATCGGCGGAGTGACCTTCCGGCAGCTGGTCGAGGCCCGGCTGCTGCTGGAGCCGCTGATGGCCCGGCAGGCCGCCGAGCGCCGCAGCCAGGAGCTGGTGGGCGCGGTCGCCGACCCGGACGCCACGCCCGTCGAGGACGACGCCGAGTACTTCGACGCCACCGGGGACTTCCACAAGACGATCGCGGCGATGTCCGGCAACCCGGTGCTCAACCTCATGAGCTCGTCGCTGGAGGAGATCTTCCGCGACCAGATCAGCGGGCTGCTGTCGCCGAAGGACCAGCGCCGGCACGTGCTCGAGGTGCACGCCGGCATCGCGGAGGCCATCGCCCGCGGCGACGCCGACGCCGCCGAGAAGCTCATGCGCGAGCACATGCAGGAGTACGCGGACTGGGTCGAGCAGCGGCAGCCACAGATGATCGACGAGATCATCGACTGGCGCTGAGGAAGGACCCCCCTGCCCCCCGACGCTCGCGAGCTCGCGCCGGGCCCCTGCAGGGGGGCCGACCTCCGGTGGGTCGGCGCCGGGTCGGTCAGCGGCCCTGCCAGACCGGGGCGCGCTTCTCGGTGAAGGCGCGGGCGCCCTCCTTCGCGTCCTCCGAGGAGCGGATCGGCTCGTAGATCTCCCACTGCCGGGCGAACGCCTCCTCGGCCGGCCACCCCGGGCCCTCGGCCAGGATCCGCTTGGTGCCCTGCACGGCCAGCGGCCCGTTGGCGGCGATCTGCTGCGCGAGCTCCAGCGCCGCGGTCAGCGCCTGCCCGGGCGGGACCAGCCGGTTGACGACCCCGGCGGCGTGCGCCTCGGCGGCGCTCACCCGGTCGCCGGTGAGCGCCCACTCGGTCGCCTTGGGCAGCCCGGCCTTGACCGGCAGCCGCAGCAGCCCGCCGCCCCCGGCGAGCAGCCCGCGCTTGACCTCCGGCAGGCCGAAGAACGCGTCCTCGGCCGCCACGATCAGGTCGCAGGCCAGCGCGATCTCGAAGCCGCCGGCCAGCGCCGGGCCCTCGACCGCGGCGATCAGCGGCGTCGTCGGCGGGCGCTCCACCAGCCCGGCGAACCCCCGCCCGGGCACCGCCGGCTTCTCCCCGGCGAGGAACGCCTTGAGGTCCATGCCGGCGCTGAAGACCCCGCCGGCGCCGGTGATGACCCCGACGAACAGGCCGTCGTCGGTGTCCAGTTGGTCCATCGCCGCGCCGATCTGCTGCGCGGCCGCGGTGTTGATGGAGTTCTTCGCCCGCGGCCGGTCGATGGTGACCACGAGGACCGCGCCCTGGCGCTCGACCCGGACCTCGGGCCCGACGGTCTCCGCGGCGGCGCTCACTTGGGCTGCATCCGGATCGCGCCGTCCAGCCGGATCGTCTCCCCGTTGAGCATGGGGTTGTCGATGATCGCCATCGCCATGCGGGCGAACTCGTCGGGCTGGCCGAGCCGCCGCGGGTGCGGGGTCATCTCGCCGAGGGAGTCCCGCACGTTCTGGGGCAGCCGGGCGAGGATCGGGGTGTCGAAGGTGCCGGGCGCGATCGTCGCGACCCGGATCAGCTTGCTGGCCAGGTCGCGGGCGGCCACCAGGGTGAGCCCGACGATGCCGGCCTTGGCCGAGGCGTAGGGCAGCTGCCCGATCTGGCCCTCCCAGGCGGCGACCGACGCGGTGAGCACGCAGACGCCGCGCTCGCCCTCGACCGGCTCGTGCCTCGCCATCCGCGCCGCGGCCTGGCTGAGCACGTTGAAGGTGCCGATCAGGTTGATCCGCACGATCTGCTCGTAGAACGCGAGGTCGCCCGGGTTTCCCTCCTTGTCGACGACGCGCATCGCGCCGCCGCGGCCGGCGCAGTGCACCAGGGTGCGCAGCGGGGCCAGCTCGTCGGCGGCGGCGACCGCCGCGGCGACGGCCTCGGGGTCGGTGACGTCGGCGGCGACGAACCTCGTCTTGCCGCCCAGCTCGGCGGCGACCTCGGCGCCGGCGGAGGTGGGCAGGTCGACGAGCACCGTCGGCACGCCCTTCTCGACCAGCCGGCGGGCGGTGGCCAGCGCGAGGCCGGAGGCCCCACCGGTGACGACGGCGGACCCAGCGGTGACGTCCATGCTCAGTTCCTCCCTGCGCTCAGGTTCTCGATCACCAGTGCGTTGGCCATGCCGCCGGCCTCGCACATCGTCTGCAGGCCGTACCGCTGCCCGGTGTCCTCGAGGAAGCCGAGCAGCGTGGTGGCCAGCCGCGCCCCGGAGGCGCCGAGCGGGTGCCCGAGGGCGATGGCGCCGCCGCGGGGGTTGAGCTTCGCGTCGGGGACGCCGAACTCGGCCTGGAAGGCCAGCGGCACCGAGGCGAAGGCCTCGTTGACCTCGAAGGCGGCGATGTCGTCGACGGACAGGCCGGAGCGCTGCAGCAGCTTGTGGGTGGCCGGGATGGGGCCGGTCAGCATGAGCAGCGGGTCGTCGCCGGTCACGGCGGTGGCCACGATCCGGGCGCGCGGGGTGAGCCCCAGCGCCGCGGCGCGCTCCTCGCTCATCACCAGCAGCGCGGCGGCGCCGTCGGTGAGCTGGGAGGAGTTGCCGGCGGTGATCTTCCAGTCCAGCTCGGGGAAGCGGGAGGCGTGCGGGCTGCCGGCGAAGGCGGCCTTGAGCCCGGCGAGCTTCTCCACGGTGGTGCCGGGGCGGATCGTCTCGTCGGCGGAGACGACGCCGTCCGGGGTGGTGATCGCGGTGATCTCCCGGTCGAAGGCGCCGGACGACGCCGCGGCGGCGGCGCGGGCGTGCGAGGCGGCGGCGAACTCGTCGAGCTGGGTGCGGGACAGGCCCCACTTCTGCGCGACGAGCTCGGCGGAGATGCCCTGCGGCACGAGGCCGGGGGAGTAGCGCTCGGTCACCCGGGGGCCGTGCGGGTCGGCGTCCCCGCGGGCGGAGCCCATCGGCACCCGGCTCATCGACTCGACGCCGGCGGCGATCGCGATGTCGTAGGCGCCGGCGACGACGCCCTGGACGGCGAAGTCGAGCGCCTGCTGCCCCGAGCCGCACTTGCGCTCGATGGTCACCGAGGGCACCGACTCCGGCCAGCCGGCGGCGAGCACGGCCTGGCGCCCGGGGGTGGCCGACTGCTCGCCGTTCTGCCCGACGCAGCCGACGAGGACGTCGTCGATCGTGGCCGGGTCGAGGGAGTTGCGGTCGGCGAGCGCGGTGAGCACCTGCGCGAGGAGGTCGACCGGGTGCAGGCCGGACAGGGCGCCGCCGGCCTTGCCGCGCCCCATGGGACTGCGGACGGCGTCGACGATGACGGCAGAGGGCATGACGGCATCCTCCCGGGACGGGGTGTGGGCGTTGACACCTTAACCATGAATACCAATAACATGGAATGCGTCCGAGGCCCGTCCGGCGGCGCCCCGACCGGTCGCCGCAGCGGGGCGGGACCGACCCCGAGGAGAGGACCGCGATGTCGTTCGACCTGCCGGAGCACCACCAGCGGCTGCGGGAGCGCGCGCGGGAGGTCGCCGCCTCGGTGCGCGACCAGGCCGGCGAGGCCGACGCGGCGACCGACGTCCACCCGGGCATGCGCGACGCGCTGCGGGCCTCGGGCCTGGCCGCGCTCACCGTCCCGGCCGCGCACGGCGGCGCCGACGAGAAGGTCGACTCGCTGGCGGTCACCGTCGTCCGCGAGGCCTTCGGCGGGGTGTCGGCGCACCTGGACTCGCTGTTCGCCATGCAGGGCATCGGCAGCTACGCCCTCGCCGTCGGCGCGAGCGAGCGGATCCAGGCCGAGTGGCTGCCGCGCGTCGTCTCCCTCGACGCCATCGCCGCCCTGGGCCTGACCGAGCCCGAGGTGGGCTCGGACCTCAAGGCGATCAGCACGACGGTCGTCGAGAAGGACGGCGAGCTCGTCCTCGACGGCCGCAAGTCGTTCATCACCAACGCCGGCGCGGCGCACTTCTACAGCGTGCTCGCCAAGGAGGACGACGGCTACTCGCTGGTCTTCGTCCCCGCCGACACCCCCGGCGTCCGCGTCGAGTCCGGCCCCGACCTCATCGCCCCGCACATCATCGGCGAGGTCCACCTGGACGACGTCCGCGTCCCGCTGGACTCCCGCGTCGGGCTGCCCGGCCAGGCCTTCCCGATGGTGCTGCAGACCCTGGCGACCTTCCGGGTGTCGGTGGCCGGCTCCGCCGTCGGGCTGGCCCAGGCCGCGCTCGACGAGGCGGTCCGGCACACCACCGGCCGCGAGCAGTTCGGCAGCACGCTGGCCCGGCTGGGCCCGATGCCGCAGATGCTCGGCACCTGCTGGATGGAGATCGAGCAGGCCCGGCTGCTCACCTACGCCGCGGCCAGCCGGGCGGCCGCCGACCCGCTCGGCGCGCTGCACTGGTCGTCGATGGCCAAGGTGGCGGCGACCGAGACCGCCGGCCGGGTGGCCGACCGGTGCGTGCAGATGATGGGCCGCTTCGGGGTGGTGACCGGCTCGACCATCGAGCGGCTGTACCGCAACGCCCGGCCGATGCGCATCTACGAGGGCGGCAACGAGGTCCTGCTGGGCCAGCTCGCCAAGACCCTCACCCGCCCCGCCCGCTGACCCGCCCGCGCAGAAGACCCAGAGAAGAGGCCCGCCATGGTCGCCGTCGGCATGCTGCTCTCCGACGTCCCCACCTCCGTCAGCCCCGCCCAGCAGTTCGACGACGTGCGGCGGATCGTCGAGGCCGCCCAGCGCAACGGGTTCACCTACATCGCGATCGGCCAGCACTTCCTCTACGGCGAGCTGCGCTGGCTGCAGCCGGTGCCGCTGCTGGCCCGGCTCGCCGCCGAGTGCGACCGCGACACCCGGCTGGCGACCCAGATCATGATCGCGCCGCTGTACCACCCGGTGATGCTCGCCGAGGAGCTCGCGACGCTCGACGTCGTCACCGAGGGCCGGCTCGTCTTCGGCGCCGGCATCGGCTACCGGCCCGAGGAGTTCGACTACCTGGGCATCCCGTTCAAGGAGCGCGCGGCGCGCACCGACGAGATCCTCGAGCTGCTGGTCAAGCTCTGGACCCAGGACGAGGTCACCCACTCCGGCCGGTTCTGGCAGCTGGAGGGCGTGCGGCCGCACCTCAAGCCGGTGCAGTCGCCGCACCCGCCGATCTGGGTGGGCGCGCAGAGCGTCGCCGGCGCCCGCCGGGCCGGCCGCTTCGGCGACGCCTTCCCGGTGACGCCCGAGGCCACCTACGACGAGATCGAGGAGCGCTTCGCCGCCGTCCGGGAGGGGTTCGCCGCCCGCGGCAAGCCCTTCGGCCCGCAGCCGGTCCGGCGCAACGTGCTCGTCGCCGACTCCCGCGAGGACGCCATCGTCGAGTACGCCCGCGTCTCCAAGGGCAAGTACCTCAGCTACGCCCAGAAGGGCATGGGCAAGGCCGGCAGCGCCGAGCAGCTCGACGCGGAGTTCGTGGAGACGGTGACCAAGCACGCGGTGCTCGGCACGGACGCCGAGGTGATCGCCTCGCTCACCGAGCTGTGCACCCGCTTCCCGGTCGACCCGCTGCTGCTGCGCCCGCAGTGGCCCTCGATGTCGGCCGACGAGACCATCGCCGCCATCGAGCGGCTGGGCAAGGAGGTCGTCCCGGCCATCCGGGCCCTGCCCACCCCCGCGCCGGAGATCCTGCCCGCCCCGTCGGGCGCCTGACCGCGCACCGGTCACCAGTCGACAGCACAGCGAGACAACCAGGAGGAGACATGGGTCGGTTCGAGGGGAAGGTCGCGTTCATCACCGGCGGTGCCCGGGGGCAGGGCCGCTCGCACGCGGTGCGGCTGGCCGCCGAGGGGGCCGACGTCGCCGTCGTCGACGTGGTCCGCCAGTTCGACTCGGTGCAGTACGCGATGTCCACGCCCGAGGACCTCGCCGAGACCGAGAAGCTGGTCCGCGACCACGGCCGGCAGTTCCTCGGCATCGTCGGCGACGTCCGCGACGAGGAGCAGGTGGCGGCGGCGGTCATCCAGGCCGAGGAGCGGTTCGGCTCCATCGACCTGGTGTGCGCCAACGCCGGGATCCTGCCCTCCACCGGGCCGCACGCCCAGCGGATCGAGGCGTGGCACGACACCATCGCCACCAACCTGTCCGGCGTCTTCCACACGCTGCGGGCGGTGACCCCCGGCATGGTGGAGCGGGGGACCGGCGGCGCGATCGTCATCACCGGGTCGACGTCGACGTACCGCGGCGTCGCCTACAAGACCGAGATGCTCAACCCCGGGCACATGGCCTACGGCGCCGCCAAGGCCGGCGTCCTCGCGCTGATGCGCAACTACGCGATGGCGCTGGGCAAGTACGGCATCCGGGTCAACACGGTGATCCCGGCCGGCGTGCAGACGCCGATGATCCAGAACGAGTTCTTCACCAAGGACCTGCAGGCCGACGCGCCTCCCGGCTGGATGGCCAACGTCATGGAGCACGGCCCGGTCGAGCCCGGCGACATCTCGGACGCGGTGCTGTTCCTGCTCTCCGAGCAGGCCAAGTACGTGACCGGCACCGCGCTGCCGGTGGACATGGGCACGCTGCTGATCTGACCGCCGCACCCCGGCGCACTCACGGCTCCGGTCCCGGCCCCGCGAGGGGACGGGGCCGGAGTCGGCGTGCGTTCGGAGCGGTTCCGGAACACAGATCTAAAAATGCGAAACATGCGCAGGGTGTCTGGCGCGTCCGAGCCGGCTGTGCCTACGGTCACAGCACGCCGGCCGCCGAGGTGCCGCCGGTGGATCCGTCAGCCGCCGCCGGGCCTCTGCGTGCCCGGCGCCATGAGGCGAAGGAGCCTTCGTGAAGACCGTCGGTGCACTGCTGTGGGAGCCCGGGACGCGTTCGGGATGGAGCGTCGAGGAGATCGAGATCGACCCGCCGAAGCGGCGGGAGGTCACGGTCAAGCTCACGTCGTCGGGCATCTGCCACAGCGACGACCACCTCGACACCGGCGACATCCCGCTGCCCTGGGCGCCCATCCTCGGCGGGCACGAGGGCGCCGGCGTCGTCACCGAGGTGGGGCCGGAGGTGACCGACCTGCAGGAGGGCGACCACGTCGTCATGTCCTTCCTGCCGTCGTGCGGGAAGTGCCGGATGTGCGTCGCCGGCCGCGCCAACATGTGCGAGCTCGGCGCCGGCGTGCTGGCCGGCCTCGCGCCCGACGGCACCCACCGGGTGCACGCCCGGGGCAAGGGCGTCGGCGCGATGAGCTACCTGGGCACCTTCGCCCCGTACGCGACCGTGCCGGTCGACGCGGTCGTGAAGATCGACCCCGAGATCCCGCTCATGCCGGCCTCGCTGATCGGCTGCGGCGTGCCCACCGGGTGGGGGTCGTCGGTCTACGCCGCCGACATGCAGCTCGGCGACACCGTGGTGGTCTTCGGGACTGGCGGCGTCGGCATGAACGCCGTGCAGGGCGCGGTGCACCGCGGCGCGAAGAACATCGTCACGGTCGACCCGGTGCCCTTCAAGCAGGAGAAGGCCAAGGAGTTCGGCGCCACGCACCCGGTCGGGTCGTTCGAGGACGCCGCGCGGCTGGTCGAGCAGATGACCAACGGCCAGGGCGCCGACCGCGTGATCATCACCGTCGACGTGGCCCGCGGCGAGATCGTCGAGCAGGCCAACCAGCTCACCCGCCGCGGCGGGGTCATCGTGCTGACCGCGGCCGCGCCGGTGCTCCAGCGCGACGTCCAGTTCGACCTGTTCAGCTTCGCGATGTCGGGCAAGCGCCTGCAGGGCTCGCTGTACGGCACGACCAACTCGCGCAACGACATCCCGCTGATCGCCGACATGTACAAGAACGGCCAGTTCAAGCTCGACGAGCTGATCACGAGGACCTACCGGCTGGAGGACATCAACGAGGCCTTCGCCGACCTGCGCGAGGGCAAGAACATCCGCGGCGTCATCGTCTACGACGACTGAGGCCCGCGATGACCTCGACGCAGAGCGACACCCGCACCGCCGACCTGCTCGACATCCAGCGCGCCACCCAGGTCTACGCCCGCGGGCTCGACCGGTTCGACCCGCAGGAGGCGCTGTCGGCCTTCACCGACGACGCCGTCTGGGACGCCTCCCCGGTCGGCCTCGAGCGTCTGGAGGGGCGGGCGGCGATCCTCGGCTTCTTCGAGCGCGACGCCGCGGCGATCGCCGACCAGTTCCACGTCATCACCAACCACGTCATCGACCTCGACGACGACGGCGTCACCGCCCGCGGCACCAACTACGTGTTCTCCGAGGGGCACACGAACAGCGGTGCGGCGTTCAGGGCGATCGCCCTCAACGAGGACGTCTACCGGCGGACCGACGACGGGTGGCGGATCGCCTCCCGCCGCATCTCCGCCCTCACCCCACCGCAGATGGAGGGCTTCGATGCCTGAGCCCGCCGCGACCGTCCTGGGAGGACACCCGTGACCGCAGTGCAGGAGCGCGCCGGCAGCGGCGTGCGCTCGTTCGACCGGCTCTTCATCGGCGGGCAGTGGGTCCGGCCGGCCACCGACGAGCGCATCGAGGTGGTCTCCCCGATCACCGAGGAGGTCGTCGCCACCGTCCCGGCGGCGAGCCCCGCCGACATGGACGCCGCCGTGGCCGCCGCCCGGAAGGCGTTCGACGAGGGCCCGTGGCCGCGCATGACCCCCGCCGAGCGGGCCGAGGCGCTGCGCCGCGTCGGCGAGGAGGTGGGCCGGCGGATCGCGGAGATGGAGGCCTCCTTCACCGCCGAGATCGGCGCGCCCGCCGTCATCAGCACGGCGTTCCACGCCAACGCCACGGCGATCTGGGACGACGCCGCCACGCTCGCCGGCACCATCGCGCTGGAGGAGCAGCGGTCGCTGCCCGGCGGCGGCACGGCGACGCTCGTGCGGGAGCCGGTCGGGGTCGCCGCCGTGATCATCCCCTGGAACGGGCCGGTCGCCACGGCGTCGCTGAAGATCGCCCCGGCGCTCGCGGCCGGCTGCACCGTCGTCCTCAAGCCGGCGCCCGAGGGGCCGGTGTCGGTGATGGTGCTCGCCGAGGCGCTGGAGGCCGCCGGCCTCCCCGAGGGTGTCGTCAGCGTCCTGCCCGGCGGGCGGGAGGCTGGCGAGCACCTGGTCCGCCACCCCAACGTCGACAAGGTGTCGTTCACCGGGTCGACCGCCGCCGGCCGGCGCGTCATGCAGCTGTGCGGCGAGCGCATCGCCCGCGTGACCCTGGAGCTCGGCGGCAAGTCGGCGGCGATCGTGCTGCCCGACGCCGACGTCGCGTCCGTGGCTCAGACGGTGACCTTCGCCGGCATCGGCAACTCCGGGCAGGTCTGCGCCGCCCTCACCCGGCTGGTCGTGCCGCGCGACCGCCAGGAGGAGGTCGTCGAGGCGGTGAAGGGCGTCATGGAGGCGATCCCGGTCGGCGATCCGCGCGAGGAGGGCGTGATGATCGGCCCGCTGGCCGCCGAACGGCAGCGCGAGCGGGTCGAGGGCTACATCCGCACGGGCGTCGAGGAGGGAGCGCGGCTGGTCACCGGCGGCGGACGGCCCGAGGGGCTCGACCGCGGCTGGTACGTGCAGCCCACGCTCTTCGCCGACGTCGACAACTCCATGCGGATCGCCCAGGAGGAGATCTTCGGGCCGGTGCTCGTCGTGATCCCCTACGACACGGTCGAGGACGCCGTCCGGATCGCCAACGACAGCCAGTACGGGCTGTCGGGTGCGGTGTTCACCGCCGACCCGGCGGTGGGGGAGTCGGTGGCCCGCCGGATCCGCACCGGGCAGATCTACGTCAACGACTGGGGCATGTGCGTCACCCAGCCCTTCGGCGGCTTCAAGCAGTCCGGGCTCGGGCGCGAGGGCGGCCCCGAGGGCATCGGCGCCTTCCTGGAGACCAAGCTGATCCAAGGCATCTGAGCCCCCGGCCGACGGCCCCGGCCCGCCTCCCCGGCAGGCCGGGGCCGTCGAGCGCCCGCAGCGTCCGGGAACCGCCCGCACCGTGGCGGCCGGTCCCGTCTCGGCGCGGGGCCAGTCACCTCCCGGAGGCCGGGGCCGTCGCGCCGGTGACCGGCCGGTGCCCGGACACGATCAGGACACGGGCCTTGTCCGAATCTGTGAGCACAGTTACAGTCGCTCAACCCTGCACATGATTACCACCCATTCAGGAGCGTCCATGAACAGCGGTTCCCGGTTCGGCCGGCGCAAGGCCCTCAGCGGCGCCGGCGCCCTGGTGCTGGCCGTCGGCCTCGCCGCATGCAGCTCACCCGGTGACTCGTCCTCCGGCGGGGGCGGCGGCGGAGGCGGCGGTGGCGGCGGGGAGGGGCTCCCCGACACCGTCAAGCTGATGTCGGTGACCGGCCTGACCGGCCCCGTGGCCTTCGCCGGGACCAACGCCCAGAAGGGCTACGACCTCGCGATCGAGATGATCGAGGAGGACGGGCTCCTCGGGGACACCACCATCGAGATCGACTACCGCGACTCGGCCGCCAGCCCGCAGGAGGCGGCCAGCTTCGCCAGCCAGGCGATCGCCGACCAGTCCTACACCGCCATCCTCGGCCCGGCGGCCAGCGCGCAGTCCACCGCCGTCTCGCCGATCGTCGAGCAGGCCGGGATCCCCACGGTCTACGTCCAGTCCGGCAGCGAGGGCGTCGTCATCGGCGACTACACCTTCCGGCTGACCCCGCCCGCCGCCTCGTACTTCGACATCGCCGGCGACTACGTCGAGGAGCAGGGCGTCACCACCGCCTCGGTGCTGTTCAACAGCGGCAACCCGACCCTGGTCCAGCTCGGCGAGGACGAGATCCCGGCGATGGCCGGCGACCACGGCTTCGAGGTCGTCAGCACCGGCGGTGTCGAGGCCACCCAGCAGGACTTCACGACGCCCGCCTCGCAGATCGCCGGCGAGAACCCGGACGCGGCCTTCCTCATGGTCCAGGGCCCGCAGTACCCGGTCGCCATCACCCAGCTGCGGCAGGCCGGCTACGAGGGCCTGCTGCTCGGCATGAGCGCCGCCGGCGCCGGCAACCTCGCCTCGGCCGGCCAGGAGGCGGCGGGCTTCATCTGGCCGACCAACTTCAGCGTCGACCAGGACGTGGAGAGCTCGCAGGCGTTCGTCGAGGCCTACAAGGCCAAGTACGACGGCGAGGAGCCGAACAACTACGCCGCCGAGGCCTACGACGCGCTGTGGTTCATCGCCCGCGGCCTGGCCGAGGCCGACAGCGCCGACCGTGCCGCCCTGCAGGAGGGCCTGGCCGCCGTCGCCGCCGAGGGCTTCTCCGGCGCCCAGGGCGACATCACCTTCGAGGGCAACGACGCCCGCGTCCCCGGCGTGCTCGTCCAGTGGGACGGCAGCCGCGAGGTCCCGCTCAGCCAGGACGGCGCCTGACCGACGCCGGAGGAGCCGGTGCCGGCGGGGCGACCCGCCGGCACCGGCGCCCGCGAAAGGACCTGACATGGCACAGGACGTGCTCAACGCGCTGACCCTCGGCGCGCTCTACCTGCTCTTCGCGCTCGGGATGAGCCTGGCGTGGGGGACCATCGGGATCCTCAACTTCGCCCACGGCTCGATCTTCATGTTCGCCGCGTTCTCGGCCCACCTGATCGTCCGCGAGGTGTCGCTGCCGATGCCGGCGATGCTGCTCATCGGCATCGCGATCGGCGCCGTCCTCTCGCTGCTGGTGCAGCTGCTGGTCTTCGAGCCGATCCAGCGCCGCGCCAAGGACCACCGGCAGGCCGAGCTGCAGATCCTCGTCGGGGGGATCGGGATCGCGATCGTCCCGCTCGCGATCGCCCAGCACATCACCGGCAGCGTCCCGTTCGGCTACTCGAACGGGACCTTCCGCACCGACACCTACGACCTCGGCTTCGTGCGGATCAGCAACATCCAGATCGTGACGCTGGTGGCCGCCTTCGGGCTCGCCCTGCTGATCGGCTGGTGGCTCAAGGCCGCCCGGCCGGGGCTGGCGCTGCGCGGCATCGGCGTGGACGCCGAGGTCGCCTCGCTCATGGGCGTGGACCGCCGGCGCCTGGCGCTGCTCACCATGTCCGTCGCCGGCGGCCTCGCGGGCCTGGCCGGCGTCCTGCTCACCTACTACCTGGGCTCCATCGCCCCGGAGACCGGTGACGCCTTCCTGCTCAAGGCCTTCGCCGCGATCATCCTCGGCGGCGTCGGCAGCATCGCCGGCGTCGTGCTCGGCGCGGTCGTCCTCGCCGGGATCGAGACGCTGGTCCTGGTGACCACCTCGGGCACGTGGACGCCCGCCATCGCCTTCGGGGTGATCTTCCTGATGCTCCTCGTCCGGCCCAACGGCCTGCTCGGCCGCCAGGAGGTCCGCCGCACATGAACCAGTGGTTCCTGTCCCACGAGATCCTCATCCAGGGGACGTTCATCAGCCTGCTGCTGGCGCTGTCCATCCAGGTGCCGCTGCGGGCGGGGGTCTTCTCCTTCGCCGGCGTGGGCAGCTACGCGATCGGCGCGTACACCGCGGCGATCCTCACCATCCGCGCCCAGGTGGCCCCGATCATCGCGATCGGCGCGGGCGTGCTGCTCGCCGCCGCCGTCGGCTACCTGCTGGCGCTGCTGGTCGCCCGCCTGTCCGGCCTGTACCTCGGCATGGCGACCATCTCCTTCGCCCTCTTCCTCGGGGTGCTGGCCACCAACGGCGGTGACCTCACCGGTGGCGCGACCGGCCTGTTCGGCGCCCTGAGCACGCTGACCACCACGCACGTCATCGTCATCACGCTGCTGGTCGTGGTGGCGCTCGCGGCCACCGAGCGGGGCTCGTTCGGCCGGCGGGTGGACGCCGTCCGGGAGGACCCGCAGCTGGCGGTCTCCCTCGGCGTCAACGTCATCGGCGTGCGGCGCCGCGTCTTCGTCATCAGCGGGGCGCTCGGCGCGACCGCCGGCGGGATGAACACGCTGCTGCGCACCACCGTCTCGCCGGAGACCGTCGGCTTCCACCTCGTGGTGACGGCGCTGACGATGATCATCGTCGGCGGCGCGCTGTCCTGGGCGGGCGCCGCGATCGGCGCGGTCATCTTCACCTGGCTGCCGACCGTCCTGCAGTCCCTGGGCGAGTGGCAGCTGCTCGTCTACGGCGTCATCGTCACGATCGCCGCCGTCTACGTACCCAACGGGCTGCTCGGCCTGCTGCAGGAGGGCTGGCGCCGGCTGCGCCGCCGCGGCCGCCGCATCCCCGCCGAGGGCGCGGTCGCCTCGACCGACGTCGTGGTGCAGGCCGACCCCGAGGAGCAGCTCGCCGCCCTGGGCGGCCCGACCGCGGAGGCACGGCAGTGACGACCACGCAGGACGTGGCCCCGGTGCCGGCCACCGGCACCACGGTGCTGGAGACCATCGACGTCGCGGTCCACTACGGCGGCATCAAGGCCGTCGACGGCATCGACCTGACGCTGGAGAGCGGCCGGATCCTCGGGATCCTCGGGCCCAACGGGTCGGGCAAGAGCACGCTGCTCGGCGCGGTCACCCGGCTGGTGCCGCTCACCCGCGGGCGGGTGCTGCTCGACGGCGCCGACTACGGGCGCACGCCGGCGGCCCGGCTGGCGCACCGCGGCATCGCCCGCACGTTCCAGACGGTGCGGCTGCTGCCCGACCTCACCGTGCTGGAGAACATCCAGCTCGGCTCGGACCTGCGGCTGCCGCGGGCGGCCCGCTGGCGGGAGCTGCTGCGCCGCAGCGTGCCCGAGCCGGTCACCGAGGCGATCGAGCGGACGGGCGTGGGCGACGTGCTCGACCTGCGGCCCGGCGAGCTCTCCTACGGCACCGCGCGCCGGGTGGAGATCGCCCGCGCGCTGGCGACCCGGCCGCGGGTGCTGATGCTCGACGAGCCGACCGCCGGGATGAACCAGCCCGAGCGGGTCGAGGTGGCCGGCCTGTTGCGCCGGCTGCGGGACGAGGGGCTCACCCAGCTGCTCGTCGAGCACGACGTCCAGATGATGGTCGACACCTGCGACCGGCTGCTGGCGATGAACCAGGGGCGGCACGTCGCCGAGGGCGCGCCGGGCGACGTGGTGCGCGACCCCACCGTGCAGGAGGCCTACCTGGGGAAGAGGTGGAACCGTGCTGGAGATCGCTGACCTGCACGTCCGGTACGCGACCGCGGAGGCCGTCCGGGGGGTGTCGGTCTCGGCCAGCCCGGGCCGGATCACCCTGGTGCTGGGCGCCAACGGTGCCGGCAAGTCGAGCACGCTGCGCGCGGCGGCGGGGCTGGTCAAGCCGCACGCCGGCCGGGTGACCCTCGACGGCCGCGACGTCACCGGCATGGCCCCGCACAAGATCGTCCGGAACGGCATGGTGCTCGTCCCCGAGGGCCGGCGGGTGTTCGCGCCGCTGACCGTGGAGGAGAACCTGGTCCTGGGCGGCTACACGGCGTCCCGGGAGAAGGCGGGGGAGGTGCTCGCCCAGGTGTACGAGATGTTCCCGATCCTGGGCCAGCGCTGCGCCGGCGCCGCGGGGCTGCTGTCGGGCGGCGAGCAGCAGATGCTGGCCTTCGGCCGCGCGCTGATGTCCTCGCCCCGGGTGATCATGCTCGACGAGCCGTCGATGGGCCTGGCGCCCACGATGGTGGAGTCGGTCCTGGGGGCGGTGCGCCGCATGGCCGACTCGGGGATCGCCGTCCTGCTCGTCGAGCAGAACGCCGACATGGGGCTGGAGATCGCCGACGACGTCGTCGCGATGGCCCGCGGCGAGGTCGTGTTCAGCGGGCCGGCCGAGCAGGCCCGGTCCAACGCCTCGGTGCTGCGCGCCTTCCTCGGCGAGGCCGCGCTCGTCGACTGACCGCGCCCGCGAGCGGGGCGGTCGGCCGGTCCGGCCGGCCGCCCCGCGCGCGTTCCGCCCCTCCGGAGGGTGGCCGGGGGTACTGGCGGGTGAACCCTAATCATGATTAGCTATTGACCATCACGGACGACGACGTCGGCAGGGGAGTCATGCGGACCTACACGGACCTGGTGCCGGCCTTCGCGGACCAGGGTGACTGGACGCTCGCGACGGTGCTGCGCCACCACGCGGACCGGCGCCCGGACGCGGTGTTCCTCGACCTGCCGGAGGAGGGCCTCACCTTCACCTACGCGCAGGCGCTCGAGCAGGCCGAGTCGATCGCCGACCGGCTGGCCGAGGCCGGCGCAGCCCCCGGCGACCGGGTGCTGGTGATGGCGGCGAACTCCTCGCAGTTCCTCCGCACCTGGCTGGGCACCGGGGTCGGCGGCACGATCGAGGTGCCGATCAACACCGCCTACGAGGGCGTCTTCCTCGAGCACCAGGCCACCGTCGCCGCCCCGCGGTGGGCGGTCATCGACGACGTGCACGCCGCCAAGTTCCTCGCCGTCGCGGACGCGGCGAAGGTCATCGAGAAGTTCTGGGTGATCGACTCCGGCAGCCGGGAGCAGGCCCTCGAGACGCTCCGCGACGCCGGCTGGGCCGCCGCGCCCTGGGAGGAGCTGGCGCAGGGCGCCCGCCCCGGCGCGGAGTTCGGCACCCCGCCGCCGCACGCGCAGGCGTCGATCTTCTTCACCTCCGGCACGACCGGCCCCTCCAAGGGCGTGGCGATGCCGCACGCGCAGATGTACTTCTTCGGCCAGGAGGTGGTCAGCCTGCAGCGGCTGACCGCGGACGACGTCTACTTCACCTGCACGCCGCTGTTCCACGGCAACGCGCAGTTCATGGCGGCCTACCCGGCGCTGATCGCCGGCGCCCGGCTGGTCTGCCGGCCGAAGTTCAGCGCCAGCCGCTGGGTGGAGCACCTGCGGGTCTCCGGCGTCACCGCCACCAACCTCATCGGCGTGATGATGGACTTCATCTGGAAGCAGCCGGCGAAGGCCGACGACGCCGACAACGTGCTGCGCACCGTCTTCGCCGCGCCGACGGCCAGCTCCATCGTCGAGGGCTTCAAGGAGCGGTTCGGCATCGAGGCCTTCACCGAGGTCTTCGGGCTGACCGAGACCAGCGCCCCGATCCTGTCGCCCTACGGCGAGGACCGCCCCGCCGGCGCCGCCGGCCTGCAGGCCGCCGACTGGTTCGACGTCCGGCTGGTCGACCCCGAGACCGACCGCGAGGTGCCGGTCGGCGAGGTCGGCGAGCTCGTCGTCCGCCCGAGGCACCCGTGGACCTGCTCGATGGGCTACTTCGGCATGCCGGAGAAGACCGCCGAGGCGTGGCGCAACCTGTGGTTCCACACCGGCGACGCGCTGCGCAAGGACGCCGACGGCTGGTTCTACTTCGTCGACCGGTACAAGGACGCGCTGCGCCGCCGCGGGGAGAACATCAGCTCCTACGAGGTGGAGCAGGGGCTGCTGTCGCACCCCGCCGTCCTCGAGGTCGCCGTCATCGCCGTCCCGGCCGAGTCGGAGGCCGGGGAGGACGAGGTGATGGCCTACGTCGTCGCCAACGCCCCGGTCGAGGCCGCCGAGCTGTGGCAGTGGTGCGAGGGGCGGATCCCCGCCTTCGCCACCCCCCGGTTCATCCGCCTGGTCGACGCGCTGCCCAAGACCCCCTCGGAGAAGGTGCAGAAGGCGCAGCTGCGCGAGCTCGGCATCACCCCGGACACCGCCGACCGGCTGGCGACCGTCGCCGCGGCCCGCTGAGGAGCGTCATGGACTACACCGAGGACCCGGTCCACCGGGACATCCGGGAGGCCGTCCGGGCCATGTGCAAGGACTTCCCGGACGAGTACTGGATGGAGCACGACCGCACCCACGAGTTCCCGTGGGAGTTCTACTCCGCGGTGCAGAAGGCCGGCTGGCTGGGCCTCACCATCCCCGAGGAGTACGGCGGCGGCGGTCTCGGCGTCACCGAGGCCGCGATCGTCGAGCGCGAAATCGCCGCCTCCGGCGCCGGCATGAACGGCTGCAGCGCCGTCCACATCGGCATCTTCGGCTTCCACCCGATCATCGAGCACGGCTCGGAGGACCTGAAGCGGCGCTTCCTGCCGCAGGCCGCCAGCGGCGACCTGCACGTCTCCTTCGCCGTCACCGAGCCCGACGCCGGCACCGACACCACGAACATCTCCACCTTCGCCAGGAAGGTGGACGGCGGGTACCTGGTCACCGGCAAGAAGGTGTGGATCACCAAGGCGCAGGAGGCGCAGCGGATGCTCCTGCTGTGCCGCACCAGCCCGCGCGAGCCCGGGGCCAGGCGGACCGACGGGATGACCCTGATGTTCGCCCCGATCGACCGCGACAAGGTGCAGGTCCGGCCGATCCCCAAGATGGGCCGCAACGCCGTCGACACCAACGAGCTGTTCATCGACGAGCTGTTCGTCGCCGACGAGGACGTCGTCGGCGAGGTCGGCAAGGGCTTCCGCACCATCCTCGGCGGGCTCAACGCCGAGCGGGTGATCAGCGCCAACGCGGCGCTGGGCATCGGGACGGCGGCGCTGCGGCGGGGCACCGAGTACGCCAAGCAGCGCGAGGTGTTCGGCCGGCCGATCGGGCAGAACCAGGGCATCGCCTTCCAGCTGGCCGAGGCGCAGATCCGGCTGGACGCGGCCGAGCAGGTCGTGCAGAAGGCCGCCTGGATGGTCGACCGCGGGCTGCCCTGCGGCCGCGAGGCCAACGCCGCCAAGTTCCTCTGCGCCGAGGCCGGCTTCTACGCCGCGGACGTCGCGCTGCAGGTGCACGGCGGGTTCGGCTACGGCAAGGAGTTCCACGTCGAGCGGTACTTCCGCGAGGCCCGGCTCATGCGGATCGCGCCGATCAGCCAGGAGATGGTCCTCAACTACACCGCCGAGCACGTGCTCGGCCTGCCGCGCAGCTACTGACGCCGGGAGAGCGCTGATGGTCCCGTACCGCTCCATCCTCTTCGTCCCCGGGCACAAGCCCGCGTGGATCGACAAGGCGCTGGCCGCCGGCGCCGACTGCATCGTGCTCGACCTCGAGGACTCGGTGCCCGCCGAGCTGAAGCTCGGGGCCCGGCAGACGGTCGCCGAGTCGATCGCCGCCGTCCGCGCGAGGGACCGCCGGGTCGGGCTGTTCGTCCGGGTCAACCCGCTGGACACCCGGCTGGCCGGCGGCGACCTGGAGGCCGTCGTCGTGCCCGGGCTGACGGGGGTCTTCGCCCCGAAGATCAGCCAGGCGACCGACGTGCTGCGCTACGACGCGCTGCTGGACCACTTCGAGGCGCGCAACGGCGTCTCCGGCCTGGAGTACATCGTCCCGGTCGAGATGATCGGCGCGATCCAGAACGCCCGGGAGATCGCCCTGGCCTCGCCGCGGGTGGGCGCCATGATCGGCCCGACCGCCGAGCACGCCGACATCGCCCGCGCCGTCGGCTACCGCTGGACGCCGGAGGGCGAGGAGACGCTCTACCTGCGCAGCCGGATCCTGCTGGCCTGCCGGGAGGCGGGCATCCACCCGCTCACCGGCCTGTGGGAGCGGCTGGACGACCTGGCCGGCCTCAAGGCCTTCGCCGAGAAGGGCCGCCAGCTCGGCTTCCGCGGCATGATCGCGATCCACCCCTCGCACGTCGCCACGGTCAACGAGGCGTTCTCGCCGACCGCCGAGGAGATCGAGTTCCACGAGGGTCTGGTCCGCGCCTACCGCGAGGCCGCCGCCGCCGGGCACGGCGCCGTCCGCTACCGCGGCGTGCACATCGACAAGGCGCACGCCGACACCGCCCGCGAGTGGCTGGACCACGCGCGGGCCACCCCGGGCGTCGGCGGGCCCGCGCCGGCCGACGCGCTGGGCATCGACGCACCGGAAGGGGGCCGCTGAGCATGCGGGGCCTGTACTTCGAGGAGTTCGAGGTCGGGCGGGTCTACCGGCACCCGTTCACCCGGACCGTCACCGAGTCCGACAACGTGCTCTTCACGTCGCTGACGATGAACACCCAGCCGCTGCACCTGGACCACGAGTTCGCCAAGGGCACGATCCACGGGCGGCCGCTGTTCAACAGCCTGTTCACCCTGGCCCTGGTCGGCGGCTTCCACGTGCTGGAGCTGACGTTCGGCACCACACTGGGCAACCTGGGCTACGACTCGGTGAAGTTCCCCCACCCGGTCTTCCACGGGGACACGCTCCGTGGGGAGACGACGATCCTCGACAAGCGGGAGAGCAAGAGCCGCACCGACAGCGGGATCGTCTGGTTCGAGCACCGCGGCTACAACCAGCACGACCAGCTGGTCATGGTCTGCACCCGCGTGGGCCTGATGGCCAAGTCGCCCGAGCACGGCGGCAGCAATCCCCTGATCACCGGCGAGGAGGCACGAGCATGAACGACGACCTGCGGCACTGGGTCCCCACCACCCGTGAGCTGCTCATCGACGGCCGGCTGGTGCCCGGCGAGGGCCCGGTCATCGAGGGGCTCAACCCGGCCACCGAGCAGGTGCACGCCACCGTCGCCACGGCGAGCATCGAGCAGGTCGACCAGGCCGTCGCCGCCGCCCGGCGGGCCTTCCCGGCCTGGGCCGCCGCCTCCCCGCAGGAGCGCAGCGCCGCCATCCACCGGCTGGCCGACACCTTCGAGAAGCACACCGAGCGGCTGACCGCCGCGATCGTCAACGAGGTCGGCACGCCCGCCGCCTTCGCCGAGGTCATGCAGGTCAAGCTCGGCATCACCCACCTGCGCTGGCAGGCCGAGGCGGCGCTGGTCGACCGCACCGTGCAGCTGGGGGAGTGGCACGACCCGGTGCTCAGCTACTCCGAGGTCGCCTACCGGCCGGCCGGGGTGGTGGCCTGCATCACCGGCTACAACTACCCGATCAACCTCGCCGTCTTCAAGTTCGGCGCCGCGCTCGCCGCCGGCTGCACGACGGTGCTGCTGCCCTCGCCGCGCACCCCGCTGACCACGCTGTGGATGGGCGAGCTGTTCGAGGAGGCCGGCATCCCCGCCGGCGTCATCAACGTCGTCATCGGCGACGGGCCCTCGGTCGGCCAGCACCTCACCACCCACCCGTGGGTGGACCGGGTGTCGTTCACCGGCTCCGACGCCGTCGGCGCGGCGATCATGGAGCAGGCCGCCCGCGGGCTGAAGGGCGTCACCCTGGAGCTCGGCGGCAAGTCGCCCAACATCCTGCTGCCGGGCATCGACGCCGCCGGGCTGGCCAAGGACATCCACCTGCGGTGGGCGCGCAACGGCGGGCAGGGCTGCGCGGCGCTGGCCCGCATGCTCGTGCACGAGAGCCTGGTCGACGAGTTCCTCGGCGCCTCCAAGGAGGCGTTCACCGCGCTGAAGGTCGGCGACCCGTGGGACCGCAGCGTCAACATCGGGCCGATGATCCGCGAGGACCACCGGCAGCGGGTGCAGACCTTCATCGACAACGGCCTGGCCGACGGCGGGCACATCGCCCTGTCGCTGGACACCCCGGTGCCCGACCGCGGCTACTTCATCAACCCGGTCGTCTTCACCGGCCTGTCGCACGACAACCGGCTGGTGCAGAACGAGGTGTTCGGCCCGGTCGGCGTCGTCGTCCCCTTCTCCACCGAGGAGGAGGCGATCCGGCTGGCCAACGACACCGCCTACGGGTTGGCCGCGAACATCTACACGCCGGACATCGAGCACGGCCGCGCGCTGGCCGCGCAGCTGCGCTCGGGCACCGTCTGGGTCAACGGCGGCGGCAACATGCGGCCCGACGCCCCCTTCGGCGGCTTCGGCCTCTCCGGGGTCGGCCGCGAGATCGGCGAGTGGGGCATCCGCGAGTACCTCGAGCCCCAGCACGTGCAGTGGCGGCCATGACGAGGCCGGGCACGACGAACGACCAGAGCACCCGAGGGGGAGCCATGACCGGCAGCACACAGGGGGTCCCGCCGCTGGCGGGGGTCACGGTCCTGGAGCTGGGCACCATGTACGCCGCGCCGACCGCGGGGCGCATGCTGCGCGACTTCGGCGCCCGCGTCGTCAAGGTGGAGGACCCGCGGTCGGGCGACTTCGCCCGCCAGTGGACGCCGCAGTTCGAGGGCATGTCCATCGGCTTCGCGCGGCTCAACTCGGGCAAGGAGTCCATCGGCATCGACCTGCGCCGGCCCGAGGGCCGCGACCTGGTCCGCCGGCTGGCCGCCCGCGTCGACGTGGTCGTCGAGTCCTTCCGCCCCGGCCGGCTCGAGGACTGGGGCCTGGGCTACGACGTCCTCTCCGCCGAGAACCCCGGCCTGGTGCTCACCCGGGTCTCCGGCTTCGGGCAGACCGGGCCCTACCGGGAGCGGCCGGGCTTCGGCACGGTGGCCGAGACCGCCAGCGGCTACGCGTTCGTCAACGGCTGGCCCGACTCGCCGCCGACCTCGCCGCCGTTCGGCTTCGCCGACTCCATCGCCGGCCTGTCGGCGGCCTTCGGGACGACGACGGCGCTGTTCAATCGCACCCGCACCGGCCGCGGCGACGTCGTGGACGTGGCGCTGTACGAGCCGCTGATGTTCATCCTCGGCGACCTGGTGCTGAACTACACGGCGTCGGGCTTCATCCAGCAGCGGGTCGGCAACGGCTCGGGCTCGGCGTCCCCGCGCGGCATCTACCAGGCCGGCGACGGCCAGTGGCTGTCGATCGCGGCGTCCAACCAGACGATCGCGATGCGGCTGTTCGACGCGATGGGGCGCCCGGACCTCAAGACCGACGAGCGGTACGCCACGAACGTCGCGCGGATGGCCAACAACGACGAGCTGCAGGAGATCGTCAAGGCCTGGGTCGCCGAGCGCCCCCGCGACGTGGTGCTCGCCGACCTCGACGCGCACGAGGTCGTGGCCGCCCCGGTCAACGACGCCAAGGACATCACCGAGGACCCGCACTTCCTCGAGCGCACCCTCGTGCCGCTGGCCAACACCGTGCTGGGCAAGGCGCTCGTGCCCGGCCCGGTGCTGCACATGGGCAGCTACGACGGCCCGGTGTACGACGGGGTGCCCACCATCGGCGAGCACACCGAGGCGGGTCTGACCGGCCTGCTCGGGATGAGCCGCGAGGAGCTCGACGCGCTCGGCGCCGCCGACGTGGTGGGCCCGACGCCGGTCCGGGCGGCGTGAGCGCGCCGGCGTCCCGGCCGGGTCCGGCTCCCGCACCGCGGCCGGGTCCTGCCGTCGACCTGACCGGCAAGGTCGCCCTCGTCACCGGCGGCAGCCGCGGACTGGGCCGGGAGATGGTGCTCGGCCTGGCCGCGGCCGGCGCCGACGTCGTCATCGCCAGCCGCGACCTGGCCAGCTGCGAGAAGGCCGCGGCCGAGGTCCGCGAGCAGACCGGCCGCCGCGCGCTGCCGGTGGCCGCCCACGTGGGCCGCTGGGACGCGCTCGACGACCTGGTCGAGGCCGCCTACGGCGAGTTCGGGCGGGTCGACGTCCTGGTGAACAACGCCGGGATGTCGCCGGTCTACGACACCGTCGCCGACGTCAGCGAGACGCTGTTCGACAAGGTGCTCGGCGTCAACCTCAAGGGCCCGTTCCGGCTGGCGGCGCTGATCGGCACCCGGATGGCGGCCGGCGACGGCGGCTCGATCATCAACATCAGCAGCACCGGCGCGGTGCGGCCGCGGGCCGACATCGTTCCCTACGCCGCGGCCAAGGCCGGGCTGAACGCGGTGACCGTCGGGCTGGCGCACGCCTTCGGGCCGGCCGTGCGGGTGAACGCGATCATGTGCGGCACCTTCTTCACCGACGTCAGCGCCGCCTGGGACATGGAGGCGTTCGCGAAGCGGTCGGCCACCTTCGCGATGAAGCGCGGCGGCGAGCCGCAGGAGGTCGTCGGCGCCGCCCTGTACCTGGCCGGCGACTGGTCGTCGTTCACCACCGGGACGGTGCTCACCGTCGACGGTGGCCAGCCCTGAACGGAGGAGACCCGTGATCATCGACGTGCACTGCCACGCCTGGCCCGACGCGATCGCCGAGCGGGCGCTGGGCCCCCGCGTCCCGCAGCTCCCGCGGGTGGGCGACGGCAAGATCTCGAACCTGCCCGGCGTCCTCGCCGCCTCGGGCGTCGACCGCGGCGTGCTGCTGGGCATCGCCGACACCGCCAAGTACGTCGACGGGACCAACCGGTTCGTGGGCCGCAGCCGCGGCGGGTCGCTGTACGGCTTCGGCACCATCCACCCCGACCTGCCGGTCGACGAGAACCTGGCCAGCCTGCGCCGCAACGACATCCGCGGCGTGAAGCTGCACTCGCTGTTCCAGGGCTTCGCCTACGACGACCGGCGGGTGTGGGACGTCCTCGAGGCCCTGGCCGCCGACGGGATCGCCGTCATCGCCCACGTCGGTGCCGGCGGCGACCGGGAGAGCAACGAGCGGGCCACCCCGGGGATGATCCGCGACATCGTCCGGCAGTTCCCCGACCTGAAGATGGTCGCCTGCCACTTCGGCGGCTACCACAAGCTCGAGGAGGCCGAGGCCGACCTGCTCGGCGAGAACGTCTACCTCGAGACGTCGTGGCCGCCCTCGCTGGCCACCCTCGCGCCGGAGAAGGTGCGCGAGATCGTCTCGAAGCACGGCGGCGACCGGATCGTGTTCGGCTCCGACTGGCCGATGGCCGACCCGGCGAAGGAGATCGCCGCGATCAAGGGCCTCGGGCTGTCGGACGAGGTGACCGAGGGGATCCTCGGCGGCAACTTCGCCCGGTTGATGGGCATCGACCCCGCGGCGCCCGCGCCCGGCCCGGTGGAGGCCACCGCGTGAGCGACGACGTCCTGGTCGACCAGCGCGGCGACGCCACCTGGATCACCCTCAACCGGCCCGACCGGCGCAACGCCTACGACCCGGAGATGGCCGCGGCGGTCGTCGAGGCGCTGGAGGCCAGCACGAGCAGCCGCGCCGTCGTCATCACCGGCGTGCCCGGCAGCTTCTGCGCCGGCGGCGCGCTGACCAACCTGTCCGAGCCGGACGTGACGAGCATGCGCGGGCTCTACCGCGGCTCGCTGCGGCTGTTCGACGCCATCCGCAACCACCCCCGCCCGGTCATCGCGGCGGTCAACGGCCCGGCGGCCGGCGGCGGCAACGAGCTGGTCATCGCCTGCGACCTGGCGATCGCCGCCGAGTCGGCCACCTTCGGGCAGACCGGCCCGCGGGTGGGCAGCGCCCCGGTCACCGGCGCCACCAACGTGCTCGGCGTGCAGATCGGGGAGAAGCGGGCCAAGGAGATGGCGTTCCTGTGCCGCCGCTACAGCGCGGCGCAGGCGCTCGAGCTCGGCCTGGTCAACAGCGTCGTCCCCGACGACGAGCTGGTCGCCGCCGTCGACGCGATGGTCGAGGAGATCGCGAAGCTGTCGCCGCGGTACCTGGAGATCGCCAAGGTCAGCTCCAACGTGTGGTGGAACGCCGCGCGCGACTCCTTCACCACCGGCCTCGGCATGCTCGTGCAGGCCATCGGCAGCCCGGACATGGTCGAGGGGGCGCGGGCCTTCCTGGAGAAGCGCCGCCCGGAGTTCCCCGCCCCCGACGCCTGATGGCCCGGCTGCGCCGCAGCGAGCCCGCCCCCGGCGTGGCCCTGCTGACGATCGCCCGGCCGGAGAAGCTCAACGCGATGGACGAGGAGTTCTTCGCCGAGCTCACCGCGACCATGCGGTCGCTCGGCCGGGACGACGGCGTCCGTGCCGCGGTGCTGACGGGGGAGGGGCGCGCCTTCTCCGCCGGCGGGGACGTGGCCACCTTCCTGGAGCTGGACGGCGACGTCGCCCGGGTGCGCCCGCACCTGCAGCGCGTGCTCGACGCGTTCACCTCGGTCGAGCGCTGCGCCGTCCCGGTCGTCGCCGCGGTCAACGGGATCGCCTTCGGCGGCGGCACCGAGCTGGCGCTGGCCTGCGACGTCGTGCTGGCCGCCGAGTCGGCCCGGTTCGCGTTCAAGGAGCCGACGATGGGGCTGATGCCCACCTTCGGCATCGTCCGCGGACCGGACGTGATGGGCCGGCCCTGGACCCGCTACCTGGCCCTGACCGGCCGGGAGATCGGCGCCGCGCAGGCCGAGCGCGCCGGGCTGGTCCAGGAGGTGCACCCCGACGCCGCGCTGCTCGACGCCGCCGTGGGTCTGGCCGCGGAGATGGCCGCCCGCCCGGCGCTGGCCGTCCAGGTGGCCAAGGCGTTCGTCAACCGCGACGCCGCCGGCGGGTTCGCCGAGTCGGCCGAGGCCACCGCACTGCTGTTCACGACGCCCGAGCACCGGGCCGCCGCCCGGGCGTTCGGCGCAGGGAGAGGAGCCCCGGCATGACGCGGCTGCAGGGGAGGGTCGTGCTGGTCACCGGCGCGGCCCGCGGGCAGGGCCGGGCGCACGCGGTCGCGTTCGCCCGGGAGGGGGCCGACGTGGTCGCCGTCGACCTCGACGGGGACGTCGACACCGTCCCGTACGCGACCGCCCGCGCCGCCGACCTCGCCGAGACCGCCGCGCAGGTGGAGGCCCTGGACCGGCGGGTCGTGACCCGCACCGCCGACGTCCGGGACGGCGCCGCGCTGGCCGCCGCCGTCGAGGAGGGCCTGGAGGCGTTCGGCCGGATCGACGTCCTGGTCGCCAACGCCGGGGTGTTCTCCCAGGCGCCGTTCTGGGAGCTGACCGAGCAGCAGTTCCGCGAGGTGCTCGACGTCAACCTGCTCGGCGTCTGGCGGTCCATGTCGGCGGTCGCGCCGCACATGATCGAGCGGGGGAGCGGGTCGATGGTGCTCGTCTCCTCGGTCAACGGGCTGCGTGGCAACCCGGGTGCCGCGCACTACGCGGCCAGCAAGCACGGGGTGCTCGGCCTGATGAGGAGCGCCGCGCTGGAGCTCGGCCCGCACGGGGTCCGGGTCAACGCGCTGTGCCCGGGGCTGGTGGACACGCCGATGACCAACTGGCCCGGCCTCTACGACAAGATGGCCGGCCGCCCGGGCGGCACCCGCGCGGACTTCGAGTCCTCCGCGCTGCACTACGGGGTCCTCGGCGGCCAGGGCGCGCTCGGCCCGGAGGCGATCGCCGACGCCGCGGTGTGGCTGGCCGCCGACGGCGCCTACGGCGTCACCGGCCAGGCGTTCCCGATCGACGCCGGCCACCTGGCGATGCCCGGCTACAACCCGGCCCCGGTCCGCCCCTGACGTCGCGCCGTCCCGTCGGCCGGCCCGCGCACCGCCGCCGCGCGGTGCCGGGTGCCGCGCCGCAGCGCGGCACCGGGGGCCGCACCGCGGCACTGCCGGCGCGCGGGTCCGTCGGCGCCGCGTGCGAGCATCGCGGCCGTGCTGGAGGAGCGGCGGATCGGGGTCCGCACCGCGGAGTGGCGCCGCCTGGCCGAGCGCATCCCGGTCGCGATGGAGCTCACCTCCCGGCTGAACGCGCTGCCGTTCGGCGACGAGGAGGGACGGCGGGCCCTGCTGGCCGAGCTGTTCGGCCGGCCGCCCGGCACGGCGATCGTGCACCCGCCGTTCCTCTGCACGTACGGCCTCGGCACCGAGCTGGGCGACCGCGCCTCCGTGGGGCAGGGGTGCTCGTTCCTCGACCTCGGCGGCATCACCGTCGGTGACCGGGTGATGATCTCGCCGCGGGTCACCCTGGTCACCGAGGGGCACCCGGTGGAGCCGGCCGAGCGCCACGACGCCATCACGCTGGCGCCGATCGTCATCGGGGCGCGGGCCTGGATCGGCGCGGCGGCCACCGTCCTGCCCGGGGTGACGATCGGCCACGACGCGGTGGTCGGGGCCGGCGCCGTCGTCGCCCGGGACGTCCCGCCGCTGACCGTCGTCACCGGCCCGGGCCAGGTCGAGCGCCGCACCCTGACGCCCTCCCGGACTGACCCGGGCGGGGCGGGCCGGCACCGGACGGCAGCGGGTCAGCCGCGGTAGGTGTCCCAGGTCGGCGCGGTCTCGGGGTAGTCGGCCGCCTCGGGCTCGGTCCGCGGCCAGCGCATCCGCAGCTCGTCGCGGAAGCTGCCGGCCATCTGGTCGGCGGGGACGGCGTACATGAAGGTGATCGACCGGCGGGAGAACAGCCAGCGCCCGTCGACCCGGCGGAACTCGTCCTCGTAGCGGTAGGAGGCGAGCACCAGCGTGCTCCTGGTGGCCAGCTCCGCGTGGCCGTGCGACCAGCCCGACGCCGTCCCGTCGCCGTGCAGCCGCACCACGCCGGGGTGGGGGGTGTGCAGCATGGTCCGGTAGGTGTCGAAGCTGGCCACGTACGCGGCGCGGATGGCGGCGGAGCCGTGCGCGGGGACGCCGCGGCGCTCGAAGACGCCGTCGTCGGTGTACATCGCCACCAGCGCGTCGATCGCGTGGTCGTCGACGGCGCGGGCGTAGAGCACCTGCAGGTCGGCGATCGCCTGCCGGTCGGCCAGGTCGGCCACCGCCCGCGCCAGCGCCGTCCCGTCGGCCTCGGGCAGCGCCGGCACGGTGGTGAGCGCCGCGGTGACCGCCGGCAGGTCGAGGGTCACGCGCCCGCGCCCTCCGCCGCCGGCAGGGTGCGCAGCACGTCCATCAGGACGCCGGGGATCGGCGACTTCCCGCCCTCCAGCGTCCGGCAGACGAAGGTCATCGTGCCGTGGGTGACCACCTCGTCGCCGCGGAGGAAGTCGAACCCGACGGTGTAGGACGACGACCCGACCCGGTCCAGCACCAGCCGCACGGCGAGCTCGTCGAACACCCGCACCATCGCCCGGTACGTGCACTCGGAGTGCACGCCCACGGTCATGAACCCGTGCTGCTCGGCGAGCTCGCCGCTGCGCAGGCCGTGGGCGTACAGCCAGGTGCTGTAGGCCCGCTCCATCCACGGGTAGTAGACGGCGAAGTAGGCGATGCCGACGGTGTCGCAGTCGCCGTAGCTCAGCTGGAAGCTGAGTTGCGAGTCGCTCACGACAGCACCACCGTCGCCGTCCCGGAGACCACGGCCTCCCCGCCCGCCCCGCCGTCCACGACCTCGAGCACCACGTCGCAGTCGGCCAGCCGGGCGCCGTCCTCCTCGCGCAGCGCGGTCACCGTGGCGCGCACCCGCAGGTGGTGGCCGGCCAGCACGTTGCCCAGGAAGCGCACCCGCAGCCGGCGCAGCCGGTCGGGGCCGCCGGCCCAGGCGGTGACGGCGTTCATCACGTAGCCCATGTTGAGCGGGCCCTGGTTGACCGGCCGGTCGCCCATGCCGAGCGCCTGCAGCGTCTCGACGTCCCAGTGGATCGCGGTCGGGTCCGACAGCAGCGCCGCCATCGTCTTCATCTTCTCGGCGCTGACCGACGCCACCTCGTACGACGGCAGTTCGGTGCCGACCTCCACGGCCGGGGTGGCGGTCATGCGTCCCTCCGCGGGAAGACGATCGAGTTCCAGCAGGTCGCCACGTGCACGTCGTCGTCGGTGTCGTGCAGGTCCATCGAGTAGCCCACGACGTCGAAGACCCCGGTGCGCCGGCCGACCTTGCGCTCCGCCGAGACGATGCCGCCGCTCACCCGGTAGGTGGCGCCCACCCGCAGCGGCCGGTGCAGCGTCGTCTCGTGCTCGCCGAACACCGGCCCGTCGGCGGCGGCGGCGCCGAACCAGGCGAACAGCTCGTCCCAGGTGATGCCCATGGCCCCGGTGGCCGCCATCCAGGCGAACAGCGGGTGGGCCACCTGCTCCCCGCCGGCCCGCAGCGACGGCGGCTCGGCGAGCACGGTGTCGGCCAGGAGCCAGGCCCGCCACGGGTGCACGGTGTACTCACCGCCCGGGAAGGCCCGGCCCACCTGACCGTCGAGGTCGGACTCCGCGAACGCCACTCAGACGCCCCGGTCCCGCTCGGCCCAGTACGGGTCGCGCAGGTTGCGCTTGAGGATCTTGCCGGTGGGCGCCTTGGGCAGCTCGCCGACGAAGTCCACCGACCGCGGCTTCTGGTAGCTGGCCAGGTGCTTCTTCGCCTCGTCGATGATCTCCTGCTCGGTGGCCGTCTTCCCGGGCTTGAGGACGACGACGGCCTTGACGCTCTCGCCCCACTCCTCGTCCGGGACGCCGAAGACCGCGCACTCGAGCACCGCCGGGTGCTGGTTGATGGCCTCCTCGACCTGCACCGAGTAGATGTTCTCGCCGCCGGAGATGATCATGTCCTTGGCCCGGTCGACGATGAAGACGTACCGGTCCTCGTCCCAGGTGGCCATGTCGCCGGTCCACATCCAGCCGTCGCGGATCGTCTGCGCGGTCAGCTCGGGCTGGTTGAGGTAGCCGATCATGTTCTGCTCGCCGCGCACGATGATCTGCCCGGCGGTCCGCCCGTCGCGCGGGACGTCGTTGCCGTACTCGTCGACGACCCGGATCTGCGCGGTGAAGCCCTCGCGGCCGCAGGAGCGCAGCCGCTCCGGGTGGATCCCCTTCACGGCGTTGACGTGGTCCTCCTGGGACAGGAACGTCATGCCGGCGCCCTCGGTCTGCCCGTAGCCCTGGATCATCGTGCACGGGAAGTTGTCCATCGCGGCGCGGACGACCGACGACGGCATCGGGCCGCCGCCGTACTGGAAGTTGCGCAGGCTGGACAGGTCGTAGCTGGCGAAGTCCTCGACCGCCATCATCCAGTTGATCATCGTGGTGATGCCGAGGAAGGCCGAGACCTTCTCCTCCTGGATGATCTCCAGGGCCTGCTTGGCCTCGAAGTTGACCAGCACGTTCGGGCAGCCGTGGCGGGTGTAGTTCATCGCCAGCACCACGGGGATGTGGTACATCTGCCCGGTCAGCATGTAGACGTCGCTGGGCACGATCCGCTCGGCCACCGTCTGCGCCAGCATCATCGCCCCCGCGCTGCGGTGGGTGTGCATGGCGCCCTTGCTCTTCCCGGTGGTGCCGCCGGTGTAGAGGATGAAGAACGGGTCGTCGTCCCCGATGGAGGGCGTCCAGATCGGCTCCTCGTCGCTGGCGGACTCGACGAACCGGGTGAAGCTGCCGTCGCTCTTCTCGCCGAACTGCAGCCAGTTCGGCACGTCGACGTCGCGCTGCAACTGCTCGATGGCGTCGGCGAACTCGTCCTGGCTGATGATCGCCTTCGGTGCGGCGTCGCGGACGATGGTGGCCAGCTCCGCGCCGGCCAGCCGCCAGTTGAGCGGCTGGAGCACCAGGCCGGCGCGGCCTGCGGCGAAGTAGAGCGCCAGGAACTCGGCGCAGTTGCGGGACAGGACGCCGAACCGGTCGCCCTTCTCCAGGCCGAGCCCGCGCAGCCCGTTGGCGAGCCGGCGGACGAGGCCGTCGAACTCCGCGTACGTGAGGCGCCGGTTGTTCGGCACGTCGATGACCGCTTCGCTGCGCGGCGTCAGCGCGGCCCACTTCGCGGGGATGAGTCCCTGGTTCATCTGGCCTTCCTCGTCTCGGGAGTTGTGACCGGCCCCACAGGGCGCAAGTGACTGGGCGAACCATATGCATATTTGCTGCGCGACGCCAGCCCCAGCCGGCCCTCGTCCGTGAGAGAGGTTCCGGACGAGCCCGGCCCGGATCACGAGTGCGTCTCGGGGTCTCCCGACTCTTGACGCTCAGCTCAAACCATGACATCAATGCGCATCGTTATCCGCGTCACACCCTGACGCCGGCCCGCGTCCGCACGCCGACCCCGGCCGGCGTGGCTCCACCGCTCCACGACTGCACCGCTGCACTCGTCCGAATCGGAGACCACGCACATGAGACCTCGTTCCCTGGCCGCCTGCGCGGCCGCAGCGGCCCTGCTGCTGACCGCCGCCTGCTCCGACTCCGACGACGGCGGATCGTCCGGCGGAGGCGGAGGTGGCGGCGGCGGCGGCAACGCCTCCGGCGACCGGGTGGGTGACCTACCCCTGCCCGAGCTCACCTCGGAGATCGAGGACGCCGCCACGGCCGCGGCGGAGGCGGCGGGCGAGCCGATCGAGCTGCCCGCCCAGACGATCGGCTACATCTCCTACGGCGAGGCGATCCCGATCTCCGCCCGGCTGACCCAGGGCATGCAGAACGCCGCGGCCGCGCTCGGCTGGGAGCTCGAGGTCTGCGACGGCCAGTCCACGCCGCAGGGCCAGCTCACCTGCGCCACGAACTTCGTCAACACCGGCGTCGACGCGATCCTGACCAACGGCATGCCGCAGTCCTCCATCGCGCCCGCCCTCACCCAGGCCGAGGCGGCCGGCATCCCGGTCATCAACGTCGGCGGCTACATCGGCCAGGAGGACCTGTACGACGGGTCGATCTACCCCGACGAGGCCGGGTTCGGCGAGGAGCTGGGCGACTGGCTGGTCGAGGCACTGCCCGACGGCGGGGAGATCGCCACGCAGACCTTCCAGGCCGACTTCGTCATCCAGCGGCTGCAGGGGCTGGACACGGCGCTCGAGGGCTCCGACGTGACGATCGGGGACACCTTCGACGCCGACGCCGCCAACCTGATCCCCGGCGCGCAGCAGGCGGTCTCGTCGTCCTACAACGGCAACCCCGACATCCAGGCCTACTACCTGACCTTCTCCGGCTCCGAGATCGGGGCCGCGCAGGCCATGCAGGTGCTGCGGCCGGGCGCCCAGTTCCCGGAGCGGCCGATGATCCTGACCTTCTACGCCAACCTGCCGACCATCGACCTCATCCGGGCCGGGCAGGTCGACGCCGCGGCGGAGAACTCCCACGAGTGGATCGCGTGGGTGGCGATGGACCAGCTGGCCGAGTTCTTCGCCCGGACCACGCCGATCTCGACCGAGCCGCGGCCGGACTACGGCGAGGGCCTCGACTTCTGGCGGTACTTCGTCGTCGACGCCGAGAACCTGCCGGAGGAGGGCGAGCTCGCCACGCCGCCGGTCGACTTCGAGGGCTTCTTCACCACGAAGTGGTCCACCGAGTTCACCAACCTCTCGCAGTAGCAGCCCCACCCCCGGGGGGGGGGGGGGGGGGGGGGGGGGGGGGGGGGGGGGGGGGGGGGGGGGGGGGGGGGGGGGGGGGGGGGGGGGGGGGGGCCCGCGCCGGGGGGGGGGGGGGCGCGGGGGGGGGCGGGGGGGGCG
>NZ_JBJGZO010000041.1:0-41688 GCF_054050575.1 Blastococcus sp. SYSU D00868
GCGTCCTCCCTCACCGCAGACCGTGAGGGAGGACGCGCCACGATCAGGTCACCTGATCCCGGCCCCGCTCACACCCCGGGCTGGCGCATCCGGCGGGGGCCGGGCTCGACGCGGGCCGTCGGCGGACCGACCCGCGCGGTGGCGCCGGCGATGACCAGCGAGCGCCCGCCGTGCCAGGGCTGCGCCGGGCCGACGATCACCGGGTCCAGGGTCAGCGACAACACCTCGGGCACGTCCTCGGCCAGCCGCGCCACCCGCAGCAGCAGGTCCTCGAGCGCGGCGACGTCCACCGGCTCGGACCCGCGGTAGCCGTTGAGCAGCGGCCACGCGCGCGGGGCCCGCACCAGCTCGGCGGCGTCCAGGTCGGTCATGGGCAGGGTGCGGTAGGCCCGGTCACCGAGCAGGTCGGTGGCCACCCCGCCGACGCCGAAGCCGACCAGCGCGCCGAACGAGGGGTCGTCGACGATCTCCACGACGGTCGCCACCCCGGGCGCCGCCATCTCCTGCACGATCACCGGGTCGCCGGCGGGGATGGCGCGGAACGCCGCGCGCACCGAGGCGGCGTCCACCAGGTCCATCCGCACCCCGCCGAGGTCGGTGCGGTGCCGCAGCCACGGCGCCGTCGACTTCAGCACCACCGGGTAGCCGATCTCGTCGGCCGCCGCGGCCGCCTCGACGTCGCTGGTCGCGGTGCGCGTCTTCAGCAGCGGCAGACCGTAGGCGGCGAGCAGCGCGATGAGCTCCTCGTCGGTCAGCGTCCGCCCCTGGGGGACCTCCGCCAGCACCCCGCGGACGACGGCGCGCGCGGCCGGCTCGTCGACCCCGTGCAGCTCCGGCAGCTCGCCGACCGGCCGGCGGCGCCAGCGCGCGTACTCCGCCACCTTCGCCAGCGCGATCACCGCCCGCTCCGGCGTCGAGTACGAGGGCACCGACCCGCGGGCCGGGGTGCCGTCCTCGCCGGGCACGGTCAGCTCCGGCGGGATGCCCTCCGAGGACAGGAAGGTGGCCACCACCGGCTTCGGCGAGGTGCGCGCCACTTCCAGCAGCGCGCGGCCGAACTGCTCGACCCGGCGGGCCAGCGGCGGCAGGAACACCGCCACCACGGCGTCCACCCCGTCGTCGTCGATCTCCCGCTGCAGCGCCGCGGCGAACGCCTCGGGGCCGGCGGTCGTGCCGACGTCGACCGGGGCCTCGTGCGCCAGCACCAGGCCCTCCTCCAGGACGGCGTCGGCGACCAGCACGCCCAGCGCGGTGGAGTTGCCCACGATGGCGACCCGGTCGCCGGCCGGCAGCGGCTGGTGGGCCAGCAGGGTGCCGACGTCGAACAGCTGGGCCAGCGTCTCGACGCGGATCACGCCGGCCGAGGCGAACAGCGCGCCCACCGACTCCTCCGGCACCGCCACCGAGGTGCCGGCCAGGCCCGCGGTCATCCGCACGTGCCGGCCGCTCTTCACCGCGACCACCGGCTTGGTCCGGCCCACCGAGCGGGCCAGCCGGGCGAACTTGCGTGGGTTGCCGAAGCTCTCCAGGTGCAGCAGCACGACCTCGGTGCCGGGGTCGGTGGCCCAGTACTGCAGCAGGTCGTTGCCGCTGACGTCGGCGCGGTTGCCGGCCGACACGAAGCTGGACAGCCCGATGTTGCGGGTCCGCGCGCGCTCCAGCAGCGCCACCCCCAGCGCGCCGGACTGGGCGAAGAAGCCGACCCGCCCGCGGCCGGGCACCTGCGGGGCGAGGCTGGCGTTGAGCCGCACCGCCGGGTCGGTGCTGACCAGCCCGAGGCAGTTGGGGCCGACCACCCGCATGCCCGACGCGCGGGCGGCGAGCACCAGCGCCCGCTCGCGGGCCCGCCCCTCGGCCCCGGACTCGCCGAAGCCGCCGGAGATGACCACCAGCCCGTGCACCTTCTTGCGCCGGGCGGCCTCGACCACGCCGGCGACCTCCTCGGCCGGGACGGCGACCACGGCCAGGTCCACGTCGCCCGGGATCTCCTCCAGCCCGGCGTAGGCGGGCACCCCGCGCACGTGCCGGGCGCCGGGGTTCACCGGGTAGATCGGCCCGTCGAAGCCGTACTCCAGCAGGTGGCGCAGGACGACGTTGCCGATCTTGCTCTCGTCGTTGCTGGCGCCCACGACGGCGACCGAGGACGGCGTCAGCAGCCGGGCGATCGACCGGGACTCGCTGCGCTGCTCGCGCTCGTAGGCCACCGCCAGCGCGGTCTCGGTGGGGGCGATCGGGAAGACGAGGTGGACGACGCCCTCCTCGTAGGTGCGGGTCGGGGTGTAACCGGCGTCGAGGAACACCCGCACCATCCGGTTGTTCTGCGCCAGCACCTCGGCGACGAACCGGGCGATGCCGCGCTCGCGGGCCGCGGCCGCCAGGTGCTCCAGCAGCACCGAGCCCAGGCCCCGGCCCTGGTGGGCGTCCTCGATGAGGAAGGCCACCTCGGCGTCGTCGGTGTCCGGGTACCGGTCGTAGCGGCCCACGCCGATCAGCTGGTCGCCGAGCAGCAGCACGAACGCCACCCGCGCGTCGTGGTCGACGTGGGTGAACCGGCGCAGGTCGCGCTCGCTGAGCCGCTTCATCGGGCCGAAGAACCGGTAGTAGCGGGTCTGGTCGGAGCTGCGCTCCATCAGGCCGACCAGCCCCTCGGCGTCGCCAGGCCCGATCGGGCGCAGGTGCACCGTGCCGCCGTCGGCGGCCACGATGTCGGCCTCCCAGTGGGCCGGCGGCTGCGGCTCCGCCGGCTCCGTGGGGGCGGGAACGGGGGTGGCCTGCTCAGTCACGGGGGTCGTCCGGGTCCAGTCCGAAGTAGGGGTAGGAGGCGCGCCGGGTGCGCAGGATCGCCCGGTCCACGCGGGACTCGGTGAACGGGTCCCAGTGCGCGAAGCCGGTGTAACCGCCCTCGGTCATGTGCGTCGGCGGCCGGGCCCGCAGCCCGCGGCGGACGACGTCCTCCCGCCAGGACTCCGGGATCTCCGTGGCCGGGTCGAGCGGGTCGCCGCCGGCCTCGGCGATCAGGTGCGTCCAGGCCCGTGGCACGCACCGCACCAGCCCGTACCCGCCGCCGCCGAGCGCGACCCAGCGGCCGTCGCACAGCCGGTGCGCCAGGTCGTGCAGCGCCCGGTAGCTGGCCCGCTGGCCGTCGATGGTGAGCCCGAGGTCGGCCATGGGGTCCTCGTGGTGGGCGTCGCAGCCGCACTGGGTGACGAGGATCTGCGGCTGGAAGGCCTGCAGCGCGCCGGGCACCACGGCGGAGAACGCCCGCAGCCAGGCGGAGTCGTCGGTGCCGTTGGGCAGCGCCAGGTTGACCGCGCTGCCCAGCGCCGTGTCCGGGTCGCCGGTCTCCTCGGGGAAGCCGGTGCCGGGGAACAGCGTGAGCGGGGTCTGGTGGACGCTGACCGTCAGCACCCGCGGGTCGTCGTAGAAGGCGGCCTGGACGCCGTCGCCGTGGTGGACGTCGATGTCGACGTAGGCGATCCGCTCGTAGCCCTGCGCCAGCAGCCAGGCGATCGCGACCGCGGCGTCGTTGAACACGCAGAAGCCCGAGGCGCGGTCGCGCATGGCGTGGTGCAGCCCGCCGGAGATGTTCACCGCGTGCTGGGCGCCGCCCTCGTGCACCAGCCGGGCGGCCTGCACGCTGCCGCCGGTGATCAGGGCGGCGGCGTCGTACATCCCCTCGAAGATCGGGTTGTCGTCGGTGCCCAGGCCGTGGCCGACGCCGGGGTCGGCCGGCGCCCGCCGCACCGCCTCCAGGTACGCGGGGTCGTGCACGAGGGTGAGCAGGTCGGCGTCGGCCAGCGCCGGCCGCACGACGGTGATCCGGTCGCTCTTCAGGACGCCGAGGCTGTCGGCGAGCCGCACCGTGAGGTCCAGCCGCACCGGGTGCATGGGGTGCTCCCCGCCCATGGTGTAGCCGAGCAGCGCGTCGTCCCAGATCACGGCGAGCGAGTCGCTCATGCGCCGTCCTCCTCGCCGGTCGTGCCGGCCGCGCACCCGCCGTCGGGGCCCGGTCCCGGGGCCCCGACGCTACCGCCGGGAATCCCGCGCGGCGTGCCGCCGTTCACCCGGTCCGGCGGGCCCGGGAAGTCGCCGCCCGCCCGTACGATGGGCGGTGACACGGAGGAGAGTTGTGAACGATCTGATCGACACCACGGAGATGTACCTCCGGACGATCTTCGAGCTCGAGGAAGAGGGCGTCGTCCCCCTCCGGGCCCGTATCGCCGAGCGCCTCCACCAGAGCGGCCCCACGGTCAGCCAGACGGTGGCCCGCATGGAGCGCGACGGCCTGCTCTCGGTCGAGGGCGACCGGCACCTCCAGCTCTCCGAGGAGGGCCGCCGCCGGGCGACCTCGGTCATGCGCAAGCACCGGCTGGCCGAGTGCCTGCTGGTGGACGTCATCGGCCTCGAGTACGCCGACGTCCACGAGGAGGCCTGCCGCTGGGAGCACGTCATGAGCGAGGCGGTGGAGAAGAAGCTGCTCGCCCTGCTCGGCAACCCGACGGTGTCGCCCTTCGGCAACCCGATCCCCGGTCTGGACGAGCTGGGCGGCGACTCCCCGGCCGCCGCGATCGGCGGCGAGACCTCCGCGGTGCTGGACGCGCTGACCCTGCTGTCGACCACCGCCACGCCGCAGGGCCGGCGGGTGGAGATCCGCCGGATCAGCGAGCAGCTACAGGAGGACACCGACCTCATCCGCTCGCTGGCCGAGCAGGGGCTGCGGCCCGGCGCGACGGTGCTGGCCCGGGTGGAGCGGGACACGGTGAGCGTCGACGGCGAGCTGCTGCCGACCGGCGTCGCCCAGCACGTGTTCGTGAACGCCCTCGACGAGGAGCTCACCCCGGCCCAGGCCGCGTCCCGCCTCTGAGCTGCGGGCCCGCCCGCACGCCTCCCGGAGCCGCCGTCCCGACGCCGACGGCGGCTCCGGCGCGTTCCGGGGCCGGTCGCTAACGTGGCGCCGGTGAGCCAGCCCGACGCCGCCGCCCTCTCCGCCGACGCCCCGGACGGCACGGCCGGCCCCTTCGCCGACCTGGCCGCGTTCGTCGCGCTCCCCCGGGTCACGGGGCTGGCGCTGGCCCCGGACGGGCGGCGGCTGGCGGTCTCGGTGCAGACCCTCGACGCCGAGCGGAAGAAGTGGGTGTCGGCGCTGTGGGAGGTGGACCCCGACGGCCGGCGGGAGCCGCGGCGGCTGACCCGCAGCGCCCCCGGCGAGTCGGCTCCGGTGTTCGCCCCCGACGGCTCGCTGCTGTTCACCTCCGCCCGGCCCGACCCGGCCGCCGGCGCGGACGGCGGGGACCCGAAGCCGGCCCTGTGGAGCCTGCCCCCCGACGGCGGCGAGGCGCGGCTGGTCGTCGGGCACCCGGGCGGGGTCGGCGGGGTGACGGTCGCCGCCGGCAGCGGGGACGTCGTCGTCGTGGCCGCGGCCATGCCCGGCGCCGGCGACGCCGAGGAGGAGGCCGCGCGGCGCAAGGCCCGCAAGGACGCCGGCGTCACCGCGGTGCTGCACGAGCGCTACCCGGTGCGGTACTGGGACCACGACCTCGGCCCGGACACCGCGCACCTGTTCTGGGCGGGACAGCTGCCCGGCGAGGACCCCTCCGGCGCCGCGGCCGAGCCGGCGGTCCTCCGCGACCTCACGCCGGGGGCCCGGCCGCCCGCCGGCGGCGGGGAGGACCCGGTCCTCTCCCCCGACGGCAGCCGGCTGCTGGTCGTCGAGTCGGTGCCCGACGGCCCGGCCGGGCAGCGCAGCCGGATCGCGCTGGTCGACACCGCCACCGGGGACAGCCGCCCGCTCGTCGACGACCCCCTCGCCGACGTCCACGGCGCCCGCTTCTCCCCCGACGGGTCGGCCGTGGTGTGCGTGCGCGAGTCGCTGACCACCTACGCCGAGCCGCCGGACTACACGCTCCTGCTCGTCGACGGCGCCGGCGGCGAGGCGCGCGACCTCACCCCCGGCTTCGACCGGTGGCCCAGCGCGCCCCAGTTCAGCGCCGACGGGTCGGCCGTCTACTTCCTCGCCGACGACGGCGGCCGGCACGCGCTGTTCCGGGTGCCCGTGGCCGGCGGGGAGCCGGTGCGGCTCACCGCGGACGGCGCGTACAGCGACCTGCAGGTGGCCCGCGACGGCAGCGCCCTCTACGCGCTGCGCTCGGCCTACGACGAGCCGCCCGCGCCGGTGCGGCTCGACCCCGAGGCGCCGCTGCAGCAGCCGCCGGCGCTCCCCTCGCCCGGCGCGCTGGGCCCGCTGCCCGGGACGCTGCACGAGGTCACCGCCACCGCCGCCGACGGGACGCCGGTCCAGTCCTGGCTGGTGCTGCCCGACGGCGCCTCGGCCGACTCACCCGCGCCGTTGCTGCTGTGGATCCACGGCGGCCCGCTGATGAGCTGGAACTCCTGGTCCTGGCGCTGGTGCCCGTGGGTGATGGCCGCCCGCGGCTACGCGGTGCTGCTGCCCAACCCGGCCCTGTCCCAGGGGTTCGGGCAGGACTTCGTCCGCCGCGGCTGGGGCGCCTGGGGCGAGGCGCCCTACACCGACCTGATGGCCGCCGTGGACGCCGCGCTCGAGCGCCCCGACCTCGACGCCGACCGGACCGCGGCGATGGGCGGCTCGTTCGGCGGCTACATGGCCAACTGGATCGCCACCCAGACCGACCGGTTCCGCGCGATCGTCACCCACGCCAGCCTGTGGCACCTCGACTCGTTCCTCGGCACCACCGACGCGGCCTACTACTGGGAGAGGGAGTGGGGCGACCCGCTCACCGAGCCGCGCCGCTACGAGCAGAACTCGCCGCACCGCTTCGTCGACGCAATCCGCACGCCGATGCTGGTCGTCCACGGCGACCGGGACTACCGCGTGCCGGTCGGCGAGGCGCTGCAGCTCTGGTACGGCCTCCAGAAGCGCGGGGTGCCGTCGAAGTTCCTGTACTTCCCCGACGAGAACCACTGGGTGCTCACGCCCGGGAACAGCACGGTCTGGTACGAGACCGTGCTGTCCTTCCTGGCCGAGCACGTCCTCGGGAGGGAGTGGCAGCGCCCCGAGCTCCTGTGAGCCGGCCGGGTCGCGTGCGGCTGCGCGTCAGGTCGACCGCTCGACCTCCGCCGCCTCCGCCGCCTCGCGCGGCCCCGGCAGGTCGGCGGGAGCCGGGGCCGGTGGCGCGTACAGGAGGGGCCGGCGCAGGTCGATGAACTCGGGCGGCTCCGGGGTCAGGGCCATCAGCTGCTCCATGACCGCCTGCACCTCCGGCGGCGCCTCCTTGCGCTCGCCCTCGCGGGCCTCGGCCTCGGAGGTGAAGTAGACGACCTGCGCCCACCGGTCCTGCCCGTGGTTGATCATCAGGCTCCCGAGGATGTCGGGGCGGGAGGCCGCCATGTCCCCGGTGGACAGCGAGGCGATCAGCTCCGCGGCCCTCTCCCGGTCGGTCACCCGGCCGGTGATCACCTGCACGAACCCGGCGCCGGCCGGATCACCGCTCAGGTCGACCTGGACGTCCTCGCTGTCGGCGAACTCCACCTCGCCGTCGAAGAGCCGCTGCGTCTCCTCCCACCACCGGGTCTGCTCCGCCCGCTCCGAGTTGCGCGCCGCGGCCTCGGCCGACTCGAAACGGGCCACGGCGACGACCCGGCCGTCGTCGGCGATCCCGATCGTGCTGCCCAGCCAGCCGATCGAGCCGGGCTGCAGCTCCTGCATCCACCGGTCCAGCGCCGTCCGCACCGCCTCGGCGTCCGACGTCCGACCTCGGATGAGCTGGACGAACATGGCGCGCCTCCCGCCACCGTCGTCGGCCCCCGTGGGACGAGCTCACGCTAGGCCCGCGCGGCGACCGGGGCACCGGTCCTACGGCCCCAATGCACTCCGACGGCACATGACGCCCGGGAGGTCTCACCCGGCCGCCTGCGCGCCGCCCGCCTCGCCGGCGGCCTCCGCGGCCTCGGTGATCAGCCCGCGCAGGGCGGCCGGCGGGAGGCAGGCGTCCAGCGCCTGCACCAGCAGCCGCGCCAGCGGGTACCCGGGCCTGCTCTCCAGCGCCCGCTCCAGCGCGATGTTGGCCATCGCGCCGTCCCCCCGCAGCCAGGCGCTGACCGCCAGGAGCGTGGCGGGAGCCGCGTCCAGCGGCAGCGGCGCCCGCCGGGTGCACTCGGTCCACAGCACCTCGGCCGCGGCGGCGTCCGCCCCCAGGGCCAGGCCCAGCGCCCGGTCGCGGACGCCGACGTCCTCCAGCGCCCAGACCACCGCGGCCACCTCGCCGTCGCCCAGGGCCTCGCCGCCGCCCGGGCGGCACCGACGCAGGGCGTGCCCGATGTCCTCCCACGCCCGCCACGCCGCCGGCCCGTCCCGTGCCGTCCGGGCGCGGCGGCGGCGCGCGCTCCAGGTGGCCGCCGCGGCGCCCGGCCCGGCCACCCGGGCGATCCGTGCCCGCAGGGCGGCCCGGCCGGGCTCGACCACCGACCCGGCGGCGACCGCGGCGGCCGTCACCGCGGAGACCCCGCCGGGCAGCGGGGTGCCGGCGCCGGGCGCGCAGCACGGGTGGGGGCAGTCGTAGGACCACCAGCGGCCGCCGCGGACGAGGATCGCGTCGCGCACCGGCAGCCCGTCGCCGTCCAGCGCCACCACCACGTCGTGCACGACCGCCCGGTGCGGCAGACCGGCCACCGCGTCCCCCGGCGGACTCCCCAGCAGCAGCCCGCGGTCGTCGGGCGCCTCGGACACCACGGCCAGCAGGACCGCGGCGGGATCGTCGGTGGCGACCCGGGCCGCCAGCGCCCGGGCGACCGCCGCCGACGCCGCACCGGCCGGCAGGTCGACCCGCACCGTCAGCCCGACGCGGCCGCCACCGGGGCCGCCGAGGGCGATGAGCACCACGGACTCGTGCGGCCAGAAGCCCAGCAGCGCCGGCAGGGCCGCGGCCACCTCGCCGAGCCGGGAGATGCGCACCACGGGGCGCGGGGATCCGTCCATGCGCCGACGGTGGCCCACCGCGGCCCGGCATCGGTCCCGGCGGCCACGCCTGTGGACCGGCGCGAGCCCTGTGGACGCGCCCCGCACCCGGCGCCGTCAGACCTCGTACTGCACGGCCGTGCGCGCGGCCAGGATCGGCGTCACGTGGTCGGCGATCACCTGCAGGTGCACCGGGTCCTCGGCGTACCGGCGCCAGGCCTCGGCGTCGGGGAAGTCGGCGACCAGCGCGGCGTGCGCGTTGCCCGCGCGCAGGCCGGCGTCGGGGCCGATGGCGAAGGACGTCATCCCGCCGACCGTCTCCGGCAGCCGGCTGAGCTCGGCGAGCGTGGCGGCCCGCCGCTCCTCGTCGGCGTCGTCGGACCAGGTGAACACGACCACGTGGCGCAGCATGCGGCCCACCCTGTCAGTCCCCCTCACGGGTGCGCATCCGACCGGGCGAGCACGGCGCCGTGACAGCGAGTCGTTAGAGTCCGGCACATGGGACGGCCGCTGCGCATCGCACTGCTGTCCTACCGCTCCAAGCCGCACAGCGGGGGCCAGGGCGTCTACGTGCGGGCCCTGTCCCGCGAGCTGACCGCCCTGGGGCACGACGTGCAGGTGCTCAGCGGCCAGCCCTACCCCGAGCTGGACGACGGCGTCCCGCTGCTCGAGGTGCCCAGCCTGGACCTGTACCGGGAACCGGACCCGTTCCGCGTGGTGCGCCCGTCGGAGATCCGCGACTGGATCGACGTCGCCGAGTGGGCGACCATGGCCGTCGCCGGCTTCCCCGAGCCGCTGACCTTCAGCCTGCGGGCGGCGCGGCTGCTGCTGGCCCGCCGCGACGAGTTCGACATCGTGCACGACAACCAGAGCCTCGGCTACGGGCTGCTCCGGCTGACCCGCGCCGGCGTCCCGACCGTGGCCACCGTGCACCACCCGGTCGCCATCGACCGCGAGCTCGAGCTGGCCGCCGCGCCGTCGGCGTACCGGAAGCTGACGCTGCGCCGCTGGTACGCCTTCACCCGCATGCAGGCGCGGGTGGCGCCGCGGCTGGACGCGGTCACCACCGTCTCGGAGAACTCCCGCACCGACATCGGCACCCACCTCGGCGTGCCCGCCGAGCGGATCGAGGTCATCCCGGTCGGCATCGACCCCGACGTCTTCACGCCCCCGCCGCCGGACCGGCCGCGCGACCCGGACTCGATCGTCGTGGTCACCAGCGCCGACGTGCCGCTCAAGGGGCTGGTGCACCTGCTGGAGGCCGTCGCCAAGCTGCGCACCGAGCGCGCGGTGCGGCTGACCGTCGTCGGCAGCGCCCGGCCCGGCGGCCCGGCGGAGGCCGCGCTCGACCGGCTGGCCCTGCACGACGCGGTCACCTTCACCGGCTCCCTGCCCGAGGCCGACCTGGTCCGGCTGCTGCAGCAGGCCGCCGTCGTGGCCATCCCGTCGCTGTACGAGGGGTTCTCGCTGCCGGCGATCGAGGCAATGGCCTGCGGCACCCCGCTGGTCACCACCGACGCCGGCGCGCTGCCCGAGGTGGTCGGCTCGCAGGCGGGGGTGCGGGTCAAGGCCGGCGACGTCGGCGAGCTGACCGCCGCCCTGGAGCTCGTGCTCGACTCCCCCGGTCTGCAGGAGCAGCTGGGCCGCGCCGGCCGCCGCCGCGTGCTCGCCTCCTACACCTGGCGCTCCGCGGCCGAGCGCACCGCCGCCTGGTACGCCGAGGTGCTCGACCGGAAGCAGGCCCAGCAGTGAGGACCCGTACGTGCTGACCGTCGACTACGACCTGCTGGACCTCCGGCCGGGCATGACCCTGCTCGACCTGGGCTGCGGGGAGGGGCGGCACGCCTTCGAGGCCTACCGGCGCGGCGCCCGCGTCGTCGCCCTGGACTGGGGCGTCGACGAGGTGCAGACGACCCGGAGGTGGCTGACCGCGATCGGCGAGGCCGGCGAGGCACCGGCCGGGGCCGCGGCGACCTCGGTGCGCGGCGACCTGCTGCACCTGCCGGTGCCCGACGCCAGCGTCGACCGGGTCATCGCCGCCGAGGTGCTCGAGCACATCCCGGACGACGCGGCCGCGATGGCCGAGATCGCCCGGGTGCTCAAGCCCGGCGGCCGGGTCGCGGTCAGCGTGCCGCGCTGGCTGCCCGAGCGGATCTGCTGGGCGCTGTCCGACGAGTACCACGCCAACGAGGGCGGCCACATCCGCATCTACCGCGGCGCCGACCTGCGCGCCCGGCTGACCGCCGCCGGGCTGGAGCCGGGCCCGGAGCACCACGCCCACTCCCTGCACGCGCCCTTCTGGTGGCTCAAGTGCGCCACGGGCGTCGAGCGCGACAACGCCGCCGTCCGCGCCTACCACCGGCTGCTCGTGTGGGACCTGACCACGCGGCCGTGGGTGACCCGCACCGCGGAGAAGCTCCTCGACCCGGTCATCGGCAAGAGCCTGGTGGTCTACGCCGACCGCCCGGCCACGGCGGGCGAACCGGCGGCCCGCCGCTGGACGTCCGGCACCGGCCGCCCCGACCGGGAGCGGGCCGCTGCCCGCTGAGCCGGCGCTCCTGCCCGAGCTGCCGGGGGTGCTCACCGGCGGGCAGGTGCGCCAGACCGTCGGCTGGATCGCCGACCAGCAGGCCGCCGACGGCGCGCTCCCCTGGTTCCGCGGCGGGCAGCTCGACCCGTGGGACTCCGTCGAGGCCGCCATGGCCCTCGACGTCGGCGGCCGGCACGACCGCGCCGCGGCGGCCTACCGCTGGCTGGCCGCCCGGCAGCGGCCCGACGGGTCGTGGGCCGGCGAGTACCGCGCCGCCGCGGGGACGTACACGGCGTCCCAGCCCGGGGCGGAGAGCAACCACGCCGGCTACCTGGCCGTCGGCCTGTGGCACCGGTGGCTCTCCACGGGCGACGACGCGCTGGTGGCCGAGCTGTGGCCGGCGGTGCGCCGCGGGCTGGACCTGGTCACCCGCATGCAGCTGCCCGGCGGCGCGATCGGCTGGGCCCAGCGGCCCGACGGCACCCCGGACACGACCGCGCTGCTGACCGGCAACGCGAGCCTGTTCCAGGCCCTGCGCTGCGGCGTCGCGCTCGCGGCGCTGTGCGACGAGCCGCAGCCGGACTGGGAGCTCGCCGCCGTCGACCTCGGCACGGCGCTGCGCACCCGCCCCGGCGACTTCGCCGACCGGTCGCGGTACTCGATGGACTGGTACTACCCGGTGCTCGGCGGCGCGCTGACCGGCGCGGCCGCCGACGACCGGCTGGCCGAGGACTGGGAGACCTTCGTCGTCCCGGACCTGGGCATCCGCTGCGTGTCCGACCGGCCCTGGGTCACCGGCGCGGAGACGTGCGAGCTCGCCCTCGCCCTCACCGCCGTCGGCCGGCCGGCCGACGCCCTGGCGCAGGTGGCCGCCATGCAGCACCTGCGCGACGACGACGGCGCCTACTGGACCGGGCTCGTCTTCGCGGACGGCAAGCGCTGGCCGATCGAGCGGACCACCTGGACGGCGGCCGCCGTCGTGCTCGCGGCCGACGCGCTGTCGGGCGCCACCCCCGCCGCGGGCCTGTTCGCCGACCCCGCCGCGCTGCCGCCGGTCGACGCCGGCGAGGAGTTCACCCCCCGTCCGGGTTGAGCCGCACGGGTCCGGGGCACGGTCCGGAGGTGACGAGCGTGTCCACCGATGACGTGACCGTCGTCGTCATGAGCCGCGACCGGCGCGAGGACCTGCTGGCCTCGCTGCCGCGGCACGAGGCGCCGGTGGTCTTCGTCGACAACGGATCGACCGACGGCTCGGTGGCGGCGGTCCGCGCGGCGCACCCGGGGGTGACCGTGCTGCCGCTGCCCGAGAACGTCGGCGCGCGGGCGCGCAGCCTCGGCGCCGAGCGGGCCGGCACGCCGTTCGTGGCCTTCGCCGACGACGACTCGTGGTGGGCCCCCGGGGACCTGTCCCGGGCGGCGGCGCTGATGCGGGCGCACCCCCGGCTCGCCGTGCTCAACGCGCGGATCCTGGTCGGCCCCGAGGAGCGGCTGGACCCGGTGTGCGCCGAGATGGCGCACAGCCCGCTGGGCACCGAGCCCGACCTGCCCGGGCCGTCGCTGCTCGGCTTCGTCGCCTGCGGGGCGATGGTGCGCACCGAGGCGTTCCTCGCCGCCGGCGGGTTCGACCCCGTGGTCCGCTTCCCGGGCGAGGAGGAGCGGCTCGCCCTCGACCTGGCCGCGGCCGGCTGGGGCCTGGCCTACGTCGACGCGGTGACGGTGCACCACCACCCGTCGGTGCGCCGGTCGGACCCGGCCGGGCGGCGGACCGCGATCTGGCGGTCGAAGCTGCTCACCGCGGTGATGCGGCTGCCGCTGCCCGACGTCGGTCGCGTCGTCCTCGCCGGGCTGCGTGCCGGCGGCCCCGAGCGGCGCGGGCTGGCACGGGCGCTGAAGGACCTGCCGCGGGCGGTGCGGGACCGGCGGCGGCTGCCGGCCGCCGTCCTCGCGGGCCGGCGGCTGCTGGAGGGTCGGGTGTGACCGGCGACCCCCGGGTCGCCGTCGTCGTGATCACCCACTAGCGGCGGGAGGAGCTGCTGACCGCGCTGGAACGGCTGCTCGCGCTGCCCGAGCGGCCGCGCGTCGTCGTGGTGGACAACGGCTCGACCGACGGCACCGCCGGGGCGGTCCGCCGCTACGTCAGCTGGCCCGGCGAGATCTGCACACTCGTCGGCCCCAGCGGCTGATGGTGACGAGTGTGCAGATCTCGCGGAGGGCTACGAGGCGCAGGCGATGCAGGTGCGGGCGGCCGGCCGGGCGGCCAGCCGCTCGGGGGCGATCGCGCCGCCGCAGCCCTCGCAGACGCCGTAGGACCCCTCGTCCCGGCGGGCCAGCGCCGCCTCGGCGTCGGCCAGCCGGCGCCGGGCCGCGGCCAGCAGCGCCGCCACCTGCTGCCGCTCGAAGGCGATGGTCGCGCCCTCGGGGTCGTGCTCGTCGTCGGCGTTGGAGGACTGCGAGGCAGCCACCACGGCGTCGAACTCGCCGCTCAGCGCCGCGATCGCGGCCCGCGCGGCGTCCCGCTCCTCGAGCAGCGGGTCAGCGCTCACGGCGCAGCAGCCGCAGCGACCCGGTGCCGGGCAGCTCCACGAAGTCGCCGGAGGCGACCACGCGCCGGTAGACGCCGAACGGCGCCTGCCCGCCGTCGGCCGGGTCGGGGAAGACGTCGTGGATGGCCAGGGTGCCGCCGACGGCGAGCTTGGCGACCCAGGCGTCCTGGTCGCGGCGCGCCGACTCCTCGGTGTGGCTGCCGTCGAGGAACAGCAGCGCCAGCGGGGTGGCCCACAGCGGCGCGAGCGTCTCCGAGCGGGTGACGACGGCGACGACGACGTCCTCGGCGCCGGCCTCGGCGATCTGCCGGCGGAACCGCGGCAGCGTGTCGACGAGCCCCACGGACGGGTCGACCAGCGACGGGTCGTGGTACTCCCAGCCGGGCTGGTGCTCCTCGGAGCCGCGGTGGTGGTCGACGGTCACCACCTGCCGGCCGGTCTCCCGCGCGGCGGCGGCCAGGTACAGCGCGGACTTGCCCATCCAGCTGCCGATCTCCAGCAGCGGCCCGGGCACCGCCACGGCGCGGGCGGCCTCGTACAGGGCCCACCCCTCGTCGGCGGGCATGAAGCCCTCGGCGGCCTCGGCGGCGGCCAGCAGGTCCACGGCCGTGGCGGTCATCGGGCGATCCGCGAGCGCAGCGCGGCCAGGCCGCGGCCGGCCGACCCGTTCTCCGGCATGGCGGGTGTCTCCGTTCCCGAGGCCGTGGCGAAGAACGCCCCGACGGCTGTCGTCACCGGCACCGCCAGCACGAGCGCGATGCCGCCGGCCAGGGTACGGATCACCTCCTCGGCCAGCGCCGAGCTGGTCAGCGTCACGCCGGCCGGCTGGGCGTAGAGCTCGAACAGCAGCAGCAGCGGCAGCGCGGCCCCGGCGTAGGCGAACACGACGGTGTAGACGGTCGAGGCGATGTGGTCGCGGCCGATGGTCATGCCGCGCCGGTACAGCTGCCGCCAGCCCATGCCCGCATCCACCTCGCGCAGCTGCCAGATCGCCGAGGCCTGCGTGATCGTCACGTCGTTGAGCACGCCGAGCCCGGCGACCACGACGCCGGCGATCACCAGACCGGAGAAGTCCAGTGCCGGGTCGAACGTCTGCAACTGGACGGTCTCCTCGGTGGTCAGCCCCGTCAGCCGGGCGGACTCCACGGCGACCGCGCCCAGCACGGTGACCAGGGCCAGGCCGAAGAGGGTGCCCACGAGGGCCGTCGTCGTCCGCGCCGAGAACCCGTGCGCGAGGTACAGGACGACGAACATGATCGCGGCCGACCCGACGAGGGTCACCGCGGTCGGCGACTGCCCGGACAGCAGGCCCGGCAGCACGAACTCCAGCAGCACGAAGAAGGCGAACGCCAGCCCGACGAGGGCCGCCAGCCCGCGGAGCCGGGCGACGGCGCCGACCACGATCGCGAAGGCCAGGGCGAACAGGACCAGCGGCGTCGTCCGCTCGTAGTCGAAGAAGTTGTAGGTGGCGCCGCCCTCGGTGCCGCCGTCGCGGCTGAGCACGAGGACGTCGTCGACCTCGACGCCGGCGGCGTAGACCTCGGCCGGCAGCTCCAGCTGCTGGAACTCCCCCGCGCCCTCGCCCTCCAGCACCTCGACGACGACCGAGGCGCAGGTCAGCTCCTGGGTGGTGCCGTCGGCGTTGGGGACCGAGCAGTCGAACGGGTCCACCGACACCACCCGGCCGTCGGGGTAGGTCGTGCCGGCGGGGAAGAAGGTGTCCGCGGCCTCCTGGGCCCGGCTGGGCTCACCCGACGGCCACAGCACGATCAGCCCCACGACGGTGGCCAGCCCCACGGGCACGAGCAGGAACAGCATGAGGCGCACCGCCCGGCGGCGGCGGGCCAGCACCTCCGGCGCCGGCGGCGGAGCGTCGGGATCGACGCCGTGGGAGTGGCCGGCGTGGTCGTGCGAGTGGCTGGACGGCACCCGCCCAGGCTAGGTGCCCGGCTCCTCGGTGACCGTGAAGCGGTGCCAGAGCCCGGACAGCTGCAGCGGCCGGGCCACGACGGCGCGCGGGCGGACCAGGACGATCTCCACGCCCCGCGGCGCCGCCATCTTCTGCAGCTGCACGAGCACGGCCATGCCGGCCGAGTTCATGAAGGTGACCTCGCCGAGCAGGAGCTCGACGCGGCGCAGCGCCGACTCCTGGAGCAGGACGTCGGTGAGCTCGCGGACGAGCGGCCGGCGCGCGGCCTCGGTGAGCTCGCCGGCCAGGGTCAGCCGGCAGACCTCCCCGTCCCGCTCCGCACGGACGTCCAGGACGTCGGTGCCGCCAGGTGCTGTCGCGTCGGGGGTGCGGTCCACGACCCCCTCCTGCCCGGGTTCTGCTCGGCTCACGCGCCGATCGTGGCACCCGCGGGCCGCGGTGTCCCGGCACCCGGCTCCGGCTGCTCCGGAGGCGGGTCCGGGGTCGGGGCCGGCCCCGGGTAGCCCGCGGGAGGCAGGCTCGTCCGGCGTGGGGAACGCGCGAGCACCCGGCGCAGCCGGGGGTCCGGTGGCGTCATGTCGTCCGCTCCTCCGGGCCGGTGTCCACCCGGCCCGCACACAGCGTGCCCCGGGGAGGGCCGGCAGCGGCATCCCCTCTCCTGGGGGTCCGCCGGGCGGGACGGGGGCCGGTCACGCCCCGGCGGACGGCGTCGATGCGGCCGCCGCGGAGGGCGACCAGCCAGGTCACCAGGACGGCGTTGGCCACGAGGACGGCGGCCCCGCCGTGGCGCGCGGCCAGCAGGTCGAGCTCCAGCGTCCGCGCCTGGGCGTCGGCCAGGGCGACGTCCGGCGCCGCGCCGGCGTGCGGGTGGCCCGCCGCCTGCGCCTGCAGGAGCTCCGACTGCAGGTGGTGGTCGACCGCCACGTTGACCAGGAGCCACGCGGTGCCCACCGCGGTCGTGGCGGCGACGACGACCAGGGCGGCCACCAGCACCGGCCGGGCGGTGCGCAGCTGCGGTCCCACCCGCCGGCGGGCGAACGCCAGCGCGGCGAGCACGGCGAGCACGAACAGCGGCAGCAGCAGGGTGGAGGTGCGCAGCCACGTGGCGAACGGGCTCCGTGCCCGCTCGATCGCGCCGACGGTCGGCTGCACCACCGTGACGACGAAGCCGTCGGCGCAGGCGGTGAGCACCGCCAGCCCGGCCACCGCCGCCCACGGCACCGGCGCCGGCCCGAGGAGGGACCGGACGGCGCCCGGCGGCCGCGCGGGGGTGGCGGCGGGGACGGCGTGATCTCCCAGCTGAACATCATGGCGTGGTCCTCGTGGGCCAGGTCGTGGCAGTGCCCCACAGAGGGGCCGGTGAACAAGAGCCGACACGCCGCGGGATGCGCCGGGAACACTTCCGGCGGCGAGACGTTTACAACGACGTCCGATGGAGGTAATCTCCAGTTGCCACTAGAGGTTCTTCCTCGGGCAGCGAACAGCACAGCGACACACCCAGGAGGTTGCACAGCCATGGCGATGCTGACCGCCTACGACCCGTTCGCCGCCACGTCCGCCGCCTTCCGCGCGCTGGACCAGCTGACCGGCCGCTCGGGCTCGACGACCGCCCGCGCGCTGTCGGGCATGCCGATGGACGCCTACCGCGTCGGCGACAACTTCGTCGCCCACTTCGACCTGCCGGGCGTCGACCCGGGGTCGATCGACCTGTCGGTCGAGGGCAACACGCTCACCGTCACCGCCGAGCGCTCCGTGCCGCAGCTCGAGGGCGCCGAGTGGGCGATCGCCGAGCGGCCCTTCGGCAGCTACACCCGCCAGCTCGTGCTCGGGCGCAGCCTGGACACCGACCGGCTCGAGGCGCACTACCACGACGGCGTCCTCACGGTGAGCATCCCGGTGGCCGAGAAGGCCCGGGCACGCAAGATCACCGTGACGCGCGCCGACACGCCGACCGCCGTCGAGGGGCGCACCATCGAGGGCGAGCGGGCCGAGCCGGAGCACAAGGCCGTCGAGCACTGACGGCACGACCGGGACCGGGGGCCGGACCGCGAGGTCCGGCCCCCGGTCGTCTCTCCAGGGGAGGAGCGCCGTGGCCACGTCCAGGAGCGGCGGGGGGTCGCCCCGCGATCCGCTGCGCCGGCTCGACGACCCGGACTTCCCCGCGCTCACCATGAGCCAGGCCGCCGACCTCCTCGGCGTGCAGGCGGCCTTCCTGCGCAGCCTCGACGGCTCCGGCGTCCTCCGGCCGCACCGGTCCCCCGGCGGTCACCGCCGCTACTCGCGGGCGCAGCTCGCCCTCGCCGCCCGCCTGCGGACCCTGCTCGACGAGGGCCACACGCTCGCGTCGGCCGAGGTCATCCTCGGCCTGCAGGACGAGCTGGCCGACGCCCGCGCCCACAGCGCCCGGCTCCAGGGGACGGTGGACCGGCTGCGCGCCGAGCAGGACGACGCCGAGCCCGCCGACTGACCCCCACACCTGGCGCTCGATACCCAACGGGGGTATGGTTCCGGGCATGGACGAGGCCCCCGCCCACGCCCCGCACGGGTACATCTCGCGCAAGGACGACTACCTCAAGCGCCTGCGCCGCATCGAGGGCCAGGCCCGCGGCCTGCAGCGCATGGTCGAGGACGAGAAGTACTGCATCGACATCCTCACCCAGGTCTCGGCGATGACGAGCGCCCTGCAGTCGGTCGCCCTGGGGCTGCTCGAGGAGCACATGTCGCACTGCGTCGTCGCGGCGGCGCAGGCCGGCGGGCCGGAGGCCGAGGAGAAGGTCCGCGAGGCCTCGGCCGCCATCGCCCGGCTCGTCCGCAGTTGAGCACGACCCATCCACCACCCAGGGAGATCTGCGTGACCACCAGCACCTACACCGTCACCGGCATGACCTGCGGCCACTGCGTCTCCGCGGTGTCCGAGGAGGTCGGCGGCCTGCCCGGCGTCACCGCGGTCGACGTCGACCTGCCCTCCGGGGCGGTCACCGTGACCAGCGACGCGCCGCTCGACGAGGCCGCCGTGGCGGCCGCCGTCGAGGAGGCCGGGTACGAGCTCACCGGGCGCTGACGGCCTCGTGAGCACCCCCGCCAAGGTGGCCGCCTTCGTCCTCGGCCTGGCCGCCGTGTTCGGCGCCAGCGTGGGCGTCGGCGCGGCGGTCGGCCCGGTGGACGCCGAGCCGGCCGCCGGCGAGCACACCGACGGCGGGCACGCGGGCGACGCCGGCCACGAGGGCGGGGCGGACGCCGCCGGAGGGTCGGACGCGGGGTCGGCCGACGTCGGCGGCCTCGCGGTCAGCGCCTCCGGCCACACCCTCGACCTGCTCGCCGACACCCTCCCCGCCGGGCCCGCCACGCCGCTGGCCTTCCGGGTGCTCGGCCCCGACGGCGCCCCGGTGCGCGCGTTCGACGTCGAGCACGAGGAGGACCTGCACCTCGTCGCCGTCCGGCGGGACCTCACCGGCTACCAGCACGTGCATCCCGCGCTCGGGCCGGACGGGACGTGGACCGTCCCGCTGGACCTCTCCCCCGGCAGCTGGCGGGTGATCGCCGACACCACGCCCACCGCCCTGGGCGAGCGACTCACCCTCGGGGCCGACCTGGCCGTGGCCGGCGACTTCGCCCCGCGGCCGCTGCCCCCGCCGTCGGCCACCGCGCAGGTGGACGGCTACACGGTCGTGCTGACCGGCGGGCTGGTCCCGGGCGGGGAGAGCGAGCTGACGCTGAGCGTCAGCCGCGACGGGGTCCTGGTCACCGACCTGCAGCCCTATCTGGGCGCCTTCGGCCACCTGGTGGTGCTGCGCGCCGGGGACCTGGCCTACGTGCACGTGCACCCGGTCGACGCGGTGGCCGGCGCCGCCCCGGCGCCCGGGCCGCACGTGGTCTTCGGGACGACGGCACCCTCGCCGGGCAGCTACCGGCTGTTCCTGGACTTCCGGCACGGCGGCACCGTGCACACCGCCGAGTTCACCGTGGAGGCGTCGTGAGCGGGCCCGTGCCCGGGCAGGTCGAGCTGCTGATCGGCGGGATGACCTGCGCCTCCTGCGCCGCCCGCGTGGAGAAGAAGCTCAACCGGATGGACGGCGTCACCGCCACCGTCAACTACGCCACGGAGAAGGCGCGGGTGACCGTCGACGGCGACGTCACCACCGACGACCTCATCGCCACGGTCGAGAAGACCGGCTACACCGCGCGTGTCCCGGAACCACCCCGGCCGGAGCCGGCGGAGGCCCCGGCGCAGGACGAGCTGCGCTCGCTGCGCACCCGGCTGCTGGTCTCGGTCGCGCTCGCCGTGCCGGTGGTGGCGCTGGCGATGGTCCCGGCGCTGCAGTTCGAGTACTGGCAGTGGCTCTCGCTCACGCTGGCCGCGCCGGTCGTGGTGTGGGGCGGGCTGCCGTTCCACCGGGCCGCGTGGACCAACCTGCGGCACGGCGCCGCGACCATGGACACCCTGGTCTCCCTCGGCACGCTGGCCGCCTTCGCCTGGTCGCTGTACGCGCTGTTCTGGGGCACCGCCGGCACCCCCGGCATGACCCACCCGTTCTCGTTCACCGTCGAGCGCGGCGACGGCGGCGCGCAGATCTACCTGGAGGCCGCGGCCGGGGTCACGGCGTTCCTCCTGGCCGGCCGCTACGCCGAGGGCCGGTCCAAGCGGCGGGCCGGCGCGGCGCTGCGGGCCCTGCTGGAGCTCGGCGCCAAGGACGTCGCGCTGCTCCGCGGCGGCGCCGAGGTCCGGGTGCCCGCCGCGCAGCTCGCCGTCGGCGACCTGTTCGTCGTCCGCCCCGGGGAGAAGATCGCCGCCGACGGCGCGGTCACCGAGGGCTCCTCGGCGGTCGACGCCTCGATGCTCACCGGCGAGCCGGTGCCGGTCGAGGTCGGCCCCGGGGACGCGGTCACCGGCGGCACGGTGAACGCCGGCGGCCGGCTGGTCGTGCGCACCACCCGGGTCGGCGCCGACACCCAGCTGGCCCAGATGGCGCGGCTGGTGGAGGCCGCGCAGGACGGCAAAGCGCAGGTGCAGCGGCTGGCCGACCGGGTGTCGGCGGTGTTCGTGCCGGTGGTGCTCGCCCTCGCCGTGGCCACGCTGGGCTTCTGGATCGGGGCCGGCGCCGGGCTGCCGGCCGCGTTCACCGCGGCCGTCGCCGTCCTGATCATCGCCTGCCCCTGCGCGCTCGGGCTGGCCACGCCGACCGCCCTGATGGTCGGTACCGGCCGCGGCGCCCAGCTCGGCATCCTGGTCAAGGGCCCGGAGGTGCTGGAGTCCACCCGCCGGGTCGACACCGTCGTGCTGGACAAGACCGGCACGGTCACGACCGGGCGGATGGCGCTGTCCGGCGTCGTCCCGGCGGCCGGGGAGGACGCCGCGGCCCTGCTGCGGGTGGCCGGGGCGCTGGAGGCGGCCTCCGAGCACCCGATCGCGCAGGCGGTGGCGCGCGCCGCGGCCGAGCACGGGCCGCTGCCCGGCGTCGCCTCGTTCGCCAACGTCGAGGGCCTGGGGGTGACCGGCGCCGTCGAGGGCCGGGCGGTGGTCGTCGGCCGGCCGCGGCTGCTGGCCGAGCGGTCGATGCCGCTGCCCGCCGAGCTGGAGGACGCCCGGCAGGCCGCCGAGGCGGCCGGCCGCACCGCCGTGGCGGTCGGCTGGGACGGCGCCGCCCGCGGGCTGCTGGTCGTCGCCGACACGGTCAAGGCGACCTCGGCCGCCGCGGTCGGCCAGCTGCGCGACCTGGGGCTGCGTCCCGTCCTGCTGACCGGCGACAACGGGCGCGCCGCGCGCGCCGTCGCCGCCGAGGTGGGCATCGAGGAGATCGTCGCCGACGTGCTGCCGGCCGGCAAGGTGGACGTCGTCCGGCGGCTGCAGGCGCAGGGGCGCGTCGTGGCCATGGTCGGCGACGGGGTGAACGACGCCGCCGCCCTGGCCCAGGCCGACCTGGGCCTGGCGATGGGCACCGGCACCGACGTCGCGATCGAGGCGAGCGACCTGACCCTGGTGCGCGGCGACCTGAGGGCCGCCGCCGACGCCATCCGGCTGGCCCGCCGCACCCTCGCGGTCATCAAGGGCAACCTGTTCTGGGCCTTCGCCTACAACGTGGCGGCCATCCCGCTGGCGGTGGCCGGGCTGCTCAACCCGATGATCGCCGGGGCCGCGATGGCGTTCAGCTCGGTGTTCGTGGTGACCAACAGCCTGCGGCTGCGCGGTTTCGCGCCGCTGCCGGCCAACCGGGACGCCGCCTCGCCGCTGCCGGGCGGCCGGGTCGGGGACCGGGCCTACGCTCGGTCGGCATGACCCGTTCCTGGACGACGGCCGACATCCCCTCCCAGGCCGGCCGCACCGCGGTCGTCACCGGCGCGACGAGCGGCCTGGGCCTGGAGACCGCGCGGGCGCTGGCGGCCGCGGGCGCGCACGTCGTCCTCGCCGTCCGGGACCCCGCGCGCGGGGAGGCGGTGGCCGCCGGCCTGCCGGGCTCGACCGAGGTCCGCCGGCTCGACCTCGCCGACCTGGCCTCGGTGCGGGAGTTCGCGTCCGCCTGGACCGGCCCGCTGGACCTGCTGGTGAACAACGCCGGCGTCATGTGGGTGCCGGCCGGCGAGACCGTCGACGGCTTCGAGACCCATCTCGGCACCAACCACCTCGGGCCGTTCGCGCTCACCTGCCTGCTGCTGCCGCACGTGACCGACCGGGTGGTCACCGTCGCGTCGACGGCGCACCGGATGGGCGGCCTCGACGTCGACGACCTGAACTGGCGGCGCCGTCCCTACTCCCCCACCGGTGCCTACGCCGCGACGAAGCTGGCCAACCTGCTGTTCACCCTCGAGCTGCAGCGGCGCCTCACCGCCGCCGGCTCCCGGCTGCGGGCGCTGGCGGCGCACCCGGGCTACGCGGCGACCGAGCTGCAGAGCCGCACCGGCAACCGGGCCTGGAACGGCGTCATGGCTGTGGCCAACCGGGTGGTGGCGACCAGCGCCGCCGAGGGCGCCGTGCCCACCCTGTTCGCCGCCACGGCCGACCTGCCCGGCGGCGGCTACGCCGGGCCCAGCCGGCTGGCCGAGACCCGCGGCGCGCCCACCCTGGTCGGGCGCACCCCGCAGGCCAGCGACCCCGCGCTCGCCGCCCGGCTGTGGGCGCGCTCGGCCCAGCTCACCGGCGTGGACGCCCCCGCCTCGCTGCCCGCGTAGGACCCCGACCCCGGGCGATACCGCCACTTCGCCCGGTGCAGAAGCGCCCTCGTGCCCGGTCAGAGGACGGCGGGGAGGAGCAGCAGGGCGGTCGGGACGGCGATCAGCAGCGCGGCCGCGGCGAGGACGGCGGCGCGGACGGCGGCCGGCAGCGGCGCCGGGGGCTGCAGCAGCCGGTGCACGCGCGCGGGCAGCCCGCTGCCGCCGGCGGCCAGCGCCCCGGCCGGCACGCCCCCGCCCCCCGGGGCGCCCGCCGCGACGATCGCCCGGGCGAGGGTGCGGCGGGGGTCGGGGCCGGGCAGCGAGGCGAGCGCGACGTCGTCGGCCCGCATCTCCACCAGCGTCCGCACCGCGGCGTGCGCCCGGGCGGCGGCCGGCAGCACCGGCAGCGCGGCCTCCCAGGCCACGAACGGCAGCAGGTAGAGGTGGTGGTGCTCGCGCAGGTGGGCCCGCTCGTGCGCGACGACGGCGGCCAGCTGCGCGTCGTCGAGCTCGGCGACCATGCCCGACGACAGCACCAGCAGCGGCCGGGCGCCCGGGATGCAGAACGCCACGGGCGCCGGGTGCTCCAGCAGCCGGGCGTCGGGCAGGGTGTGCGGCCGCACCACGAGCTCCAGCAGCTCGCGGTGCCGCCGGCGGGTGCGCACGGTCCGCCACCACGACAGCGCCAGCACCCCGAGCAGCTCGGCGGCCAGCACGCCGGCCAGCGTCAGCGTGACCCAGTGGTCGCCGCGCACCGGCCCGGCCGCCGGGGTGCCGGTGAGCACGTGCCGGCCGGCCTCGGGCAGCGAGTGGCCCCACGGCGCCAGGCCGTGCACGAGCAGCGCGCCGATGATCGACAGGCCGCCGGCCAGCCCGATCGCCTGCCAGCAGACCAGCGCGACCAGCGGGTCGCGGCCGGGCCAGCGGGCTCGGCCGAGCAGCGCGGGCACCGGCCAGGCCAGCAGCGCGGCGAGGACCGCGAGGGCGGCCGCCGTGGCGGGCAGCACGGTCAGGCGGGGGGCGCGTCCGTGCCGGCCAGCAGCCGGCGCAGCAGCGCGGCCTCCTCGGCGTCGACGCTGCCGACGAACCGGGCGAGCACGGCCTGCCGGTCGGCGGCCTGGCCGAGCACCTCGTGCATCAGCTCGGCGGCGTGCTGCTCGCGGGTGGCGGTCGGCCGGAACCGGCGCGGCCGGGCCTCGTCGTGGGCGACGAAACCCTTCTGCTCCAGCCGCCCGAGCACGGTGTGCACGGTGGTCAGCGCCAGGCCGCGGTCGGCGAGCGCGTCGCGCAGGTCGGTCGCGGCCAGCGGCCCCGGGGCCGACCACAGGTGGTCCATCACGGCGCGCTCGAGATCGCCCAGCGAGGCCATCGGCTCCTCCTGTCCGGCGTGTCACACACCGTTCTTCTACGTCCCGTAGAAATCTGTCTTCTACGCGGCGTAGAAATAGTACGTCGGATCGGACGACACGAGGAGACCACCCGGTGGACGTGCTCGGCATGGACACGCTCGACCTGGCCAGATGGCAGTTCGGGATCACGACCGTCTACCACTTCCTGATGGTCCCGCTGACCATCGGCCTGGGCGTCCTGGTCGCGGTCATGCACACGATGTGGGTGCGCACCGGCAAGCCCGAGTGGCTGCGGATGACCCGCTTCTGGGGCCGCATCTACCTGATCAACTTCGCGCTCGGCGTGGCCACCGGCCTGGTGCAGGAGTTCCAGTTCGGCCTGGCCTGGAGCGAGTACTCGCGCTTCGTCGGCGACGTGTTCGGCTCGCTGCTGGCGCTGGAGGCGCTGCTCGCGTTCTTCCTCGAGTCGACGTTCCTCGGCCTGTGGATCTTCGGCTGGGGCCGGATCCCCAAGAGGCTGCACCTGGCCGCGCTGTGGGCCGCGGTGATCGGCTCGATCGTCAGCGCCTACTTCATCATCGCGGCCAACTCCTGGATGCAGCACCCGGTCGGCGTCGAGGTGGGCGAGGACGGCCGGCCGGTGCAGGTCGACTTCCTGGCCGTGCTCGGCAACAACACCGCGCTGGCCGCGTTCAGCCACGCGATCGTCGCCGCGCTCATGGTCGCCGGCGCGCTGCTGGTCGGCATCGGCCTGTGGCACCTGCGCAGGCGGAAGCTGGCGCAGCAACCGGAGACGGACGTCGACCACGCGGTGTGGCGCCGCTCGGTGCGGCTGGGCGGGTTCGTGTCGCTGGCCGCGTTCGTGCTCGTCGCCGTGACCGGTGACTGGCAGGGCAAGCTCATGTACGAGCAGCAGCCGCTGAAGATGAGCTCGGCCGAGGCGCTGTGCGAGACCGAGGCGCCCGCGCCGTTCTCGGTGTTCGCCTTCGGCAAGCTGGGCTCCAACGAGTGCGACGACGTCCACTCCTGGACCGTCCCCGGACTGCTCTCCTTCCTCGCGCACAGCGACTTCTCCACCGCCGTCCCCGGCGTGAACGAGCTGCAGGAGGAGTACGCCGCGGTCTACGGCGAGACCTACCCCGACGACCCGTCGTTCGGCGAGCGGGCCGGCGGCGAGATCGACTACACGCCGCTGCTGGCCGTCACCTACTGGAGCTTCCGGCTGATGATCGGCATGGGCGCGGTGTCGGCGGCGGTCGCGGCGTACGCGCTGTGGGCGACGCGGAGGGGGCGGGTGCCGACCTCGCGGCTCGGCGTGTACGGCGCGCTGCTGGCGGTGGCCGCGCCGTTCGTCGCCAACGCGACCGGCTGGATCTTCACCGAGATGGGCCGCCAGCCCTTCGTCGTCCACCCGAACCCCGACGTGCCCGTCGGCGAGCAGGTCTACTTCTTCACCGCCCAGGCGGTCTCCCCCGGCGTGAGCGCCGGTGAGGTGCTGACCTCGCTGGTCGCGCTGACCGTGGTCTACGGGGCGCTCGCGGTGGTCGAGCTGTGGCTGATCACCCGCTTCGTCCGCCGCGGCGTGACCACCCACGACGGTGCCTCCGTGCCCGGCTCGCCGCCGGAGGGGACGCCGGACGACGACGCCGGCGACGGGCCGCCGCGGCAGCGCCGCGACGACGACGTCCTCTCCTTCGCCTACTGACTCCGGAGCTCGGCCATGGACCTGCAGACCCTCTGGTTCGCCGCGGTCGCGGTGCTCTGGATCGGCTTCCTCCTGCTGGAGGGCTTCGACTTCGGCGTCGCCGCGCTGCTGCCGGTGCTGGGCCGCCGGACGGCGGACAAGCACCTCATGCTGCGGACGATCGGCCCGCTCTGGGACGGCAACGAGGTCTGGCTGATCACCGCCGCCGGCGCGGTGTTCGCCGCCTTCCCCGGCTGGTACGCCACCTGGCTGCCGGCGCTGTACCTGCCGTTCGTGCTCGTGCTGTTCGGGCTGATCATCCGGGCGGTGGCGTTCGAGTGGCGGCACTCGCACCACACCGCGGCCTGGGACGCGACGTGGACGCGGGTCATCACCGCCGGCTCGCTGATCGCCGCGCTGGGCATCGGCGCCGCCCTGGGCGCGACCACCCTCGGCCTGCCGATCGACGCCGCCGGCAACCGGGTCGGCGGCCCGTTCGCCGGGCTGGGCTGGTCGGCGCTGCTGGGCGCAGTCGCGGTGCTCGCCTTCTCGGTGGTGCACGGCGCGGTCTTCCTGGCGCTGAAGACCGACGGCCCGGTCCGGGTGGCCGCGCACGCCTTCGCGCTGCGCTGGGCGCCGCTCGCCGCCCTGCCGCTCCTGCTGTGGGCCGGCCTCGTGCACCTGCGGTACGGCACCCCGGTCACCGCGGTGCTGTGGCTGGTCGCGGCGCTGTCGGTGGGAGTCGCCTGGGCGCGGCTGCGGGTCGGCCGCGAGGGGCAGGCCTTCGCCGCGTGGGGCGCGATGCTCGTGGCCGCGGCCGCAACGGTGTTCGGGGCCGCCTACCCCGTCGTCGTCCCCTCGACGGTCGACGCCGCCTTCGACGTCACCGTCGCCGACGCCTCGGTCAGCGACTACACGCTCACCGTGATGACCTGGGCGGCCGGGATCGGCCTGCCGGTGGTGCTGGGCTACCAGGCCTGGACGTACTGGGTGTTCCGCAAGCGGCTGACCGCCGAGCCGCAGCACGCCGAGCCGCAGCACGCCGAGGCCGGGGCGAGCGCGTGAGCCGCCCCGCCGGCCGGGGGCCGCTGGCCGCGCTGGACGGCGTCCCCGGCGTCCGCGGCACCCTGGTCCGGGCGGCGCTGGCCGCCCTCGGGCAGACGGCCGGCCTGGTGCTGCTCGCCGCCGGCCTGGCGCATGCCGTCGCCCGGGCCGCGGGGTACGCCGACGGGGCGCTGCTGCCGCCGCTGGCGCTCGCCGCCGCCGGGACGCTGCTGCGGGCGGCGGCCGGCGCGGCCGGCGAGCTGCTCGCCGCCCGGGACGCCCGCCGCGCCGAGGAGCTGCTGCGGGAGCGGCTGCTGGCCCGGCTGGCCGCCTCCCCCGCCGCGGTGGAGGCCGCCGGCGGGCCCGGGCCGGCCGCCGTCCTCGCCACCACCCGGCTGGCCGACCTCGCGCCCGGGCTGGCCGGCTACCTGCCGGCGCTGGCGCAGACCCTCGTCGTCCCGCCGGCGCTGCTGGTGGTGCTCGCCGGGACCGACCTGCTGTCGGCGGTCCTCGTGGCGGTCACCCTGCCGCTGGTGCCGCTGTTCATGGTCCTGGTGGGGCTGACCACCCGGGACGCGACGGCGGAGTCGGCCCGCGCCCTGGACCGCATCGCCGCGCACGTCGCCGAGCTGGTGCGCGGGCTGCCGGTGCTGGTCGGGCTGGGCCGCGCCGCCGACCAGGTCGCGGCGCTGGCCGAGCTCGGCGAGGCCGCGCGCCGCCGGACGCTGGCCACGCTGCGGCTGGCCTTCCTCTCCTCGCTGGTGCTCGAGCTGATCGCCACGCTGTCGGTGGCCCTGGTCGCGGTCACCGCCGGGCTGCGACTGGTGCACGGGGAGCTGCCGCTGGCGGTCGCGCTGACGGCGCTGCTGCTCGCGCCGGAGGCCTTCGCCCCGCTGCGCGCCCTCGGCTCGGCGCACCACGCGAACGAGGCCGCGACCCTGGCCGCCGCCGAGGCCCGCGCGGTGCTCGCCGCCGCCGACGGCACGCCGGCGGTGCTCGCCGCCGCCGGCCCCGACGACGACCCGCGAGGGGCCGACGTCACCGTCCGCGGGCTGACTGTGCGCTTCCCCGGCCGCGGCGTCCCCGCGCTGCCGCCGGTCGACCTGGCCGTGCGCCCCGGCGAGCTGGTCGCCCTGCGGGGGCATAGCGGCTCGGGCAAGTCGACGCTGCTGGCCGCGCTGGCCGGCGCGCTCCCGCCGTCGGCCGCGGTGGCCGGCACGGTCGGCGGCGTGCCCGCGGGCGCCGTCGCCTGGGTGCCGCAGCACCCCCGCACCACCGGCGCCACCGTCGCCGACGAGCTGCGCCGGCACGCCGGCGCCGAGCCCGGCGTGGACGAGGTCGTCGCCGAGGCCCTCGTCGTCGAGGCGCTGGCCCGGGTGGACGGCGCCGCGCTGGCCGGCCGGGCCTGCGAGACGCTCTCCCCCGGCGAGCTGCAGCGGGTCGCGCTGGCCCGGGCGCTGGTGCGGGTCCGCCGCGGCGCCCGGCTGCTGCTGCTCGACGAGCCCACCGCGCACCTGGACGCCGCGGCCACCGAGCGGGTCGCCGCCGTCCTCGCCGCGCTGCGCGGCACCGTCACCGTGCTGCTGGCGACCCACGACCCGGTGCTGGCCGCGCTGGCCGACCGCACCGTGGACCTGCCCGCCCCGCCGACCGCCGTCCCCGCGGCCGCCCTCCCCGCGGCCACCCTCCCCGCGGCGAGATCTGCACACTCGACGGCATCGGCGGCCGATGGCGACGAGAGTGCAGATCTCGTCGCGGAGGACCGGGGCCGCGGGCCCGGCCGGCCGCGGGGGGCGCTGCTGCGGGCCGTCCTCGCCGGCACCGCGTCGGCCGGCGCCGGGGTCGCGCTGACCGCGGTGTCGGGCTACCTGATCGTCCGGGCCGCGGGGATGCCGCAGATCCTCACGCTGATGGTCGCCATCGTCGGGGTCCGCTTCTTCGGCATGGGCCGGGCGCTGCTGCGCTGGCTGGAGCGGATGACCGCGCACGACGCGGCGCTGCGCGAGGCCGCCGGGCTGCGGGTGCGGGTGTGGCGGGCGCTGGCCGCGCAGGGGGTGGCCGGCGAGCGGACCCCGGGCGCGGCGCTGGCCCGGGTCGTCGGGGACGTCGGTCTCGTGCAGGAGCTCTCCGTGCGGGTGCGGCCGCCGGCGCTGGTCGCCGGCACGGTCACCGCCGGCACCCTCGCCGCCCTCGCGCTCCTCTCCCCCGCCGCCGCGGCCGCCGCGGCCGCGGTGCTGGGCGCCACGGTCCTCGGCGTGCTCGCCGCCTCCCGGCGGCTGGACGCCGACGCGGCCCGCGAGGAGGGCGAGCTGCGCGTGGCGGCGCTGCGGGACGCGACGACCGTGCTGGCCGGCGCCGCGGACCTGCGCGCCCACGGCCTCGCCGCGCGCACGGCCGCCGACCTGGCCGTCGCGGGCCGCCGCCGCGGGCGGGCCGCGGCCGGCGCGAGCCGCGCGGCCGCCCTGGCCACCGCGCTCGTGGGGCTGGGCACCGGCGCGGCCGCGGTCGTCGCGGCGGCGGTGGCGGCGGCCGAGGGGCTCGACGGCCCGACCGTCGCCGTGCTCGCCCTTGCCCCGCTGGCGCTGGCCGAGCCGCTGGGCGGGCTCGGGAGCGCGCTGCAGCGGCGCGGCGCGCTGGCCGACGCCCGCGGCCGGCTGGACGCCGTCCTCGCCGCCCCGGTGCCCGCCGACCCCGTCGTCCCCCGGACCGCGCCCGTCCCGGTGCGCGGCCTGGCCGTGCGGTCGCTGCGGGCCGGCTGGCCCGGTGGCCCCGACGTCCTCACGGACCTCGACGCCGAGGCCACGGCCGACGGCGGCTGGCTGGTGGTGCGCGGCCCGTCGGGCTCGGGCAAGTCCACGCTGCTCGCGGTGCTGATGGCGGCACTGCGGCCACGGGCGGGCCGCTACGAGCACGGCGGTGTGGACACCGCCGGGCTGACCGGCGACGACGTCCGGTCGCGGCTGGCGTGGCTGCCGCAGGAGGCGCACGTGTTCGCCTCCACCATCCGCGCCAACCTCGCGCTGGCCGCGCCGCGCGGCGCGCTCGCCGGCCCGGACGGCGAGGCGCGGATGCGGGCGGCGCTCACCGCGGCCGGCCTCGGCGGGCTGCTCGGCACGCTGCCGGCCGGCCTGGACACCCCGGTCGGCGCGGGCGGGACGGCGCTGTCCGGCGGGGAGCGGCGGCGACTGGCCGCGGCCCGGGCGCTGCTCGCCGACCGCGACGTCGTCCTGCTCGACGAGCCGACCGCGCACCTGGACCCGCCCACGGCCGCGGCCCTGGTCCGGGACCTCCGGGCCGCGCTGGCCGGCCGCGTCGTCGTCTGCGTGACCCACGACGACGCGCTGGCCGCGCCCGGCGACCGGATCCTCGACCTAGGCGGTCGCGTGGGCGGTCGCGTGGGCGGTCGCGTGGACATCGAGCGGGTGGCCGCGGGCCCGACCGGGTAGCGGCCCGCGGTGCACGTCGCCCTGGTGATCACCGACGCCCCGTTCTACGAGCCCCTCGGCTACGCCGCGGAGTGGATCCGCGCGCTCGAGGCCGAGGGCGCCCGGGTGGATCGGCTGGCCGGCATCCCGGCCGGCTGGGCGACGCGCGGGCCGGAGGTGCGCTACGACCTGGCGGTCCCGCACGTGCTGGCCGAGGAGGTGGCCGCCCTGGCGCCCACCTTCCGGCTGGCCACCCTGCTCGAGCGCTGCGGCGTGCCGCTGCTCAACCCCGTCACCGCCCTGGTCGCCTCCGCCGACAAGCTGGTCACCCACGCCGTGTGGGCGGCGGCGGGCATCCCGCAGCCGGCCGGCTGGGACCTCGCCGAGCTGCGCACCTGGCCGTGCCCGGGCCGGCAGCTGGTGGTCAAGCCGGCGCTGGGCGACGGCGCCCGCGACATCTCCCTCGTCGGCGACCTGGCCGCCGCCCGGGCGGCCGAGGCCGCGTGGCGGGCCGACGAGGCGGCGGGCGGGCAGCCCCGCGGGGCCACTCTGCTGCAGGAGTGGGTCGCCGAGCCGACCTGCCTGCGGCTGTTCGCGACGCCGGCCGCGACCTCCCCGGTGTACGAGAAGGGCCGCGACGCCGGCGCGCTGATCACCGACGGGCGCTACGTGCGCAGCTACCCGGCCCCACCGGAGGTGGCCGACCTCGCGCAGCGCATGGTCGCCTCGCTCGGCGGCGGGCTGATGGGCGTCGACGTCCTGGTGGACGGCGCCGGCCGGCTGCTCGCCCTGGAGGCCAACGCGCCGTTCGGGTGGAACGTGTGCGACCCCGAGCAGGGCGCGTGGCTCGCCCGCGCGGCGCTGGACGTGGCCCGCTGAGCCCGTTGAGCCCGCCGGGCCGCCTGGCGAGGCGGCCGGAGACCCGTCAGGCCGCGGTGAGCGGCTGCGTGCGCACGACCTCGAACCCCGGGAACTCCGGCAGCGAGGGGTCCACGACGAGCGGCACCCCCGGCGAGGCGCCGATGACGTGCCGGTCGGTCACCGTCGCGCGGACCTCCGCGGGCAACTGGCTGACCAGCCGCGCGTACAGCTCGGGGCGGATGCGGATCTCGCGGGGTGCGGCGGCGCCGGTGGTGTAGGCGACGGCGACGAGATCGCCGGCGATGTCCGGTCGGAGCCAGTGGACGCTGCTCATGGCGGCCCTCCTGCGCGGCTCTCCTGCGCGCACCGTCTCAACGCGCGGAGGAGCCTGGACGTGCCCTACCCGTACGAGGCCACGGTTGCACCCGGGTACGACAGTTCCCTCCTCCGGCGCGGGCGGTTCGTCAGCTCCGCGGCGGGCCGAACACGAAGGCCGCGGAGGTCACCGCGCGGTCGCCGTCGCCCTCGTCGTGCAGGGTCAGCTGGACGCCGATCCGGCCGCTGCCGTCCCGGCCGGTGGAGACCGCGCCGTCCACCCGGAACGGCCCCACCTTGCCGCGCGCCAGGTGCATCACCGTCTTGCTGAGCACCTGCAGCCGGTCGCGGTGCCCGCGGCGTCGGCGGCCAGGTCCACCGCGGCGGCCTCGAGGATCACGTGCTGCGGGCCGATGTGCAGGGCGGCGTCGGGCGAGGCCAGCTCCACGGTGAGCTCGCCCAGCACCCAGTGCCCGTCGGCGCGCCGGCTGCCGCCGAACACCTGCCACAGCGGGGGCAGGTCCGGGGAGTCCTCGACGTGGTCGACGGGGTCGTCGTCGAACCGCCCGAGCCCCGGCGGCACGTCGCCGATGGAGGCGCCCTGGGACTCGATGAGCGCGATGACCCGGTCGCGGTCGTCGGCGTCCACGATCCTGGTGCGCGAGAAGCCCATCCGGCGCCCCTCGTGCAGGCTGACCGGGTCGACCACCAGCACCCGCCGGACGTCGACGGCGTCGTCGAGGATCTGCAGCGAGTGGATGACCGGATTGGGCACGGCCTCCAGGTCCGAGCGGGCGATCCCGCCGGGCGCGCAGATCGACAGCGGCGCGGCCATGATCCCGCCGGCGGCGTTGCGCATGTCGTGCCGCAGGGTCACCGCCGGGTCGGTGACGGTGCTGTTCATCGAGGCGAACTGCGCGCCGATGTAGCGGTAGCTGAGCAGCCCGCCCCAGCGCCGGCGCAGCTCGTCCCAGTACTCCTCCGCCGGCACCTGGCGGATGTCGCGCATCGCGGCCCCATCCCTCGACCGGGCGGCGCCTCGCTGCGCCGCCGCACCCGTCCTCCCTAGGGCATCAGGGGTGCGGACGTCCAGGTCAGGACGCCGGCACGTCGACCGGGATCTCGGGCCCCAGCGTCGCCCCCTGCAGCAGCGGCAGGTCGTCGCCGGACCAGAAGCTGCCCGGGTCGTACCAGTTGCGGGGCCGGTCGGCGGCGAGCAGCCCCATCGCGGCGTACGTGGTGGCGACGAGCTCGGCGCAGAACACCGTCTCGGCGGCGGTGCCGCGCCGCAGCCGGCCGTTGACCCAGCCGGTCACCAGCCCGCGGGTCGTCGGGAACGGGCGCCCGTCGAGGCGGGCGACGGCGCGCAGGACGGCGTCCTCCATCTCCGCCGTCACCCCGCCGTCGTCGGCCGGGCCGACCAGCTGCCGCAGCCACGCGCGCTGCCCGTACCGCTGCCGCCAGGTGCGCACGGCGTCGGCCAGGTCGTGCAGCTGGACCCCGCGCTGGTGCTGGCCGGTCCACGCGTCGGGCAGCGACCGGCCGAGCTCCGCGTGCCACAGCAGCGGGGGCAGGTCCTCCAGCGCGACCGCCATGCCGACGTGGTTGACCGGCGCGTTGGTCACGGCGCGGATCGCCCGGTCGGCGAGCGACCCGCCGCGGAACACCCAGACGTCGCCGGTGCGGGTGAGCTCGACGGCCTCGGCGAACGGCAGCGCGCGCGGCGGGGTCACGCGGCTACGTTAGGCGACCGTGCGCCTCTCTCCGCGGGTCTGGAAGCTGCTCGGCCTGGCCGGCCTGGCCGGGGTGGCCGCCACCGGGGCGGTGCTGGCCCGCGGCGAGCGGCAGCGCCGGGCCTACACGCCCGACGACGTCCGCGCCCGGCTGCACGAGCGGCACGCCGCGCTGTCCGTCGTCCCCGAGCCGGACCCGGACCTCGGGCACGCGCCGCCCCGTCCGGCGTCCCGCCTCGCCGGGCTGCCGGGCCGCCTGCTGGCCCGCCTGCGCCGGAGCTGACCGGACCGTCCGACCAGGCCGCCCTGGACGCCTTCCCGCCCGAGGGTCAGGCGGGCAGCGCCGAGCCCTCGTCCTTGAGCGCCACCCCCGAGGCGCCGAGCTCCCGGGCGGCGGTGAGCAGCGCGACGAGGGTCCCGGCCGCCTGCGCGTACGACAGGCCGTGCGGCGGCCGCACGTTGGAGACGCAGTTGCGCTCGGCGTCGACCCGGCCCGGCCGCGGCGCCCACGTCAGGTAGGCGCCGAGCGAGTCGGCCGCCGACAGCCCCGGCCGCTCCCCGATCAGCACCACCACCGCGCGCACGCCGAGGGCGGCCCCGATCGCGTCGCCCAGCGCCACCCGCGCCTGCTCCGCCACGACCAGCGGGGCCACCGACCAGCCGGGCAGCCGCTCGAGCAGCGCCAGCGCCAGCCCCGGCCCGTGCTCGTGCACCGCCCGGGGCGACAGCCCGTCGGCCAGGACGACGGCGAGGTCGCCGCCGGTCCGCGGCAGCGTCGTGCCCTCGGCCGGCTGCCGGCCGAGGTCCGGGCGCTGCAGGTAGGTGGCCCGGTCGGGCGCCGCGGACCGCACGGTCAGCACCTCCCGGCCCGGCAGTGCCGCCTGGAGGGCCGCGGGGTCCAGGGGCGCGTGCACCGCGTCCCGCGCGGCGGCGTGCGCGGCGCGGAACTCCAGCTCGCGGGCGGTGGGCAGGGCGTCGCCGGCCCGGCCGAGGGCGACGCGGGCGCGGGTGAGCGACCGCAGCGCGGCCCACGGGTCGGCCGCCGGGGAGGCGGTCACGACGCGGCCGCCGCGAGCAGGGCCCGGGCGGCCGGGGCGTCGGGCGGCAGCGCGTGCACCCGGCCGGCCTCGTCCAGCAGGTCCATCCGGGCCAGCCACGCCTCGAACTCCGGCGCCGGCCGCAGCCCGAGGACCTGCCGGGCGGTGAGCACGTCGGTGAACGACAGCGACTGGTAGTGCAGCATCACGTCGTCGGCCCCCGGGACGGCGATCACGAACGAGCACCCGGCGGCGCCGAGCAGCAGCGTGAGGGTGTCGGTGTCGTCGCCGTCGACCTCGGCGTGGTTGGTGTAGCAGACGTCGACCCCCATCGGCAGGCCGAGCAGCTTGCCGCAGAAGTGGTCCTCCAGCCCGGCGCGCAGCACCTGCTTGCCGTCGTAGAGGTACTCGGGGCCGATGAAGCCGACGACGGTGTTGACCAGCAGCGGCGAGAAGTGCCGCGCCACCCCGTAGGCGCGGGCCTCGAGGGTCTGCTGGTCCACCGGCCGGCCGCCGACGCCGAGGTGCGCGCCCGCCGACAGCGCCGAGCCCTGCCCGGTCTCGAAGTAGGTCACGTCCTGCCCCACCGTGCCGCGGCGCAGCGCCAGCGCCCCGGCGCGGGCCTCGGCGAGCAGGTCCAGCGTCACGCCGAAGGACCGGTTGGCCTGCTGGGTGCCGGCCACCGACTGGAACACCAGGTCGACCGGGGCGCCGGCCTCCAGTGCCCGCAGGGTGGTGGTGACGTGCGCGAGCACGCACGACTGTGTGGGGATGTCGTAGCGGCGGATGACGGCGTCGAGCAGCTCGAGCAGCTCCACCGTGCGGGCCGGGGAGTCGGTCGCGGGGTTGATGCCGATGACGGCGTCCCCGCAGCCGTGCAGCAGCCCGTCGAGCACCGAGGCGGTGACCCCCAGCGGGTCGTCGGTGGGGTGGTTGGGCTGCAACCGCGACGCCAGCCGGCCGGGCAGGCCGAGCGTGCCGCGCAGCCCGGTCACCACCCGCGCCCGCCGCCCGACGGCGACGAGGTCGGCGTTGCGCATGAGCTTGGAGACGGCGGCGACCATCTCCGGCGTCAGCCCCCGGGCGAGGCCGGAGATCGCCGCCTCGTCGCCGTCGGCGGCGCGGGTCAGCAGCCACTCCCGGAAGGCCCCGACCGTCAGCGAGCGCACCGGGGCGAAGGCGGCGGCGTCGTGGGTGTCGAGGACCAGCCGGGTGACGTCGTCCTCGTCGTAGCCGACGACCTGCTCCTCGAGGAACGTCGTCAGCGGCAGGTCGGCCAGCACGGTCTGCGCGGCCACCCGCTCGGCCGCCGACCCCGCCGCGCACCCGGCGAGCACGTCCCCGGACCGCGCGGGCGTCGCCTTGGCCATGAGCTCGACCAGCGAGGGGAACTCGTACGTGTGCCCCGCCAGGGACGCGCGGCGGGCGGTCACCGCAGTTCCTCCTCGGCGGCCGCAAGCGCCGCGAACTCCTCCTCGGGCGCCGCGGCGACGAGGTGGTGGCGGCTGTAGAGGGCGAAGTAGGCGAGGAACAGCGCGTACGCGCCCAGGGTGAGCACGGCGGCCAGCGGGTCGACCAGGAAGGTCGCGACCACGGCGAGCGCGGCCAGCAGCAGGGCGAGCCCGGTGGTCGCGGTCCCGCCCGGGGTCCGGTACGGCCGCTCCAGGTCGGGCTCACGGCGGCGCAGCACGATGTGGCTGGTCATCATGAGGACGTAGGACACGGTGGCGCCGAAGACCGCCATGTTGAGCAGCACCGCGCCCTGCCCGGTGAGGGTGAGGAGGAAGCCGATCGCGCCGGGCACGACCAGCGCGAGCACCGGCGCCTTGCGGCCGTTGGTCACCGACAGCGCCCGGGGCAGGTAGCCGGCGCGGGAGAGCGCGAACGTCTGCCGGCTGTAGGCGTAGACGATCGAGAAGAAGCTGGCGACCAGGCCGACCAGCCCCATGTAGTTGACGACGGTCCGCAGGCCCCCCTCCTGCAGGGCGTCGACCGGCGGGTTCGCGCTCTCGGAGATGACCTGGGCGCCGCCGGCGCCGGTGGTGAACACCAGCATGAGCACCGCCAGGACGGCGAGGACGCCCATGGCCGCGACGATGCCGCGGGGCATCGACCGCGCCGGGTCCTTCGCCTCCTCGGCCGCCAGCGGCACGCACTCGACGGCGAGGAAGAACCAGATCGCGAAGGGGAAGGCCGCCCAGATGCCGAGCAGCCCGAACGGCAGGAAGTCCGAGGCCCCGGCGGCGTCGGTGGGCGCGATGTCGGTGAGGTTGGCCGCGTCGAAGTCCCCGATCGCGCCGACGAGGAACAGCACCAGGCCGACGACGGCGACCGCGGCGATCGCCAGCATCACCTTGAGGGCCTCGCCGACGCCCAGCAGGTGGATGCCGATGAACAGGGCGTAGACGGCGAGGTACACCCACCAGCCGTCGGTGATGCCGAACAGCCCGAGGGACTCCACGTAGCCGCCGATGAACGTGGCGATGGCGGCGGGGGCGATCGCGTACTCGATGAGGACGGCGACGCCGGCCGCGTAGCCGCCCCACGGGCCCAGGGCCCGGCGGGCGAAGGTGTAGCCGCCGCCCGCGGTCGGCAGGGCCGCGCCGAGCTCGGCGAGCCCGAACACCATGGCGGTGTACATCGTCCCCATGAGGACGGTCGCGATCAGCAGCCCGCCGAAGCCGCCCTCGGCCAGCCCGAAGTTCCACCCGGCGTAGTCGCCCGAGATCACCGCGGCGACGCCCAGTCCGGCCAGCAGCACCCAGCCGGCCGTCCCCGTCCTGAGCCGCCGCCGGTCCAGGTAGCCGGCGTCGACCGTCTCCGCGACGGTCGAGGCGTGGGTGGAGCGGGCGTGCGGCTCGGCGGTCATGGCGGCCTCTCGTCGGGCCCCCGGGGCCGGGAGGAGCCAGGGTGTCGCCGGTGCCGGACGGCGGTCAACCGGGTGCGGCGGTTCGGAACACGCTGTTCACACCCTGAGCACGAACGATCGCGTACGACGTAAACTGCGCGGCGGTCCAAGGGTGGGCCGCCCTTGGTCCCGATCCTCGATCAGGAGCAGCACGACCGTGGTGGACACCCTCGGGGGCGCGCGCGTCCCCGACGACGCCGACCTCCTCGCCCTCCTCGCCGCGGGCGGGGACCTCAACGCCTTCCTCGGCGACCTCGTGCGCCTCGCCGCCCGGCAGACCCCCAGCGCCCAGGCCTGCGGCCTCACCCTCGCCCGCGAGTCCGGCGCGGTCACCGTGGCCTGCACCGACGAGCTGGCCGAGCGCGCCGACGAGCGGCAGTACCAGGTGGACGACGGCCCCTGCCTGCAGTCGATGCGCGAGGGCGTCGTCGTCCGGGTGGCCGACATGGCCGCCGACGAGCGCTGGGGCCGCTACCCCGCGCTGGCCGCGCAGGTCGGCGTCCGGTCCTCGCTGTCCATCCCGCTGGTCGTGGAGGAGCGCAGCCGCGGCGCGCTGAACTTCTACTCGACGCGGCCGGGGTCCTTCACCGATCGGGACGAGCACGTCGCCACCCGCTGGGCGGCGCAGGCCACCGGCGCGCTGGCCGTGGCGCTGCGGATCGCCGACGGCGACGAGCGCGCCGAGCAGCTGCTGGGCGGGCTGGACACCCGCACCACCATCGGCCAGGCCGTCGGCCTGGTGATGGCCCAGGAGCGGTGCAGCGCGGAGGAGGCGTTCCGGCTGCTCACCCTGGCCTCGCAGCGGCGCAACGTGAAGCTGCGCGAGGTGGCCGCCGGCGTCGTGGAGGCGTTCGAGTCCGGCCTGCCCACGGACGGCGCCCGCCGCTGGTGACCCTCAGAGGCCGCGCCACCGCCCGTCGGTGGCGTTGGCGCCGGGCCGGGAGCTGAACACGTTCCCCTCCGTCGGGCCCTTGGCGTCGTCGGAGGCCAGCGCGAACACCTTCAGCAGCGGCCCGACGAGGGCGTCGTACACCGCCGGGAACAGCCGGAAGCCGGCGACGACGACCGGGTTGGCGAACCCCGAGTGGACCAGCCGGCGCGGCCGTTCCAGCCGGGCGAGCACCGCGCGGGCGACCCGGTCGGCGGAGTAGACGGGGACCGGCGGCCGCCCGGACCGCCCGGCGTAGGTGGCGCCCTGGTAGTAGATCGGGGTGTTCACCCCGCCGGGGGCGACGGCGGAGACGTGCACCCCCGGCACGTCGCGCACCTCCTGCTGCAGGGTGCGGACCAGCCCCAGCTGGCCCCACTTGGCGGCCACGTAGCTGCCCATCAGCGGCGCGGCGACCTCGGCCAGCAGCGAGCTGACGACGACCAGGTGCCCGGCGCCCTGCCGGCGCAGGACCGGCAGCACGCTGCGGGCGACGTTCGCGGTGCCGTGCAGCGCGGTGTCGACGACGGCCTCGTACACCTCCCGCGGCACGTCCTCGACCCGCCCGTAGGCCATCACCTGCGCGGCGTGCACGACGGCGTCCAGCCGGCCGAAGCGGGCGGCGGCCGTGTCCACGGCGTGCTGCACCGCGTCGGCGTCGGTGACGTCGGCCGGGCAGACGAGCACCTCGCCCGCGCCCGCCGCCCGCGCCTCGCGGGCGGTGTCCTCGAGCGCCTCGCGCCCGCGGGCCAGCAGCAGCAGGGAGCTGCCGCGGCGGGCGGCGCGGAGGGTGGTGGCACGGCCGATGCCGCTGGAGGCGCCGGTGACGAGGAGGGACGGGGGCGCGGTGGACTCCGCGGGGCCGGTCATGGGTCGTGCCCTACCCGGTCGTGCCGTCCCCACTCGGCAGCCGGGCGCGCAGCCAGCCGGGACCGGCGACCGCGGTGCCGGCCGGCAGCCGGGCGCGCAGCCCGCGGTCGGCGGTGACCACGAGGAGGTCGCCGGCGTCCGCGCGGGCCGCCGCCTCGGCGACCAGGGCGTCGTCCCCGCTGCCGGGCGCCCGCACCAGGCGCACGCCGGCCGGCTCCGGCACGCCGCGCGCCGCCCCCTCGACCACCGCCACCACCCCGGTGCAGGTCAGCCGGCCGCCGTCCGGGGCGTCCAGTTCCCGGCCCGGCAGCGCCGCCAGGCCGGCCAGCAACCGGGTCGTCGCGCCGGCCCGGTCGCGCCACCAGCCGTCGGGACGGGAGCCCAGCAGGTTGGCGACGTCCACCAGCAGCACCGTCACCGGCTCCCCCGTTCCGTCGGACCCGCCCTACCCTGCCCGGCGTGGAGAAGGTGGACTACGTCGACACGTTCATCGCCGTGGCCGAGGACTGCCCGGCCGAGGCCGGCACCGTGCCGCCGGGCACCGCGAGGCCGTCGGTCGCCGCGCTCAGCCACGCACTGCTCGACGGCCGGCCGTACGAGCTCACCTCGGCCGACGTGCTGTTCACCGTGCACGCCGACCGCCACGCCGTCCCCGCCGAGGAGCGGCCGGCCGCGCGGGAGGCCTTCTTCGCCCGGGACCAGGCCTGCCTGCGGGCGTCGCCGCTGGGCAAGCGGTACGGCTGGGGCCTGCACGCCGACGGCGGGGGCCGGCTAGCGCTGGTCGGCCGGGAGACGCCCGAGTACGCCGAGTTCGCCGCGGGGCGGGTGCCCGGCACCGGGGCGCCGGTGACCGTCGTCCGCGCGATGCGCAGCAGCCGCGCCCGCTGACGGGCTCCCCCTCGGCGCGGCGCGCTCCTAGAGTCGCGGGGCATGTGCCGGAACATCCGTCCGCTGTCGAACTTCGCGCCCCCGGCGACGGAGGAGGAGGTCACGGCGGCGGCGCTGCAGTACGTCCGCAAGATCAGCGGGACGACGAAGCCCGCCCGGGTCAACGCCGAGGCCTTCGACCGGGCGGTCGCCGAGGTGGCCGCCGCCTCCGCGCGCCTGCTGGACGCGCTGGTCAGCACCGCGCCGCCCAAGGACCGCGAGGTCGAGGCCGCCAAGGCGCGCGCCCGCGCGGCGGTCCGCTACGGCCGCCCCGCATGATCGGTTGCGCGCAACGGGCATGACCGGGCCGGGTGCCGGGTAGCCGGAGGACTCCCCCTCCCCCGGCTCCTGGAGTCCTCCCATGGCCCGCAACACCCTGTCCCGCTCCCTGCACGACCTCGGCCTGGCCGCCTGGTTCGGCGGCACGCTCGCCAACGCCGTGGCCCTCAACCCGGCGGCCGGCGAGGCGGGCGGGAGTGCCACCGGCGCCGTCGCCAACGCCGGCTGGAACCGGTGGACCCCCGTCAACGCGGCGGCCATCGGCGCGCACCTCGTCGGCAGCGTCGGGCAGCTGGGCGCCAACAGCGGCCGGGTGGCCCAGCAGAAGGGCGTCGCCGGCATGTCGGTGCTCAAGACGGTCCTCACCGCCGCCGCGCTCGGCGTCACCGCCTACAGCCGCGGCCTCGGGAAGATCGTCGACAGCGGCGGCGCCGTCCCCGCGAAGTCGGGCACCAAGCCCAGCAAGCGCACCCGGCGCGACGTGGCGGTGGCCCAGGAGCAGCTCGACCGCCTGCAGTGGGTGGTGCCGGCGCTGACCGGCGCGCTGGTCGTCGTGAGCTCCTACGCCGGCGAGCAGCAGCGGCCGAGCGAGGTCCTGCGCGGCACCACCGCCGGCTGACCGCCGCGCCGCACGCCGACGACGGGAGCCTCCGATGACCCGCAGCACCGACACCCGCGCCGTGACCTTCCGCGGCAACACCGCCGCCGGGCCGGGGCAGCCGCACGACGGGGCTCCCGGCGCCACGGTCTGTCCGGACTGCACCGACGGCCTCGGCAAGCCCAGGCCGATCGAGCCGGGGTCCTTCCGCGACAGGCTCCGGCACAACAAGCCGGTCTACCTCGCGTGGCGGGTCGGCGTCTTCGTCGTCGGGCTGCTGTTCGTGCTGCTCGGCGTCGCGCTGACGGCCCTGCCCGGCCCGCTCACCATCCCGCCGGTGCTGCTCGGGCTGTGGGTGTGGTCGACCGAGTTCGACTGGGCGCGGCGGTTCTTCGCCGCCTTCCGCCGCAAGGCCTCGGCCACGTGGAGGCACGCCAGGCAGCACCCGGTGAGCTCGGCCGCGGTCACCGTCGGCGGCCTGGTCCTGGCCGGCGTCGCCTTCTGGGCGGTCGGCCACTTCCAGCTCGTCGACAGGGCGACGACGGCGCTGGGCATCGGCTGAGCGACGGAGTGGGGGGGGGGGGGGGGGGGGGGGGGGGGGGGGGGGGGGGGGGGGGGGGGGGGGGGGGGGGGGGGGGGGGGGGGGGGG
>NZ_JBJGZO010000042.1:0-39365 GCF_054050575.1 Blastococcus sp. SYSU D00868
CGGCGGCCACGCGGCCCCCCCCGGCCCCCCCCCCGCCCCCGCCCCCCGCCCCGCCACCAACCCCCCCCCCCCCCCCCCCCCCCCCCCCCCCCCCCCCCCCGCCCCCCCCGCCGCTCAACGCGTGCCCGAGGGGGAGCGCGACGCCGAGGACGACCGACCCCAGCACGACACCGGCGAGGTCCCGTTGGGGATAGGAGCGGCTCCAGACGATCGCCGCGTCGGACCTGCCCTGGCGGACGGCCTCGAGGGCGTCGTCCCCGCGGGTGGAGCTCACCGACACCTCGACCCCGTCGATCGCCAGCGCGGCCTGCCGCAGCGGGCCGCCGAGGACGAGGTCGGCCATGGTGGCCACGCGCAGGGTCAGGTGCTCGCGGGACTCCGCTCCGGCGACCCGCACGTCGGCCACCGCCCGGTCCACCTCGGCCAGGACGATCCGGGCCCGCTCGACCAGGACGAGGCCGGCACGGGTCAACCGGGCCGCCTGCGGCGTCCGCTCGAACAACGGGACCCGCAGCTCCCGCTCCAGCGCACCGATCTGCTGCGAGAGCGACGGAGCGGCCATGTGGAGGCGTTGCGCTGCGCGACTGAAGCGACCTTCCTCGGCCACCGCCACGAAGTACCGGAGTTGGCGCAACTCCACAGTTCAGCGTACCGCCGAACACGTCCGTCCGGCCGGTCGTTGCGGTACCCGGATCCTCATGCGGCCAAGGTTTCCGGTCACGGGACCACGGTTGCGCCGCCGGTCGGGGCGGTATGGACAGCTCCAGCCCGGTGAGCCTCGTCCAGGCCCGCGGCCGCCCTCGGCGGCCCCGTCCGACCGCGCACCACCTGGATCGGTGAAGCGACATGACCGAGGCCCCGGCTCTCCGCATGGCGGCGATCGCCGCCACTCCGGGACGACTGCCTGACCGCGCCCAGGCGCTCCTCCACGAGCTGGGCCGGCACGTCCCCTTCGACGGCTCCTGGTTGGCGGTGGCCGACCCGCTGGGCGGCGGCTACTCCTCCGTGGCCAGCACCTCGCTGGACGAGAGCACGCTCCAGTACCTCAACGGTCCCGCGCACGCGGCGGACATCGAGATGACCGGGGCCCATCGCGCCCGCCGACCGCTGAGCCCGTCGGACCTCCCCTGTTCCGTGAAGGACCTGCCGACGTGGGCCGAGTGCCTCACCCCCGCCGGCTATCACGACGCCCTCTCCGTGGCACTGTTCGTGCCGGGGCAGCGCCACGTCGGGATCCTGGGCCTGCTCTCCGCCGGCATCGAGCCGCGGATGGAGACCATGCGGCACCGCTTGGCGCGACTCGCCCCGATCCTCGCCCGCGGCATCGACCCGATGCACTCGTTGGTCACCGCCGCACGCGTGGTCCGGGGTGCCGCGGCCGGCGTGGTGCTCTGCAGGAACGGGGGCACCGCGCCGTTCCCGGGTCTCGACGGGGACGCGCTGCTCGCGGCAGGCTCTCCCGTCCTGCGCGCCGCTCGCGCGGCCATCGGGAACGGCCAGGTGTACACGACCTTCCTGTGGCCGCGCGGTGGCCGGCACGCCCCGGACGGCCATGTCCGCGTGACGGTCCTGAGAAGCACGGACGACGTGTCCCGCGCGCTGTCGGGGATGGTGCTGCTCTCCCGGTCCGGCGACCTGCGGGGCCTCACGCCCAGGGAGCTGGAGGTCCTCGGGCTGGTGATCGAGGGGTGCTCGAACCAGGAGATCGCCCGGGCCCTCGTGGTGGCCCCGCGGACGGTCGCCGCGCACCTGGAGCACGTCCTGGTCAAGCTGGGGGCTCCCTCGAGGACGCTCGCCGCGGTGCGCGCCGAGCGGGCGGGTCTCTACGTCCCGGCGGAGAGGCTCGCGTGCGGCCGAGGCTGAACCCCTGGCGGAGGCTCACGCTGACAGCGCCGGCGGGACGTGGCGGCCCGGCCCGCGACACGCCGGGGGCCGGGATCGAAGCCGTCGTGATCGGCAGTTCTGCCGATCTCGGCCGGCGGCTCCCGTACCGACGGCGGGCCCGGGGTAGGCCTCCGGCATGGACAGCGGGAGCAACCCTCCGCAGGACGAGGCACCCGCGGCAGCGGCTGCCGACGAGGTCGGGATCCAGCTGCCGGACGACCCGCGAGTGCCCCAGCCCGACGACGCCGATCCGACGGTGAGCAAGGAACTGGGTGGCGCGGCGCCGGCGGTCGGCCCGGGGCGGTCGCGACAGGAAGCCGGGAGCCCAGGCACGGACGGGCCTCGGCCGGGCGCGGACGGCGACCGACCGGCCCCGTGACCGGCGGGCGAGATCGGTCGATCGACCGATGTCCACGCCCCCGCGACCGGTCCTAGCGTCTGGATCGCGGTCGCACGACGGAACCCTCGACCGGCGCCTGACGGGCCCCTGCCGCCCCGACCCCGGTGCAGGAAGCGACCACCCCCGGGCAGCTCGACGACGTCGTCTCCCGGCCGCCGCAGGAGTACCAGGAGCTGGTCGGGTCGACGGCCTGGCTCACCGCCCGGGCAGCGGGCGACACCGGAGCAGACAGCAGCAGTCAGGAGGAGCCCGGTGATCCAGTACGCGACGTTCGTCCAAGCCGTGGGAGCTCAGGCCGGCGCGACCGACACCGGCGAGGCCCGGCGGGCGGTGGAGGCCGTCGTCGCCGCCGTGGCCGCCTCGCTGGAGCAGTCCGACCGCGACCGGCTGGCCGCGGTGCTGCCCGGCTCCCTCCGGGGCGCCGCCGAGATCCGCGGCCCGGGTCTGCCCCCCGACAGCAGCGCCGCCCTGGTCTCCGCGGTGAGCGCCACGTCGGGGTGCCCGGCCGAGCGGGCCCGCTTCTACACCCGGGCGGTCCTTTCGACGCTGGCCGCCTCCGAGCCGGAGGTGGGCGACGTCCTCGCGAGGAGGCTGCCGGACGGTGAGGAGCTGATCTCACCCATCGACCAGGGCGTTCCCCCGCGCGGTTCCGGCGTGCCGATCGAGCTGACCCCGCGACTGCTCGAGCAGGACGAGATCGACCGCGCCCTCGCAGCCCTCGAGGGCTGGGAGGGCGACCAGCACCGGCTGCGGCGCACCGTCGTGCTGCCGCCCGAGCGCCACCGACCCCTGCGCGACGCCGTCGCCCGCGCCGAACGCGACATGACCCACCACGCCAGTGTCGAGGAACTGCAGGACACGGTCACCTTCGAGGTCTGGACGCACTCGCTCGACCGCGTGACCGACATGGACCTCGATCTCGCCCGGCGGATCGACGCGGCCGTCGCCGCGGTCGGGTCCGCCGGCTGACCCCACCGCCACCACCGACGACCGCGAGCAGGAAGGGCACCCACCGTGACCGCTCCGATCACCCCTGACGAGGTCCTGCGGTACCTGCAGGACGTCGACTACCCGGCCGGCAAGGAGGCGCTCGTCGCCGCCGCCGAGCGGGCCGGCGCACCCGAGGCGGTGGTCCGCAGCATCCGGGCCGTCCCTCCGGTCGAGTACCGCAGCCGTGCGGAGGTGGTGCGGTCGGTGGCCGTCGACCCCGGAGCCGGCCGCTCGGCGAGCCGGGCGGCCGAGCAGGCCCGCACCCGGGCCCCCAGCGGGGTCGCCGAGCACATGCGCGAGCCCCGGTAGCCCAGGGCACCGGCGACCTCCTCGCGCCGGCCGGGTCCCGGCCGCGCCCTTGTCCGGTCAGCCGTCCCGCGAGCCCGAGGAACTCGTGGAGCCCACTGCGTGATCACCGGTGTCGAACGATCTGGATGGAGGAGTTCTGTGAGCGAGTCAGAGCTGGAGGAGACCGGGACCGGACCGGCCGCCAAGCGCATCGGTCAGGCGCCGACGACCACCGACGTGACCGATCCGGAGCGGTCCTCGCGGAACACCGCCGCCGGCTCCGGGTCCGAGCCCGGCGAGGGCCCTGTACAGCCGGCCGCCGACGAGGGAGTGGACCCCTCGGCCAGCATCGAGCCCCACAACGAGGGCCTCGTCTGACCAGGCCTCGTCTGACCACGGCGGCCCCGCAGTCACCCTGACTGCGGGGCCGTCGCCTGCCCGGCCCAGGCCGGGGACCGACCTCGTGCGCTGAGGCAGCGGCCGGTCCTACAGCATGTCGAGCGGGACCTTGCCGGACGGCGGAGGGAAGAGCTGGTCGAGCCGGTCCAGCTCCTCCGGGCTGAGGCCGATCTCCAGCGCGGCGCTGTTCTCGATGACGCGCGCGCGGGTCGAGGCCTTGGCGACGGCGAACACGTCGGGCAGCCGCAGCACCCACGCGATGGCCAGCTGCGCCGTCGTGACCCCCTTCTCCGCGGCCAGGTCGCGGACGGCCGGGTGCTCGACGAGGCGGCCGTGGTCGATGGGCGAGTACGCCATCAGGGGCATGCGCCTGCCACGGCACCAGGGGATCAGGTCGTACTCGGGGCCGCGCCGGGCGAGGTTGTAGAGCACCTGGTCGGTCTGCACCCGGTTCCCGCCGGGGAGCCCCACCAACCGGTCGAGGTCCGGGACGTCGAGGTTGCTCACGCCCCAGGAACGGATGAGCCCACGGGAGGCCAGCGCCTCGAACGCGGCCACGGTCTCCTCGACCGGGACCCGGCCGCGCCAGTGCAGCAGGTACAGGTCCAGGCGGTCGGTGCCCAGCCGGCGCAGGCTCCGCTGGCAGGCGTCCACCGTGCCCTGGCGCGTGGCGTGGTGCGGCAGCACCTTGCTGACCAGGAAGACGTCGTCCCGCCGGCCGGCGATCGCCCTGCCGGCGAGCTCCTCGGCGGCGCCGTCGCCGTACATCTCGGCGGTGTCGACGAGCGTGAGGCCGAGGTCGATGCCCGCGCGCAGGGCGTCCAGCTGGACATCGTGCCCGTCGGGGTCCTCACCCAGGTACCAGGTGCCCATGCCGAGGGCCGGGACGGTGGTGCCGTCGGGCAGGGAGACGGTGCGCCCGGTGACTGCGGACATGCGAGCCACCTCCAGAGCAGTTCACGGACGCCGTCGTCCCACACCGGGTCCACCCCACGTCACGCGGGGCGGACCCGGGCGGGCGCGGCCTCGAGAACCACTCAGTGCAGCGGGCGCTGCCCGTCGGACCCCGTGAGCGCGAGCGACTTCGCCACGCTCCGGGCGCCGGTGTAGACGGCTCCGGCCGCGGCGATCCACGGGCCACCGACGATCACCGGGTCCATCCACTGGTGCTTCACGTCGGCCCGGTTCTGGCCGAACCGCGACGAGATGCCGTGGTGGGTGAACTCGGCCTTCACCCCGGTCTCGGTGATCGGGTTGTCCGGGCGGAGGGTGAGGAAGGACTTCAGGTGGTGCTCCCATGCGTCCACCCGGTCGGCGGCGATGAGCAGCAGCCAGTGCGCCGTGCGGCCCTCGCTGTACGTGTAGGCGTAGCGGCGGATGGCACCGGCGATGCCCGACGGCGGCTGGGCGGTGCCGAAGACCGGGGTGAGCATCCCGTGCTCGACCGAGCGCTCCCGTGGGTACTTCTCCGGCTGCCGCTCCGGGAACTCCCAGTGCGCACCGGTGAAGTCCTCCTGGAACTGCAGCTTCGGCACCGATGGGCGGTCCCTGGGATCGAGGTCGACGCCCCAGCCCGGGATGCGCGCGCGCAGTTGCTCGGGCGACTCGGCGATCGGGGGCTTGTGCGGGGTGTAGGTCATCGGGTTCTCCTGTCGCTCACGCCGCGGTCGGGACGACGAGGGGCTTGATGATCCCGTCGAGCTTGGCCGAGAAGATGTGGTAGCCCTCGGCGATGTGCTCGAGGGGCACGCGGTGGGTGACCAGCTCGCTGGGCTTGAGGTAGCCGTTGCGCACGTGCTCGAACAGCCGCGGCCACTGCCGCTTGACCGGAGCCTGGTTGGTGTGGATCGTCAGCCCCTTGTTCATCGCGTCGCCGAACTTGACGGCGCTGAACAGCGGGCCGTAGGCGCCCATCACCGAGATGGTCGCGCCCTTGCGGACGGAGTCGATCGCCCAGTTCAGTGCCACCGGGGAGCCGCCCTGCAGCTTGAGCTTGGACGAGGTGACGTGCTGGAGGAAGTTGCCGTCCGCCTCGGCGCCCACGCAGTCGATGGCGACGTCGGCCCCGAGCCAGTCGGTCGTCTTCTTCATCTCCAGGACGATGTCGCCGTACTCGGTGAAGTTGTAGGTCTCGGCATGGGCGAAGGTGCGGGCCTTCTCCAGCCGGTGCTCCAGGTGGTCGATGACGATGACCCGGCCGGCGCCCATCAGCCAGGCCGACTTCGCCGCCACGAGTCCGACCGGTCCGGCGCCGAAGACGACGACGACGTCACCCTCGACGATGTCGCCGAGCTGCGCGCCGAAGTAGCCGGTCGCCGTGGCGTCGGTGAGCAGGACCGCGTCCTCGTCGGCCATCCAGTCCGGGATCTTGGACGGGCCGACGTCGGCGAACGGCACCCGGACGAACTCGGCCTGACCGCCGTCGTACCCGCCGGTCGTTTGCGAGTAGCCGTAGATGCCGCCGACGGCAGTGGCGTTCGGGTTGACGTTGTGGCAGTTCGAGTACAGACCTCGCGCGCAGTACCAGCAGGTGCCGCAGAAGATGTTGAACGGCACCATCACCCGGTCGCCGACGGAGAGGTTCCGCACGGAGGACCCCACCTCGTCGACCACGCCGATGAACTCGTGGCCGAACGTGTGACCGATCCGGGTGTCCGGCATCATGCCGTGGTATAGGTGCAGGTCGGAGCCGCAGATCGCGGCGAGCTGCACCCGGACGATGGCGTCGTTGGGATGCTCGATCTTCGGCCGGGGCTTCTCCTCCATCCTGACCTTGTACGGGCCGCGGTACACCATCGCTCGCATCGGATCCCCTCCTGGGGCGTGGGCCCCGGGGCTCGTGAGGCACCACGGGGCGCCCAGCGGCCGGCTGTGCTCACCGGCCCTTCGACTGTGCGCCGGGTGCCCGAGCGGAGCCACTCCACATCCGGGCCCGCCGCGTGGCTCGGCCGGAAGATCGGCAGATCTGCCGATGCCGGCGCCCCGGGCACGGGCCTCCAGCGACCGCCCTCCCTGACGCGCTTCCCGAGCGGCCGGAGATCGGCGGCGCGTCAGTTCCCCGAGGACGCGTGTCCGGCCGGTGGGTGCGGGTACCCCGCTCACCGCCGAGCAGCCGGCCAGGTGAGACGCACCGCCGTGGCGCCCCGATCGCAGCCCCGCCCCCGGCGGGCAGTCCGTCATCGCGCGCCATCGGGCGACAGGGAGGCCACATGCCCAGCAGACGACGACTCGACGGCCGCAGGCTCGCTGCCCTGGTGGCCGACGGCTTCGAGAAGGTCGAGCTGATCGTCCCGCTGCGAGCGCTGCAGAAGGCCGGCGCCGAGGTGGACGTCGTGTCCCTGCGTCGCGGACGGATCCGCGGGGTGAACCTGCACATGCCGGCCAGCCGGGTCCGCGTGGACAGGACGATCGACCAGGCCGACCCCGGCGCCTACGACGGCCTGCTGCTACCGGGTGGGTTCATCAACCCCGACCTCCTCCGGCAGTCCGCCCAGGCACGGGAGTTCGTCCGCGCGTTCGCCGCGAGCGACAAGCCCATCGCGACGCTCTGCCACGGGCCGTGGGTGCTCGCCTCCGCGGGCCTGGTGGGCGGACGGACCCTCACCTCCTGGCCCGGGATCCGCGACGACCTGGTGAACGCCGGTGCCACCTGGCTCGACCAGGAGCTCGTCCGGGACGGGAACCTGATCACCAGCAGAGGGCCCCAGGACATGGCGGCCTTCGTCCCCGGGATCCTCGATGCCTTCGCGACGACGTCGCCGGAGCCGGCGACGGCAGCACCGCGCCGTGAGTCCGACCCTCAGCGGGACGCGCCCGTCGGCTGGGCCATCGCCGCGCTGCGGTGGTCGCCGAAACCGTCGGCCGCCGCGGTGCTGGGGATCGCTGTGGCCGCTGCCGCCCAGCGCGCCCTGAGTGCCCCGGCCGGGCAGACGTGGAGGAGCCGGGCGGGGGGTCGTGCCCGGTGATGCCCGCGCCCGCGCCCGGAGGGTCGGATAGCCGACGCCTCCGACCTCCTCGATTTCTCGTCACGGCCATCGGGCCTGGAGCGGCGATCGTGCGGTAGATATGTGCACGGTCCGGTATCGGGAACGGCGAGACGAGCCGTCTGCCTCCCCGACGCCGCGACCCGGGAGAGCAGATGGCCGACGTGCCTGCCCTCGAGCTGGCCGAGGTCGCCGCCTCCAGCGGCCCCCTCCCCGAACGTTCGCAGGGGATGCTCGAGGCGCTCCGCCGCCTCGTGCCGTTCGACGCCGCATGGCTGGCCGTCACCGATCCCATGAGGACCAGCTACACGTGCGCGGGGAGCACCGCCCTCGACGAGCACACACTGCAGTACCTCAGCGGTCCCCGGATGGCCCACGACATCGAGGTGGCCCACGCTGACCGGGCCCGCCCTCCACTGAGCCCCTCCGACCTGCCCTACCCGGCCGCAGACCTGCCGACATGGGCCGAGTGCTTCATCCCCGCCGGCTTGCACGAGGCCCTGGGCGTCGTCCTGTTCGACCGGGGAGGGCGCCACGTCGGACACCTGGCGCTGCTCTACGGCAGCAAGGAGCCACCGTCCCCGGTCGCACGGCGCCGGTTGCAGCAGCTCACCCCCGTCCTGGCGCACGGGCTCGACCCGTTGCGCTCGCTCGCCGCCGCAGCCCAGCTGGTGCGGGGGGCGACCGCCGGTGCGGTGCTGTGCCGGGACAGCGGGTCCCTGACCCTGCCCGGCCTCGACGGCGACGCACTGCTCGCCGAGGCGTCCCCCGTCGTCGCCATCGCCCGGTCCCACATCGACGACGGCCAGGTCTTCACGTCCTTCCTCTGGCCGCGTGGCGGCCGCCACGCCCCGGACGGGCACGTCCGGGTGACCGTCCTGGCCGGTACCGACGAGGCGCCGGCGAGCGTGCTGGGAACGGTGGTCCTGTCACCCGTCGCCGACCTCCGCGGGCTGACGCCGCGCGAGCTCGAGGTGCTCGGGTTGCTGATCGACGGGTGTTCCAATCAACAGATCGCCCGCGCGCTGGTCGTGGCCCCGCGGACCGTGGCAGCGCACCTGGAGCACATCCTCGCCAAGCTCGACGCGCCCACGAGGACACTCGCCGCGGTGCGGGCCGAGCGCGAAGGCCTCTACGTGCCCCCCTCCTCGTCACCCTGCCACCCGTCAATGGGGCGTTCTGCCGATTGAGGCCGGCTGTCGGCATCGGTTCCATGAGAGGACGGTCGGTCCGCGAGGTCCGCGGGGAGGCCGGTCCGTACGAGCACGTCGGCCACACCAGGGGGAGGCCATGATCGGGTACGAGCCGCCCGCCCAGGCGGCCCGGCCGCGGGCCTGCCGCGCATGAACAGGCTGCGGCTCCTGCACTCCGCCCGCACCAGCCTGTGGCTGCTGCCGATCGGCTGTCTCGCCGCGGGCATCCTCCTCGCCGTCACGACCCTCGCCGTGGACCGGGCGACGGAGTACCGGCTCGTCCCGCAGAGCCTGACCGGGACGCCGTCCGACGCCCAGACGATCCTGTCGTCGTTCGCCACCGCCATGGTGTCGATGACCACCCTCGTCCTGACGGTCACCCTGGTCGCGGTCCAGCTGGCGATGGGGCAGTTCTCGCCCCGCATCGTGGGGGCGCTGCTCAACGACCGGTGGAACCAGCTGGCGATCGGGCTCTTCGGCGCCAGCTTCCTGGTCGCGGTGCTGACCCTCCGCGAGATCCGCGGCTCCGACACGGGCACGGTCCCCGGCCTGTCGATGCTGCTGTCCTACGTCCTGATGCTGGCCAGCATCGTGGCGCTCGTCCTGTTCGTGCACCACGCCGGCCAGGGGCTGCGGGTCGCCGGGCTGATCGACCTCGTCGGGGACCGGAGCCGCGAGTTCATCGTCCGCGAGCACGGGGACTCGCCGGTCGTCACCGGCGGCAGGGACGAGATCGTCGCCGCGCGCCCCGGCAACCTGATCCGCGTCGACCGCCGCGCCCTGGTGGTCGCGGCCCAGCGGGAGGACTGCGTGCTGGAGCTGGTCCCGGTCGTCGGGGACTTCGTCGTCGGCGGCGCGCCGCTGTTCCGTGTGCATCCGGGCACCCGGTCGACGGCGGGCCCGGACCGGAACCCGGCCGCCCGGCTCCTGACCGCCGATCTCACCCGCCACGTCCTGCTCGGTGGGGAGCGCGGGCACACCGAGGACCTCGCCTACGGGTTCCGCAAGCTGGTCGACATCGCCGTGCGGTCGATCGCCCAGCCGTTCAACGACCCGACGACGGCCGTCCAGGCGCTCCACCGGCTCCACGACCTGCTGCGCCAGATCGCCGCGCGTCCCCTGCCCTGCGGGGAGCACCGCGACGACGACGGCGCGGTGCGCCTGGTCGAGCGGACCGTCAGCTGGGACGGCTACGTCCGGCTGGCCTTCGACGAGATCCGCCTGGCCGGGGCGTCGGAGCCGCAGGTGACCCGGAAGCTGTGCGCGGCCCTGACCGACCTCAAGGGCGTGGCACCAGCCGACCGGCAGGAACCGCTGGACCGCCAGCTCCGGCTGTTGACCGCCGCCGTCCGACGGGCCTACGACGACGAGGACGACGTCCGCGCAGCGCTCACCCCGGACACCGAGGGCATCGGATCGGGGGCCGACGTCACGGTCCCGCCACGGGCCCGGTCGGCGGTCCGGTCGTACTGAGCCGGGCCGGGTGCCGCCCACGACCCCATGCGCACGACGGCGGACCTCCACGGCCACGTCGTGTGGCCCCGGCCGGCGATGCGGTGAACCGGGTCAGCAGCTCGCTCTCGTGAGGCGCACCTGCGACCGGAGACGACACAGGGCGCCCTCCCGGAGGAGGACGCCCTGTGTCGAACGGGTGGAGCTGAGGGGACTCGAACCCCTGACCCCCACACTGCCAGTGTGGTGCGCTACCAGCTGCGCCACAGCCCCGTTCCGACCCCGGGGCCGTGCCCCTGAGCCGTCCGCAACTGTACATCCCCCGTCGGGGACCTCCGCGGAGGGGGTCGGGCGCGCCGACGCGTCAGGCCTGCTTCAGCTGCGCGATCCGCAGGTGGTTGCCGAAGGGGTCGCGCAGGCCGAAGTCGATGCCGTAGGGCTGGTCGACCGGCTCCTCGGTGATCTCCACGCCCCTGGACCTGAGCTCGGCGTGGGTCGTGTAGGCGTCGTCACAGGCGAGGAAGAGGTGTCCGCCGGCCACGCCCTTGCTGATCGCCTGGCGCACCTCGGCGGCGGTCTCCTCGCTCATCGACGGCGGCCCGGGCTTCTCGAGCAGGACCTGGCGGTCCGGCTGGCCGGGCGGCACGACGGTGAGCCACCGCATGGGGCCGAACTGCATGTCGCTGTGCACGCGGAAGCCGAGCTTGCCGACGTAGAAGTCGAGCGCGGCGTCCTGGTCGGGGACGTAGATCTGGCTGATGGTGATCCCGGTCAACATGCCGACGACGCTAGGGGCCCTCACTCCCCCGGTGCTTCTCCGAAACTGCTCGGTCGCAGCCACGCCATGGCGAAGCAGGACGGCGCCGCCGGCAGCGGCCCGCGCCGCCGGTGCGCGCTCGGCGACTCCCCCACCACCTCGCGGAACACCCGGCTGAAGGTGCCCAGGCTGCTGAAGCCGACCGCCATGCAGACGTCGGTCACGCTCTGCTCGGTCGTCCGCAGCAGGAACATGGCCCGCTCGACCCGCCGCCGCTGCAGGTACCGGTGCGGGGTCTCCCCGAAGGTGCCGCGGAAGGTGCGGATGAAGTGCGCCTCCGACACGTGCGCGATCGCGGCCAGCGTGGGGACGTCGAGCGGTTCGGCGTAGGCGCGGTCCATCGCGTCCCGGGCGCGCAGCATCCGCCGGTTGGTGTCCTCGACGGCGCTGCCCACGCCCGCATCCCAGCAGAGCGGCGCGCGGGAGCAGTGTCCCGGGACCGGCCACACCGCCGGCCGGCGTGGCCGGTCGAGGGGCAACGCCCGCCCGGGCCCGGCGCGGCCGCCGGGCGGTCAGCCGACCTGCACGCCCCGCTCGGCCAGCCAGTCGACCGGGTCGATCCGCTCGTCGTCCATCCCGCCCTGGTGCACCTCGAAGTGCAGGTGCGGGCCGGTCGACTGCCCGCGGTTGCCCAGCAGCGCGATGGTGTCGCCGGCGTCCACGTAGTCGCCGACCTCGACCAGGATCTCGTCCATGTGGCCGTAGACGGTGACGTCGCCGTTCTCGTGCAGGACGTACACGGCCAGGCCGAAGCCGCTGGCCGCACCGGCCCGCAGCACCACGCCGTCGGCGGCGGCGTACTCCGGGGTGCGCATCGGCGCGGCCAGGTCGATGCCGTAGTGGAAGGTGCCCCACCGGGAGCCGAAGCCGCTGGTGAAGCGGGCGTTCGCGACCGGCAGCACGGTCTTGGGGCGGGCCGCCTCGGCCGCTGCCGCGGCGGCGGCCGCCTCGGCCTCGGCGCGGGCGGCGCGGGTGGCGGTGACCTCCTGCAGCCGCGCCTGGGCCTCGGCCTCCGTGATGGAGGCCATCGGCATGAGCTCCTCCTGCGCCTCCTCCACGATGCCCAGGTCCTGCTGGGCGGCGAGCACGCCGGTCGCCTCCGCGGCGGCCTCCGGCGGGCTCTGCAGCCCCAGGACGGCGGCGCCCATGCCCCCGGCGAGCAGCGCCCCCAGCAGCGCGGACGGGCGGCGGGCGCGCAGCCCCCGGCGGGCCGGGACGGCGCGGTGCGACCCGGTGCCGGGGCCGTCCGTGGGATCGCTCGCACGGGAGGTGCTGCGCATGTACCTGCCTGCTCCGTGGGGGAGAGCCCGGGTGGGCCGGCTCGCTGGCCCGGCGATCCAAACACTGCGTGACCGTTCCGTGACCCCCTACTCGGCGTGTTCGTCACGACACGCCGCGTGTGACGTCCCACACGCCCCACCCGTCCCGGGCCGGGAACGGTCCCGGCCCGTCTCGGTCCGGTCACGGCACGCCCGACAGCGGAACCCCCGCGGCCGGTGCGGAGTTTGACCCTCCGCCGGGACGGGCATGGACGCTCTCCCGGCGTGGAGCCAACGCGCCGGTCCGACCTCCCACGTCGGGCCGACGCCTCGCGGTGGTCGAGGAACCGATCCTCGCCCCCGGGTGGACAGCGGCTCCGCCGTGACCCGATGATCAGCGTTCCCCGCTGATCCGTCGTGCGCGACCACCGCACACGACGACCCGCCTGCGGGACCCGCCGACCGGTGGACCCACCTGGAGGTCATCGCACCGACGACAGTGAAGGAACGGATGCCGCATGACGACGCCGGAGCGCTCCCCCGGCTCGCCGGCCCCCGCCGGCCCTGCCCCCTGCCCCGCCCCGGCAGTCGCCTCCATCCGTCCGCTCTCCGATCGGACCCTGCTGTTCCACGGTGAGCACCTGTCCGTCCCCACCTACGACCGCGCTGCGCTGACCCCCGCGGTGGTGCACCTGAGCGTCGGCGGCTTCCACCGCGCGCACCAGCTCACCTACTTCGACGACCTCGCCCAGCTGGGCATCTCCACCGGCTGGGGCGTCGTCGGCGTCGGCCTGCGGCACCGCTACATGCAGGAGGCGCTGGCGCCCCAGGACCACCTGTACACGGTGGTCGAGCGCAGCCCGGACGGCGAGCGGGCCCGCGTGGTGGGCGTGATGGTCGACTACCTCTTCGCCCCCGACGACCCCGAGGCGGTCCTCGACCGGCTCACCGACCCGCGCACCCGGATGGTCACCATGACCATCACCACGGCGGGCTACCCGCTCGACCCGCACACCGGCGCGTTCGACCCGTCCGCTCCGGACCTGCAGCGCGACCTCGCCGACCCCACCCGGCCGTGCACGACGTTCGGCTACCTCGTCGAGGCGCTGGACCGCCGGCGGCGGGCCGGCACCGCCCCGTTCACCGTCGTGTCCTGCGACAACATGCACCGCAACGGCGACGCCACCCGCGCGGCCGTCGTCGGCCTGGCCCGGCAGCGCGACGAGGTGCTCGCCCGGTGGATCACCGACCGGGTCGGCTTCCCGAGCAGCATGGTCGACCGGATCACCCCGCAGACCACCGACGAGGAGCGCGCCGCGGTCGCCCGCCGGTACGGCGTCGACGACCGCTGGCCGGTCATCACCGAGCCGTTCGCGCAGTGGTTCATCGAGGACGACTTCCGCTCCGGCCGCCCGCCGCTGGACGCCGTCGGGGTGCGCTTCGTCCCCGACGTGGCGCCCTACGAGCTGATGAAGACCCGGCTGCTCAACGCCAGCCACTCCGCGCTGGGCTACCTGGGCACCCTCGCCGGGCACCTGCGGATCGACGAGCTGATGGGCGAGGAGCTGTTCGCCGCCTACACCGCCCGGTTGATGGACGTCGAGGTCACGCCCCTGCTGCCCGCGCCCGACGGCGTGGACCTCGGCGAGTACAAGGCCGTGCTGCTGCAGCGCTTCGCGAACCCGGCGATCGGCGACCGGCTGCACCGCCTGTGCCGGCGCGGCTCCACCAAGGTCGCCCACCACCTCCTGCCCTCGCTGCGCGAGTCGCTCGCGGCCGGCCGCCGGCCGCCGCTGCTGACGCTGGCCGTGGCGGGCTGGATCCGCTACCTGCAGCTGCACGACACGGTGGAGGACGACCTCGGCCCCCAGCTGCAGGCCCTCGCGCGGGCCGGCGGCACCGACCCCCGCCCCGTGCTCGCCGTGCGCCCCGTGTTCGGCGACCTGGTCGAGCACCCCGGCCTGGTCGCCGACCTGGAGGCCGCGCTCGAGGACCTCACCCGCGACGGCGTGCGCCGCACGGTGGCGGCGGCCCTGACCCGCTCCTCGGTGGCCACCCGATGACCGCCGCCTCCCCGCCGGCCGCGGCCGGCACCGGCACCACGCTGCCCGAGGACGTCGTCGCCGGGCTGCGCGCGCTGCTCTGCGACGCCGACGGCAACCTCTTCCCCAGCGAGGAGCCGGCGTTCGAGGCCTCCGCCGAGGTCACCAACCGGTTCCTCGCCGAGCTCGGCTCCCCGCAGCGGTTCACCGCCGAGGAGCTGCGCCTGGCCACCACCGGCATGAACTTCCGGACGACGTCGCGGCGACTGGCGGCCGAGGCCGGGCAGCCCGACGTCGACGTCGAGCCGTGGGTGGCCGAGGAGAAGCGGGCCGTCACCGCCCACCTCGGCGCGGTGCTGCGGCCGCACGAGGAGACGACCGCGGCCGTCACCGCGCTGGCCCGCCACCTGCGACCGGCCGTGGTCAGCTCCAGCGCGCTCACCCGGCTCGACGCCTGCTTCCGCGCGACCGGCCTGGCGCAGCTGCTGCCCGCCGAGATGCGCTTCAGCGCCGAGGACTCGCTCCCGGTGCCCACGAGCAAGCCCGACCCGGCGGTCTACCTCCACGCCTGCGAGCAGCTGGGCGTCGACCCGGCCGCGGGCCTGGCGGTCGAGGACTCGGTGGCCGGCGCGCTGTCGGCCGTCCGCGCCGGCTGCCCCACGGTCGGCAACCTGCTGTTCGTCCCCGCCGGCGAGCGGGAGGACCGCGCCGCCGCCCTGCGCGAGGCCGGGGTGCTGGCGGTCGTCGGCTCCTGGCGCGAGCTCGCCGACCTGCTGCTGCCGGTGCTCACCCGCCGCGACGGCGGCGCCGACCCGACGGGAGGACCCCGGTGAACATCGTCTACGTCAGCTTCCGCGGCCACTTCTCCGACAGCCCGCGCGCGCTGTACGAGGAACTGGTCCGCCGCGGGGTGGACGCCGACACCACCTGGCTGTCGGCGCCGCACACCCAGGCCTCCTTCCCGGACGACGTCCGCACCGTCGAGTTCGGCAGCCCCGAGTCGATCGCCGCCCTCGAGGGCGCCGACCTCGTCGTCTCCAACGACCACATCCCGCTGGACTGGGAGAAGGCCCCGGGGGCGACGTACCTGCAGACCTGGCACGGCACGCCGCTCAAGCGGATCCACAACGACGTCCTCTGGGCGCCCGAGGGCCGGCTGGCCTACCTCGAGCACGACATCGCGCGGTGGGACCACCTGCTCTCGCCGAACCCGGCCAGCACGCCGCGCTTCCGCAAGGCGTTCGGCTACGAGGGCCCGGTGCACGAGACCGGCTACCCCCGCAACGACGTGCTGAGCAGCCCCGACCGGGAGCGGATCCGCGCGCAGGTGCGCGCCGACCTCGGCCTGCGCGACGGGCAGACCGCCGTCCTGTACACCCCGACGTGGCGCGACGACCTGGTCTTCAACAAGACCGGTCCGCAGGACTTCGAGTTCGCCATCGACCTCGAGGACTTCTCCGCGCGGCTGGGCGAGGACCACGTGCTGCTGCTGCGGCTGCACAACATGGTCATGGACCGGCTGGAGATCGCCGAGGGCTCGGCCGTCCGGGACGTCTGCGGCCACCCCGACATCCGCGACCTCTACCTGGCCGCCGACGTCCTGGTCACCGACTACTCGTCGACGATGTTCGACTTCGCGGTCACCGGCAAGCCGATCCTCTACCTGACCTACGACCTCGAGTACTTCCAGAACGAGCTGCGGGGCTTCTACTTCGACCTCGCCGAGGTCGCCCCCACCCCGCTGCTGCGCAGCAGCGCCGAGCTGGTGGACGCGCTGGCCGACCTGGACGCCGTCACGGCGGCCGCCACGGACCGCTACGCCCGCTTCCGCGAGACCTTCTGCTCCCTGGAGGACGGGCACGCCACCGAGCGCGTCCTCGACCTGCTCTTCCCGGCGGACACCGTGTCCGCCGGTTCCGCCACGACCCGAGGAGGGGACGACAGTGCGCATCGCTGACCGCGCTCTCGACGCCGGACAGGCCACCGGCCTGCTGGGACTCGCCCGCTCCGCCAGTACGCGACTCCCCGCCCCCGTCCCGGTCCAGGTGGTCATCCTGGCCGCCGGGATGGGCACCCGGCTGGGCCGCCCGCACCCCAAGCCGCTGACCCCGCTGCACGACGGGCGCAGCATCCTGCAGCGCCAGCTGGACACGCTGCGCGCCGTGTTCGGGCCCGCGGTCGACGTGACCGTCGTCGTCGGGTTCAAGGCCAAGCGGATCATGCGGGCGGTGCCCGAGGTCCGGTTCGCCTACAACCCGGACTACGCCAGGACCAACACCTCGCAGAGCCTGCTGCGCGCGCTGCGCGCCACCCGGGAGGGCGGGGTGCTGTGGCTCAACGGCGACGTCGTGTTCGACCCGGCGGTGCTCGAGGCCGCCCTGCCGTGCGTGCAGGCCGACCAGAGCTTCGTCTGCGTCGACACCTCCACCGTCGCCGACGAGGAGGTCAAGTACACCCTCGACGCCGACGGCTGCATCGCCGAGCTGTCCAAGACGGTGACCGGCGGCCTCGGCGAGGCCGTCGGCATCAACTTCGTCTCCTCGGCGGACAAGGCGGTGCTCATCGAGCACCTCGCCGCCTGCGCCGCGCAGGACTACTTCGAGCGCGGCATCGAGACGGCGATCGGCGCGGAGGGTCTGCGCTTCCGGCCGGTGGACATCAGCCGGTTCCCCGCCGTCGAGGTCGACTTCGAGACCGACCTCGAGCGGGCCAACGAGCTGTTCTCCGACCGGGCGCGGCTGCACCCGGTGCCCGAGACCGCCTGACGCGTCCTCCCCCACCGCGCGGCGTCCTCCCCCACCCCAGCGCGTCCTCCCTCACCGCACACCGTGAGGGAGGACGCGCCACGATCAGGTCAGCTGATCCCGGCCGCGGTGGGGCGGCCCGCCTCCCGGAACCGGCGCACCGCGGCGATGCCGCCGCCCACCAGCCCCGCGCCCAGCCCGAGCAGCAGCGCCACCACGACCCGGGCCAGCAGGTCCGGGCCGGCGGACAGCACGTGCGCGCTCCACATCACGTCGACGTCGGGCAGGCCCTGCACCAGCAGCAGCCAGCCGAGGACGACGGCGCACAGCCCCGCCATCGCCCCGCGCCCACGCCACGCCGCCCGCGCGCCGAGGACGGCGACGAGCACCGCGGCGAGCGCCGGCAGCAGCGCCGAGGCGATCGCGCCGGCGTGCGAGCCGAGGCTGACCGGGGGCGCCGGGGTGCTCAGCGCGTGCGCGAGCGCGGCCGCACCGCCGACGAGCATCGCGGCACCGAGCGGCCGCGCGTCGCGGGCCAGCAGGCCGGCGGCCAGCGCGAGGGCGGCCAGCGCGAGGTGGGCGGGCCACACCACCCACGGCGACGGCGGCGGGCTCCAGGTGAGCTCGCCGGCCACCTCGACGTCCGTGCCGCCGTGGGTCATCGGCACCACCCAGCTGGAGACGACGTGCGCGCGGTCGGGATCGGCCGCCACCCGCGGCGGCAGCTGGCCCTCGCTCATCCAGTGGGTGCGGTGGTCGTGCCAGACGTACTGCGACTGCGTGGAGACCTGCACCCACTCCGGTTCGGCGTCGGCGTCGGCGGTGTCGGGCACGTCGGCGCGGCCGTAGCGGTCGAGGTTGAGGTAGGTGGCCGGGCTGCGGCTGTTGCGCCACACGCCGTCCGGGCCGATCCGCAGGTACGGCTCGTCGCTGTAGCCGGGCACCTCGACGCCGGTGCCGGTGGTGTTGACCACCTCGAACTCGTCGCCGAACTGCAGCACCCGCACCGTCACGCCGGGCACCTCCGGGGTGACCGAGGTGACCCGCCCGTCGAAGTCGCTGCCGGCGACGTCGCCGCCGACGTGGGCGACGGCCGGCCCGGCGAGCGCGAGCACGGCGACGATCCCCGCCAGGAGCACCAGGAGGCGGGCCGGGGTCCGCGGCACCGGCTACTCCCCCGTGACCTTCTCGAGGTCCCCGGCGATGTCGGCGGCGGTGTTGCCGCCGTCGAAGGCCACCCGCGCCCGGTCGTCCGCGCCGTAGAGCAGCAGCAGGGTCGAGTGCAGCCGGCCCTGCTCCTCGGCCAGCGGCACGCCCGCCGCCAGCTGCGCCCGGTCGATGGCGCCCTGGTCGCCGGTCAGCCCGACGAAGGACACCGGCAGGTCGGCGTCGAACCGGCCCAGGTACTCGGCCAGCACCGGCGGGGTGTCGGTCGCCGGGTCGGTGGTCACAAAGACCATCTGCACCTGCTCGGCCACCGCCGGGTCCAGGCGGCGCAGGGCGAGGGCGACGTCGGCCATCGTGGTCGGGCAGATGTCCGGGCAGTTCGTGTAGCCGAAGAACAGCAGCGTCGGGCGGCCCGCGGTCCGCTCGGCGAAGTCGTAGGCCGCGCCGGTGGTGTCGGTGAGGGTGAACGACGGCCGCTGGTAGGGGTCGGGCAGGTCCAGGCCGGCGTACTCGTCGTCGGGGCCCTCCACCGCGACCCCGCCGGAGTGCTCGTGCCCGCCGGAGGAGGACGGTGCCGCGGAGGGGCCGTCGTCGGCGTCCGCCGCCGAGCACGCCCCCAGCAGCAGGCCGGCGGCGAGCAGCGCGGCGGGCAGGCGACGGGCGGAGCGGGTCACGAGGACACGGTACGTCGGCCCGCGCGGTACCCGAGGACGACGCCCGCGATGCCGGTGAGCAGCGCCAGGACGGCCAGGAAGAGGGCCAGGCCGGTGGCGTCGTCGCCGTCCGACGTCCCCGCGTCCTGCCCGCCGGTCGTGCCGGTGCCCGGTGCCGGCTCCGCGCCGCCCGACCCGAGCGTGAGCACCGGGGCGGGGCGCTCGGGCTCGTCCTGGCCCTCGACGGTCGGCTCGATCCAGGCGGTCTCGGTGCCGTCGCTGTAGGTCTGCACGGCGGGCAGCACCAGCGTGGCGGCGTCGGGCAGCGGGCCGGCCGAGATCGAGAACTCCTGGAACTGCCCGGGCGCGATGCCGCCGCCCGGCTCGGCCCGCCACTCGAGCGAGGACACGTAGGAGGTGACCGTCTCCCCCTCGGCCTGCACCGGCTCGGGCAGCTCCGAGCGGGTCGCCGTCACCGTCCACCCCGGCACCGGCTGGGTGCTGACGAACGCCATCGGCGTCTCCGCCGGCAGCTGCACCCGCAGCGACACGGTGCTGGCCGTGTCGCTCTCGTTCGGCACCCGGAACGTGAGCTTGCCGAAGCCGCCCGGCGAGGCGTCGGCCGAGGAGACGGTCACGTGGGCCGAGGCGGGACCCGCCGCGACGACGGACGCCGCCAGCGCGGCGACCGCCGCGAGCAGGACGGCCGCCAGGCGGGCGAACGGGCGCGGCACGGTGGAGGGCACGGTTCTCCTGTCGGACGGGGGTGGGGACGCTCAGCGGACCGGGAAGTCGGTGCTGGCGGTGGTGGCGGTGAACTCGTCGAGGCGGACCGAGACGGCCAGCGTCCAGGTGCCGGCCGACGGGATGACCGTCTCCTCGCCGACGTAGTGCCCGGGGCCGGCGGGCTCCAGGTCGACGGTCAGCGGCCCGATCTCCTGCTCCGGCTCCGTCAGGGTGACCCGGATGTCCTCGGGCTGGACCAGCGCGCCGTCGGAGTCGAAGAGGTAGACGTGCAGCAGGTTCGCGCCGGGGCTCGCCGGGTCCAGGGAGATCTGCACGGACCCGTCCTCGCCGGTGGCCGACTGCAGCGGCACGGTGACGTCGACCGGCTCGGACACGGTCGCGCGGGCCGGCGGGGTGCCGACGAGCACTGCCGACAGCGCGAGCACGGCGACGCCGAGGGCGAGCTCGACGAGCACCGACCGCCGCAGCACGCCCCGCTCGGCGGCCGCGCCGGCGGCCAGCCCCTCCTCGCGGGCGGCGGCGGCGCTGACCACCTCCGGCGCGGGCTCCGGCTCCGCCGCCGCGTCGGGGCCGGCGGTGGCGGCGAACGCGTGGGCGGTCACCCGCCGCGAGGGGCGGGCGCGGCGGATGCCGAGCCGCTGCTGCACCCACACCCGGGAGACCCCCGCGGCCGCGAGGACCAGCAGCACGAGGGCCAGCTTGGCCAGCAGCACCCGCCCGTAGCCGGTGGTGAACAGCGCCTCCGGGGAGCCGACCTCGCGCACGGCCTGCACCACGCCGGAGACCACGAGGACGCTCACCGAGACCGCGGCCAGCCGGGAGAACCGCGGGACCACCGCGGCCATCTCGGCGGCGGGCACCCCGTCGCGCAGAACGGCGGCCGGCAGCACGACCAGGCCGCCGAGCCACAGCGCCATCGCCGCGACGTGCGCGGTGGCGGCGAGGACGGCGATCGCCGGGTACGGCCCGGCGATCGGGTGGCCGACCGCGGCGGTGGTGACGACCAGCCCGGTGGCCAGCACCGCGCCGAGCACCAGCCCCTGCGCCGCGGGCACCTGCCCGCGGCGCAGCCACGGGAGCAGCAGCAGCGCGAGGCCGGCGGTGAGCGCCAGCCGGGCCAGCAGCGCCACCCCGAGCTCGGAGCCGAGCGTCGCGGACAGCAGCGCCGGGTCGAACGCCGAGCCCGGTCCGGCGGCGGCCGCGTACGGCCCCTGGAGCAGGAACGTCAGCACCGCGCCGACGGCGATGGCCGCGAGCCCCGCGGCGGTGAGCCGGCGCAGCGGTGCCGAGCCCCACCCGGCCGGCCAGCACAGCGCGGCGAACGCCGGGACGCCGACGGCCAGGGCCAGGCCGGCGAAGCCCGTCCAGCGGGCCGCCGGCAGCCCGGCGGCGACCACCGGGTCGGTGTCGTCGGCGGCGCCGGCCACCGACGCGTCCACCAGCGAGCCCTCGCCGACCGCGAAGGAGAACGAGCCGGAGATGGGGTGCGAGTCGGCGGAGATGACCCGGTAGGTGACCAGGTAGCCGTCCTCGCCCAGGTCGCCGCGCAGCGCGACGCTGACGGTGCGGTCCTCCACCTCGGCGTCGCCGTCGTCGACGCGCTCGCCGGAGGAGTTCAGCACCCGCAGGTACCCGGCGCCCAGGGAGACGCCCTCGCTGAAGTCCAGCGACACCCGCTCGGGGACGGCGGACAGCCGCGCACCCTCCCCCGGGTCGGTCCCGACGAGCTCGGCGTGCGCGGCCGCGGGACCGGCGGTGACGACGCCGGCCAGCAGCCAGCCGGCCAGCAGCAGCAGGACGGCGGCGGGGCGACGGCGGCGGCCCGCGGCGGGCGCGGCGGTCATGCGGGCACCCGCTCGGAGGCGACCGCGTGCACCGTGCGCCGGCGGCCCCGCCACGCGGTCGCGCCGACCAGGGCGACCCCGGCCAGCAGCAGCAGGTGGGCGACCGCCCGGTCGGCGTGCACGTGGCCGGCCGCGAGGTCGCGCACGGTCAGGACGGTGAGCAGCACGGTGAACGTGCCGAGGAAGGGCAGCGTGCCGGCCGCCAGGCGCGGGGCGGCCACCACCGCGAGGAAGGCGGCACCGGCGGCGAGGTTCCACGCGCCGGTCTCGTGCGCCATGTGCACCGGCGCGCTCATCGACGCCGTCCCGCCGACCAGGGCCGGCCAGGCCAGCAGCGCCTGGGCGGCGCCGACGGCCAGCAGCGCCAGCCGCAGGGCGGAGGTGGTCAGGCGGGCCCGGGCCGCCGCCGCGCCGCCGGGCAGCCGGGGCGGCAGCGCGGCCAGGACGGCGGAGGTGAGGTCGGGCACCGGCGGGGCGGGGGCCAGCCGCGCCCGGCGGGTGACCGCCGAGGCGTCGGCCAGCCAGGACGCGCACGCGCGGCACCCGTCCAGGTGCGCGTCGAGCTCGGCGACGGGCATCCCGGGCGACTCGCCGTCGAGCCGCGCGGAGGCCGCCTCACGGAATCCGGGACACTGCATGGGGAGATAGTCGTCGACCGCGCCCCCGGAGTTCCCCCAAACATCGGGGATGTCCGCCGGATCGGCGCGCCGGAGAGGATCGACACGTGGACGACCTGGAGCGGTACGCGGCCGCCGCCGTGGAGGGCGACGCCCTCGCCGCCGCCGCCCTGGTGCGGGCCACCCAGTCCGACGTGTGGCGGCTGTGCGCGGCCCTGGTCGACCGGGCCGCCGCCGACGACCTGACCCAGGAGACCTACCTGCGGGCGTTCGCGTCGCTGCACCGCTTCGAGGGCCGCTCCACGCTGCGCACCTGGCTGCTGTCGATCGCCCGCCGGGCGTGCGCCGACGCCCTGCGGTCGCGCCGCCGCCGGCGGCTGACCCTGGTCTCCGACGACGCCGTCCTGGAGGCGCTGGAGGGCCCGGGCGGCGGCACCGCCGACGGCGTCGGCGAGAGCGCCGTGGTCGGCGACCTGCTGGCGCGCCTGTCGGCGGAGCGCCGGGAGGCCTTCGTCCTCACCCAGCTGCTGGGTCTGCCCTACGCCGAGGCGGCCGAGGTGGCCGGCTGCCCGATCGGCACCATCCGGTCGCGGGTGGCCCGGGCGCGCGAGGACCTGGTGGCCGCGGTCACCGAGCGGGAGGACGACGCGGCGCGCGGATGACGGCACGGTGAACGGCCGGGAAACGGGGCACCTAAGCTGCCGGACGGCCGCGCGCCCCGACCCCAGCCCGGGGCGGACGTGCGGAGACCCACTGCCGACCGGAGCGACGCGTGCCCTTCAGCCTCACGCCCAAGGACTCGAGCTTCTACCCGCTGTTCACCGCCTCGGCGGAGAACCTGGTGGCCGCCACCGACGTCCTGAGCGACTTCATCCACGACCACGCCCGCCGCGACGAGCTCGCCGCGCAGCTCCGGGAGCTCGAGCACGCCGGTGACCAGGCGACGCACGCGATCTTCCGGCAGCTGAACTCCAGCTTCGTGACGCCGTTCGACCGCGACGACATCTACAACCTGGCCAGCGACCTCGACGACGTCATGGACTTCGTCGAGGCCGCCGCGGACCTGGTGGTCCTCACCGGGCTGGGCACCCTGCCCGCGGAGATGCACCAGCAGACGGCGCTGCTGCAGCGGGCGGCGCAGACCACCGCCGAGGCGATGCCGCGGCTGCGCACCATGAAGGACCTCTCCGACTACTGGATCGAGGTCAACCGGATCGAGAACGAGGCCGACAAGCTCTACCGCCGGCTGCTCTCCCGGCTCTACAGCGGCGAGTTCGACGCCCTGGAGATCCTCAAGCTGAAGGAGGTCGCCGACCAGCTCGAGGAGGCCGCCGACGCCTTCGAGCACGTGGCCAACGTGGTCGAGACGATCACGGTCAAGGAGTCCTAGGCCCGGATGGACCTCTCCTGATGGACGCCGCCTTCATCGCCCTGATCGTCATCGTCCTGGTCGCCCTGGCGTTCGACTACACCAACGGCTTCCACGACGCGGCGAACGCGATCGCCGTCGCGGTCTCGACCAAGGCGCTCACCCCGCGGGTCGCGCTCGCGCTCGCGGCGGTGATGAACCTGATCGGCGCCCTCCTGTCCACGGAGGTCGCCAAGACCGTCGGCGCGGGCATCATCGACGCCCCCACCGGCACCGAGGGCCTGGAGATCGTCTTCGCCGCGCTGATCGGGGCGATCGTGTGGAACCTCATCACCTGGTACTTCGGGCTGCCCTCGTCGTCCTCGCACGCGCTCATCGGCGGCCTGGTGGGCGCGGCGCTGGCCGCCTCGCACAGCGTCCAGTGGATGGGGATCCTCGACAAGGTCGTCATCCCCATGGTGGCCTCGCCGCTGGTCGGCTTCGGCCTGGGCTACCTGTTCATGCTGGTGATCCTGTGGCTCTTCAGGAGCACCAACGTGAGCCGCGCCAACCGCGGCTTCCGGTACGCGCAGATCGTCAGCTCGGCCACGATGGCGCTGGGCCACGGCCTGCAGGACGCGCAGAAGACGATGGGCGTCATCACCCTGGCGCTGTTCACCGCCGGGGAGATCGACGACTTCACCGTGCCGCTGTGGGTGGTGCTGGCCGCCGCGCTGGCGATCAGCGCCGGTACCTACGCCGGCGGTTTCCGCATCATGCGCACCCTCGGCCGCCGGATCATCCAGCTGACCCCGGCCGGCGGCTTCTCCGCCCAGACGGTCGCCTCCGGCGTGATGGTGACGACGGCGACGGTCTTCGCCGTCCCGGTGTCGACGACGCACATCACGACCACGTCGATCATGGGCGTCGGGGCGACCCGCCGGCTGTCGGCGGTCCGCTGGGGGGTGGCCGGCAGCATCGTCGTCGCGTGGGTCGTCACGCTCCCGGCGGCGGCCACCGTCGCCGCGCTGACCTACTTCGTCACCGACTTCGTCGTCGGCTGAGCCCGGCGGTGCCGGGCCCCGGGGCCGCGACCGGCCCCGTCGCGCTGGGCACCCCTGCGGGGCGCCGGCTGCTCGCGGCCACGGTGCTGGCGTCGGGGATGGCGTTGCTGGACGCCTCGGCGGTCAACGTCGCCCTGCCGGCGATCGGCGCGGAGTTCGGCGCCTCCCTGTCGGGCCTGCAGTGGACGGTCACCGGCTACACGCTCGCGCTGGCGGCGCTGGTGCTGCTCGGTGGCGCGCTCGGTGACCGCTTCGGCCGGCGGCGGGTGTTCCTGCTCGGCGTCGGCTGGTTCGCGGCCGCCTCGCTGCTGTGCGGCCTGGCGCAGGGCACCGGGCAGCTCGTGGCCGCGCGGGTCGTGCAGGGCGCCGGCGCGGCGCTGCTGACGCCGGGCAGCCTGGCGCTGGTCCAGGCGTCGGTGCGGCCGGCCGACCGGGCCCGCGCCATCGGGCTGTGGTCGGGCCTCAGCGGGGTCGCCGGTCTGGTGGGGCCGTTCCTCGGCGGCGTGCTGGTCGACGCCGCGAGCTGGCGGCTGGTGTTCCTGCTCAACGTCCCGGTCGCGGTCGTCGTGCTCGTGATCGCCGTCCGGCACGTGCCGGAGAGCCGGGCCGAGGGCCGGGCCGGCCGCTTCGACGTCCCCGGGGCGCTGCTGGGGGCGCTCGCGCTGGGCGGCGCCACGTACGCGCTGATCGCCGCCGGCGAGCGGCCCGGCGGCGCGGAGGTGGTCGCCGCCGGGACGGCGGGGCTGCTGGCCGGGGCGGCGTTCGTCGTCCGCGAGCGGCGGGCCGCCGCCCCGCTGCTGCCCCCGCGGCTGTTCGCCGACCGCCGGTTCACCGGGGCGAACCTGGTCACGCTCGCCGTGTACGCCGGGCTGGGCGGTGTGCTGCTGTTCCTGGTCCTGCAGCTGCAGACCGTGCTCGGCTACGACGCGACGACGGCCGGGGCGGCGATGCTCCCCTCGATCGCGGTGATCACGCTCCTGTCGGCGCGGGCCGGCGCCGTGGCCGGGCGCATCGGCCCGCGGCTGCCGATGACCGTCGGGCCGCTGGTGGCGGCGGCCGGCGCCGCGTGGCTGGCCACCGTCGACGGCGCGCAGCCGTACGCGGTGGACGTGCTGCCCGGCTCGCTGCTGCTCGGGCTGGGGATGGCGATCACCGTGGCGCCGCTGACGGCGACCGTGCTGGCCGCGGCGCCCGACGCCCTGGCCGGGGCGGCCAGCGGCGTCAACAACGCCGTCGCCCGCGCCGCGCAGCTGCTGGCCGTCGCCGCCCTGCCGGTGGCCGTCGGGCTGACCGGCACCGACTACGCCGACCCGGTGGCCTTCGCCATGGCCTACCGGACGGCGGTGCTGGCCTGCGCCGCCCTCTTCGCGCTGGGCGGGGTGCTGGCCTGGGCGACGGTCCGCGACGACGTCCTGCGCGCCTGAACGGGGTGTCCCACCTGCTGGACCCGGGGATGGCATTTGTCGACCGGTCTGGTAGACATTGCCCTCGTGGCGGCGACGGCGGTGCTCCTGGTGGGGCGGATCCACGTCGACCTGCTGCGCGTCTGCACCGCATGTTGTCCGGGCTGCTGACTCCCCGCGCCTGAGCGCGTCCCCCGTCACCTCCCGCGACGCCGCGCGTCCTCGCACGCGCCCGCGGGCCCTCCCCCGGAGTCCTGCCCCCATGAAGACCCTCATCCTGCTCGCCCTGGCCGGCCTCGGCGCCCAGCTCGTCGACGGCAGCCTGGGGATGGCCTACGGCGTCACCTCGACGACGCTGCTGCTGGCCATCGGCACCAACCCGGCCGCCGCGTCCGCGACGGTCCACCTGGCCGAGATCGGCACCACGCTGATGTCGGGCCTGTCGCACTGGAAGTTCGGCAACGTCGACTGGAAGGTCGTCGCCAAGATCGGCGTCCCCGGGGCGATCGGCGCGTTCGCCGGCGCCACCGTCCTGTCGAACCTCTCCACCGAGGTCGCGGCGCCGGTGATGTCGATCATCCTGCTGGCGCTCGGCGTCTACCTGCTGGTCCGCTTCACCTTCCGCGGCATCGACCGGCGCCACCTCGGCAAGCCGATGCGCAAGCGGTTCCTCGGCCCGCTGGGCCTGGTCGCCGGCTTCGTCGACGCCACCGGCGGCGGCGGGTGGGGCCCGGTCGGCACCCCGGCCATCCTGGCCAGCGGCCGGATGGAGCCGCGCAAGGTGATCGGCTCCATCGACACCTCCGAGTTCCTCGTGGCGCTGGCCGCCAGCCTCGGCTTCCTCTTCGGCCTCGGTGGGGAGGGCATCAACGCCGGCTGGGCGCTCGCGCTGCTCATCGGCGGCCTGATCGCCGCGCCGATCGCCGCGTGGCTCGTGCGGCACGTCCCGCCGCGGCTGCTCGGCTCGCTGGTCGGCGGCATCATCGTGCTGACCAACACCCGCACGCTGCTGCGCAGCGACTGGATCGACGCCCCCGACGGCGTCCGCTACGCCTTCTACGCCGTGATCTACGTCGTCTGGGCCGCCGCGGTCGTCTGGTCCTTCCTGCAGTACCGCAAGGACCGCGCGCAGGAGTCCGCCGACGCCCTGGCCGCGGAGGCGGCCCGCCTGGCCGAGGAGCAGCAGTCCGGCTCCGGCGGGACGACGGTCGAGGAGCGCTCGCTGGCCGGGCGGCCCAGCGCCCCGCAGGACTGAACCCGGCTCCGGGCCCGGATCAGGTCCCCTGATCACAGCGCGTCCTCCCTCACCGTCCGCGGTGAGGGAGGACGCGCTGTCGTGAGGGAGGACGCCGGTCGTGGGGCGGACGCCGGCCGTGCGGGCGGGAACCCCCGGGCCGTCCGGCTCAGCCGAGCAGGGCAGCCTCCTTCTCCGGCGGCAGCCCCGGGCGGGCCAGCCCGTGCGGCGGGGGCGGCAGCTCGCCGGCGCCCCGCAGCCAGGCCCAGGTGTCGGCCACCGAGTCCCGCACCGGCCGGACGGGCAGGCCGAGCTCCCGGGCCCGGCGGGTGTCGACCTGCCACGCCGTCGCCGCCATCTCCCGCGGCAGCCACAGCGGCAGGTCCTGCCAGGGCTCGACGCCCGCGGCCAGCAGCTCCTCCTCGGGCACCGGCACGAGCTCGGCGTCCCCGCCCGTCACCTCCCGGCACACGGCCAGCAGCTCCCCGAGGGTCGTCATGCCGGCCGGTCCGGTCGCGTTCACCGGCCCGCCGGCGCCGCGCTCGGCCATCCCGACCAGCCAGCCGGCCAGGTCCCGGGCGTCGACGAGCGCGATCGGCTGATCCAGGGCGTCGGGGACGACGACCCGGCCGCCGCGGGCGATCCGGCGCAGCCACCAGCCCAGCCGGTCCACGGTGTCGTACGGGCCGACGATCAGCCCGGCGCGGGCGGTGAGGAAGCGCTCCCCCAGCACGGCGCCCAGCTCCCGCTCCGCGAAGGCCTTGACCGGGCCGTACTCGTCGTCGTCGGTCTCCCAGACCGGCTCGTCCTCGCCCCGGATCGGCCCGGGCGGCCAGTTCCGGTAGGCGTTGATGCTGCTGACGAACGCGTACCCGCGGACCCCGCCCAGCGCGGCGGCGGCGTTGCGGGCGGCGGCGCGGGTCTGGCACGAGGTGTCCACGACGAGCTCCGGCGTCCAGCCGCGCAGGGTCGCCGGCAGCGCGCCGGGGTCGTCCCGGTCGCCGTGCAGCGCGCGGACGCCGTCCGGCGGGCTCCCGGTCACCCCGCGGGTGAGGGTCGCCACCTCGTGGCCGCGGTCGAGGGCCGCCTGCACGACGTGCCGGCCGAGGAACAGGGTGCCGCCGAGGACGAGCAGTCTCATGGCCGACAGCCCAGCGGCCGCCCTCCCCCGTCGTCCACCCGGTTCACCGACGGCGCAACGACCGGCGGCCGACAGCGTGCGCCCAGGTGCACCATCGGGCGCCGGGGCTGCACCTCAGCGCACCCTGTCGGCCGTCAGACGGCGCGGAGGGCGGGCACCTGCGGCAGCGGGGTGGCGCGCGCGGCGGCCAGCACCATCTGCGGCGACCGGGGCAGGCCGCGGCGGGTGCACAGCCGCAGCGCCCGCGCCCCGGTGACGACGTCGGTCTCCGGCGGGACGACGAGCAGGTCCGCGCGCTTGTTGCCGCCGGCCCAGCTCAGGCACACCGCGCCGGGCTCCATGCTGCGGAAGCCGCCGGTGCGCACCACCCGGCCGCCCACCACCACCTTGCGCGGCGCCGGCAGCCACGCGTCGAGGGCGTAGGTGAACCGCTCCACCCGGATGCCGCGCCGGTCCAGCGCCGCGATCAGCTCGGGCACCTCGACGGCGAGGTCGCGGCTGCGCGGGAACCAGGCGCCGTCGAAGCCCTGGTCGCCGTCGCCGGCGTCGCCGCGGATGCTGACCCGGACGTCGATCCCACCGCGGTGCCCCTCGGCCTCGGGCAGCAGTCCCGTTCGGGGAGTCGTCCTCATCAGCGTCAGCCCGCCTTCCGTCCGTGTTCCGTCGTGCGTGACCCCGGGGACCGGAGTGGTCAGAGGGATCCGACACGAACGTAGGAGGCGGGTCGGGCGGCGCCCCGCGCGTCCGGCCCGGGCGCGCCGCCGTCCCCCGGCCGGTCATCACGACATGTCACGGAACGGTCACGACGCCTTCCCCCCGGAAACGGCCGAGCCCCCTCCCGCCGGGGCGGGAGGGGGCTCGTGGCCCCGCTGCAGGGTCCCACCGCGAGCTCGCGAGCGGTGGGGGGCAGCGGGGTCCTTCGTCAGAGCTTGGGCTTGCGGTTCTTGGACTTGCCCCGCTCGTTCTGGTCGAGGATCACCTTGCGGACGCGGACGGCGGCCGGGGTGACCTCGACGCACTCGTCCTCGGCGCAGAACTCCAGCGCCTGCTCCAGGTTCAGGATCCGCGGCGGGATCAGCCGCTCCAGCTCCTCCGCGGTCGAGGACCGCATGTTGGTGAGCTTCTTCTCCTTGGTGATGTTGACGTCCATGTCGTCGGGGCGGGAGTTCTCGCCGACGATCATGCCCTCGTACACCTCGGTGCCCGGGGACACCATCATCGAGCCGCGCTCCTGCAGCGAGAACATCGCGTAGGAGGTCGCGACGCCCTGACGGTCGGCGACCAGCGAGCCGGTCGGCCGGGCGCGCATGTCGCCCATCCACGGCTCGTAGCCCTCGAGGTTGTGGTTGAGGACGCCGGTGCCGCGGGTCTCGGTGAGGAACTCGGTGCGGAACCCGATGAGGCCGCGGGACGGGACGATGTACTCCATCCGCGCCCAGCCGGTGTCGTGGTGCACCAGGTTCTCCATGCGGCCGCGGCGGGTGGCCAGCGCCTGCGTGAGCGTGCCGACGTACTCGCCGGGGGTGTCGATGGTCACCCGCTCGACCGGCTCGTGCAGCTTGCCGTCGATCTCCTTGGTGACGACGGTCGGCCGGCCGACGGTGAGCTCGAACTCCTCGCGGCGCAGCTGCTCGACGAGGATCGCCAGGGCCAGCTCGCCGCGGCCCTGCATCTCCCAGGTGTCGGGGCGCTCGGTGGGCAGCATGCGCACCGAGACGTTCCCGACGAGCTCCTGGTCGAGCCGGTTCTTGATCAGCCGGGCGGTGAGCTTCTTGCCGGACTTGCCGGAGATCGGCGAGGTGTTGATGCCGATCGTGATCGAGATCGACGGCTCGTCGACGGTCAGCGGCGGCAGCGGGCGCGGGTCGTTCGGGTCGGCGAGGGTGTCGCCGATCATGATGTCCTCGATGCCGGCGATGGCGACGAGGTCGCCGGGGCCCGCGCTGTCGGCCGGGGTCCGGGTGAGGCCCTCGGTCACCAGCAGCTCGGTGATCTTGACGTTCTTGATGGTGCCGTCGACCTTGCACCAGGCGACCTGCTGGCCGCGCTTCATCTCGCCGGAGTGGATGCGCAGCAGCGCCAGCCGGCCGAGGAACGGTGAGGCGTCGAGGTTGGTGACCTGCGCCCGCAGCGGCTCCTCGGCGTCGTAGGACGGCGGCGGGATGGTGTCCAGCAGCGTCGTGACCAGGGGCGCGAGGTCGGGGCTGTCGGGGACGGTGCCGTTCTCCGGGCGGTTGAGCGAGGCCTGGCCGGTGCGGCCGTTGCAGTAGACGATCGGGAACTCGAGCGCGTCGGCGTCCATCCCGGAGTCCTCGAGGAGCTCCATGAACAGCTCGTAGCTCTCGTCGACGACCTCCTCGATGCGGGCGTCGGCGCGGTCGGTCTTGTTGACCGCGAGGATGACCGGCATCCCCTTGGCCAGCGCCTTGCGCAGCACGAAGCGGGTCTGCGGCAGCGGGCCCTCGGAGGCGTCGACGAGCAGGACGACGCCGTCCACCATGGACAGGCCGCGCTCGACCTCGCCGCCGAAGTCGGCGTGGCCCGGGGTGTCGACGATGTTGACGACGACCGGGTTGCCCTCGTCGTCGGCCAGCCGGATCGCGGTGTTCTTCGCGAGGATGGTGATGCCGCGCTCGCGCTCGAGGTCCATCGAGTCCATCACGCGGTCCTGCGTGGAGTCGTTGTCCGTGCCCTCGCCCTTGGCGCGGCCCAGGGCGCCGGCCTGGCGGAGGAGGGCGTCGACCAGGGTCGTCTTGCCGTGGTCGACGTGCGCGACGATCGCCACGTTGCGCAGGTCGTTGCGAGTGGGCATGCGGAGAGGCACCTCAGGAGATCGGGGGTCGGCACCCCCGGGCTCTCAGCTCCGGGGCGCCACAGACACCGGTGATAACGGCCGCCGGCCCGGCGACCTTCCCATGCTAGGGGCTGCGCCGGCGGGTCCCGCCCGTCCCGCGGCCCCGACCACCCCTGCGGGCGGCGATCGTGACCAGTCTCACCGCCGGTCGGCGACCGCGGCGGTGACCCCGGCGGCGGCGAGCGTGACCAGACCGACGGCGAGCCAGGCCGGCAGCCCGGCGCCGAGGGCGAGGACGTGGGCGAGCACGAACGCCCCGACGTAGAGGCCGCCGAGACCGAGCGCGACCGCCCAGCCCCGCCGCTGCACCCACAGCGCCGCCGCGGCCAGCCCGCCGAGCGCGAAGACGGCGCCCCCGAGCGCACGGACGCCGGTGCCCTGCGCGATCCCGAACCCGGCGGCGAGCCCGGCGGCCACCAGCGCGGCGGACGGGAAGCGGGTGCGGGCCCGGGCGAGCGGCGACGTCGTCATGGCACCCAGTGTCCCCGCCGGCGCCGGGCCGGGATCAGGTCACCTGATCGTGGCGCGTCCTCCCTCACGGTGGGCGGTGAGGGAGGACGCGTTGCGGTGAGGGAGGACGCGCTGCGGCGCGGTCCGCACGCCCGGATGTCCCGACGGGTGGCCCGGACGTGCGAGGGCCCCGGACGCGCGCGGCGTCCGGGGCCCTCGAGGAGCGGTCGCGATCAGGCGGCGCGGAGCACGGCCTCGATCTCGAGCTCGACGCTGATCTTGTCACCGACGACGACGCCGCCGCCGTCCATCGGCATGTCGATGTCGACGCCGTACTCCTTGCGGGAGATCTCGGTCTTGGCGCTGAAGCCGGCGCGGGTGCCGCCGTAGGCGTCCGGGCCGAAGCCGTTGAGCTCCAGCTCCAGGGTGACGGGCTTGGTGATGCCCTTGATGGTGAGGTCACCGACGACCGTCCAGTCGGCGCCGTCGGTGCGGACCTCGGTCGAGCGGAAGGTCATCTCGGTGTGGTTGCCCACGTCGAAGAAGTCGGCGGAGCGGATGTGCGCGTCGCGCTGCTCCTGCCGGGTGTCGATCGAGTCCATGTTGATGCGGGCGGTCACCGAGGACTGCGCCGGGTCGGCGGCGGTGACGATCTCGCCGGAGAAGTCGCGGAAGTAGCCGCGGACCTTGCTCACCATCATGTGGCGGACGGAGAAGCCGACGGTGGAGTGGGTGGCGTCGATGTCCCAGGTGCCGGCGACGTAACCGGGGATCTGGACGGCGGCGGAGCTGGTCACGAGGACCTCCAAGTGGTTGAGCGTTTGACCTTCTGCCCGCACAGCGTAGTTGAAGGCTTGACTATTCCGCCAGTACCCTGAGGACATGACGTCGTCGGACACCTCCCCCGGTGGGACGCGCTGGCTCGACGCGGAGGAGCAGAAGGCCTGGCGCGCCTACCTGTTCAGCTCGCTGCTCCTGCAGGACCGGCTCGACCGCGAGCTGACCCACGCCACCGGCATCTCGCACGCCTACTACGAGATCCTCGTCGCGCTCTCGGAGACCCCCGGCCGCGCGATGCGGATGAGCGAGCTCGCCGACCGCTGCCTCTCCTCCCGCAGCCGGCTCTCCCACGCCGTCTCCCGGCTCGAGGAGCGCGGCTGGGTGCGCCGCCAGACCTGCCCCGAGGACGGCCGCGGGCAGCTCGCCGTCCTCACCGACGAGGGGTTCGCCGCGCTCGAGGCCGCCGCCCACGTGCACGTGGAGAGCGTCCGCACCCACCTCTTCGACCAGCTCAGCCCCGAGCAGGTCGCGGCCATCCGGGACGTCGGCGAGACGCTGCTGCGCCACCTCGGCCAGCGCTGAGCCCGCGCCGCGAGCGCCCCGCGACCGGCGCACGCCGGGCACACTGCCCGACGTGCCGGCCCGCCCCCTCCCCCTCCTCGCCTGCCTGCTCTGCCTCGCCGCCTGCACCACGACGACCGCCGGCGGCGCCTCCCCCGCGACGCCGGGCGGCGGGGCGGGCGCCGGGGCGGACGCGATCGCCCTGACCGACGGCGACGCCTGCGGTGAGGTGTTCTTCTGGGCGGCGAGCGACGGCGGCGACGTCGCCGTCACCGTGTCCGTCGACGTGGTCGGCCGGGCGGAGGACGGCCCCACCCGGCTGCGCTACGGCCTGCCGGACCCGGAGGTCGAGGTCGCCGTCCTCACCGGGCAGGACCTGACGGCCAACTTCTGCACCGACGCGATCGACGCCGCCGCCGAGCCGACCGGCACGCAGGAGGCGACGGCGGGCACCGTCACGCTCGACCTCGACCCGCCCGGCGAGGACTGCGGGCACAGCGACGGGCGGCTGCGGATCGAGGGGCTGGTGGCCGCCGACGGGACGACGTTCGCGCCGGTCGACGTCTCCACCGGGTTCGTCGGCTGCAACGTCGGCGGCTGACCGGCGTCGTCCCGGGGCCGGACGGGCGGGTCATCCCGCAGGTGGACGACGCCCGCCCGCGCACTGCCTAGGGTCGACCCGCGATGGACGAACCGATGGAGCGCGTGGCCGACCGGCTGCGCGGGCACCCGTTCGCGGTCGACGCGGCGCTCGCGGGCGCCGTCTGGTTCACCCTCGTGCTGCTGCCCGCCGCCACGTACTGGCCGGACGCGGACGTCGCGCTGCTCACCGGCACGCTGCTCGTCGCGCCGCTGGCCTGGCGGCGGCGGGCGCCGATCGCCGCCGCGGCGGTCGTCACCGTGGTCGGGCTGCTGCAGCTGGGCGTGGTGTACCAGCTGCTGCCGGCCGACGTCGCTGCGCTGGTGATGGTGCACGCGCTCGCCGCCTACGCCCCCCGGTGGGCCGGGCGGGCGGGCCTGGCGCTCGGCCTGTTCGGTGCGCTGCTGGCCGCCACCTTCTACTACGCCGCCGACTCGGCCGACGCCATGGTCGCCGCGACGGGGGCGATCGCGATCGCCGTCGTCGCCGCCTGGGCGCTGGGCAACCTGCGCCGGGCCCGGTTGCAGCGGGAGGCCGGGCTGGAGGAGCGGGCCCGGCTGCTGGAGATCGAGCGGCAGCAGGAGATGCGGCTGGCCGCCACCGCCGAGCGCGCCCGCATCGCGCGCGAGATGCACGACGTCGTCGCCCACTCGCTGTCGGTCGTCATCGCCCAGGCCGACGGCGGCCGCTACGCCGGCCGCACCGACCCGGAGGCGGCCACCGGCGCGCTGGAGGCGATCGCGGCGACCGGCCGGCAGGCGCTCACCGACATGCGGGCGCTGCTCGGCGTGCTGCGCGAGGGCCCGGGCGAGGAGTACGCGCCGCAGCCGGACGTCGCCGCGGTCCCCGCGCTGGTCGAGGACGTGCGGGCCAGCGGCCTGGACGTCGACCTGCTGGTGGAGGGCGCCCCGCGGCCACTGCCCGCCGGGCCGCAGCTGGCGGCCTACCGGATCGTGCAGGAGTCGCTGACCAACGTGCTCAAGCACGCCGGGTCGGCCTGCCGGGCGTGGGTGCGGCTCTCCTGGCGGGACGACGGCCTGGAGGTGGCGGTTCTCGACGACGGGCGCGGCGCGTCCGCCGCGCTGACCGGGGAGGGGCCCGACGGCGCCGGGCAGGGCCTGCGCGGCATGGTCGAGCGGGCGCAGCTGCACGGCGGCCGGCTGACCGCCGGGCCGCGGTCCGGCGGCGGGTTCGCGGTGCACGCGTTCCTGCCCTACCGGGGGCCCCGGTGAGCGGCCCGGTGGGCGACACGGTGGGCGACGGCCGGATCCGGGTGGTGCTCGTCGACGACCAGCAGATGGTCCGGGCCGGCTTCCGCATGGTCATCGACTCCCAGCCCGACCTGACGGTGGTCGGCGAGGCGGGCACCGGCGACGAGGCGGTCCGGCTGCTGGCCCGGACGCCGGCCGACGTCGTCCTGATGGACGTGCGGATGCCCGGCACCGACGGCATCGAGGCCACCCGCCAGGTGACCGCCCGCGGCGAGCGGCCCCGGGTCGTCGTCCTCACCACGTTCGACCTCGACGAGTACGTGGTGGCCGCGATCGGCGCCGGGGCCAGCGGCTTCCTGCTCAAGGACGCCCCGCCCGAGGAGATGCTCGCCGCGGTGCGCACCGTGCACGCCGGGGACTCGGTGATCGCGGCGTCGTCCACCCGGCGGCTGCTGCAGCACGTGGCGCCGATGCTGCGCGGGGCGGCGCCGGCCGCGGCCGCCGAGCCGCGAGAGCTGGCGGAGCTGACCCCGCGCGAGCGCGAGGTGCTGGTGCAGATGGCCTACGGCGCGACCAACGCCGAGCTCGCCGCGCACTTCGTGGTCAGCGAGGCGACGGTGAAGACGCACGTGGGGCGGGTGCTGGCCAAGACCGGCTCGCGCGACCGGGTGCAGGCCGTCGTCCTCGCCTACCGGACCGGCCTGGTGCAGCCGGCCGACCTCCTCCGCGACGCGTGACCACTCGCCCCCGGACGAGCGAGGGGCCGTACGACCGGGGGATGACGGCGGGGTCGTCCCGCGGGCGCAGGGACGGCGGCGCGAGGATCGCCCGCCGCTCCGACGCGGGACGACGGCCTCCCCCGGCAGCGTGGACGCCGTTCCCGCTGCCCACCCGCCGGAGGTCCCCCGTGTCCGCTCCCGTCCCCGTGATGACCGTCCCCGGCGAGCCGCCGCCGGCCGCCGACGCCGTCCGCGCCACCGCGCTGACCCGCACCTACGGCAGCGGCGCCACGGCCGTGCACGCGCTCGCCGGGGTCGACGTCGCCTTCGCCCGCGGCGCGTTCACCGCGATCATGGGCCCGTCGGGGTCGGGCAAGTCGACGCTGATGCACTGCCTGGCCGGGCTCGACGCCCCGACCGGCGGCCAGGTGTTCCTCGGCGGCACGGAGCTGACGAGCCTGCGCGACGACCACCTCACCCGGCTGCGGCGGCAGCGGATCGGCTTCGTCTTCCAGTCGTTCAACCTGCTCCCGGTGCTCGACGCCCGGGAGAACATCGTGCTGCCGATGCAGCTGGCCGGCCGCCGCCCCGACCCGGCCTGGTTCGACGCGGTCGTGGGCCGGCTGGGCCTGCGCGACCGGCTGCGGCACCGGCCGTCGGAGCTGTCCGGCGGGCAGCAGCAGCGGGTCGCGGTGGCGCGGGCGCTGCTCCCCCGGCCCGACGTGGTGTTCGCCGACGAGCCGACCGGCAACCTGGACTCCCGGTCGGGCGCGGAGGTGCTGGACCTGCTCCGCAGCAGCGTGCGGGAGACCGGCCAGACCGTCGTCATGGTCACCCACGACGCCACCGCGGCCGCCTACGCCGACCGGGTCGTGCTGCTCGCCGACGGCCGGGTCGCCGGCGAGATCGCCGACCCGACCGCCGACGCCGTCCTCGCCGCGCTGCGCGGGTTGGGGGCCTGAGCACCGATGCGCACCGACAGCGGCATGGCCCGCGTCACCACCGCGAGCCTGCGGGCGCACGCCGCCCGGCTGGTCGCCTCCACCGTCGCGATCGTCATCGCCGTCGGCTTCGTCGTGGCCACGCTGACGCTCAGCCGGACCACCCGCGACACCATGCTCGAGGCGATCGGCGCGCGGTACGTCAGCGCCGACGTCGTCGTCACCAGCGTGGGCGGCACGCTCGAGGACGAGGCCGAGCAGGTCGCCGGCGTGCCCGGCGTCGCCGCGGTCGACCGCGCGACCTCGACGTCGGTGCAGGCCCTGGTGCCCGGCCGCACCGGCGCCCAGTACCTGGTCGTGGACTCCGTGGCCGACGACCCGGCCCTGCGCTGGCAGCAGCTCGCGCAGGGTGCGCTGCCCGACCGGCCCGGCGAGGTGGCGGTCAGCGAGCGGGTCGGCGCGGGGATCGGCGACGTCCTCACCGTCACCACCTACGGCGACGAGGTCCGCGAGACCACCTCCCAGGCCACCGTGACCGGCGTCGTCGACCTCGGCGGTGACCCGTCCGCCGGCATCAACGGCCGCGCCTTCGTCACCGGCGACCAGCTGCAGGCGTGGGGCGCGCTGGGCCCCAGCGAGCTGCGGATCGCCGCGGCCGACGGCACCGACCCGCAGGCGCTGGCCGGGGCGGTCCGCGCGGCGCTGGACGGCGCCGACGCCGAGGTCCGCACCGGCGAGGAGCAGGCGGTGGCCGAGGCCGAGGCGCTCACCGGCGACGCGCTGGTGCTCACGCTGATGCTGCTGGTCTTCGGCACCGTCGCGCTGCTGGTGGCCGGGCTGGTCATCGCCAACACATTCGCCGTCCTGCTGGCGCAGCGGACCCGGGAGCTGGCGCTGCTCCGCTGCGTCGGCGCGACCTCCCGGCAGGTCCGCCGCAGCGTGCTCGCCGAGGCCGCGCTGACGGGGGTGGCCGCCTCCGCGCTCGGGGTCGGCGCCGGCATCGGGCTGGCCGCGCTGGTCTCGGCCGTCGTGGGCACCGACTCGCCGGTGCCACTGGCGGGGGTGTCGGTGCCGCTGTCCGCGGTGCTCGGCGGCCTGGCCGTCGGCACGCTCACCACCCTGGTCGCGGCCCTGGCCCCGGCGCGGGCGGCCACCCGGGTGGCGCCGCTGGCCGCCCTGCGCCCGCTGGACCCGGCGCCGCTGCGCTCCCGCGGCGGCGTGCTGCGGCTGGTCGCGGGCCTGCTGCTGCTCATCCCCGGGGCGCTGCTGATGGGCGCCGGCGTCGTCCTCGGCGAGGTCCTGGCGTCGGTGGGCGGCGGGGCGCTGAGCTTCCTCGGCGTGGTGCTGCTGGCCCAGCGGGCGGTGCCGCCGGTGGTCGCGGCCGCGGGCCGGCTGGTCCACCGCGGCGGGGTGACCGCCCGGCTGGCCGGCGGCAACGCCACCCGCAACCCGCGCCGGACGGCGGCCACGGCGACCGCGCTGCTCATCGGCGTCACGCTGACCACCGCCATGGTCGTCGGCGCGGCCTCCACCCGGGCGACCGCGCAGGCGGGGCTCGAGGCGCAGTACCCGACCGACGTCGTGGTCACCGGCAACACCGAGGGGGGCATGCCCGCCTCGCTGGTCGAACGGCTGCGCGCGGTCGGCGGGGTGCGCGCGGTGGCGCCGCTGTCCGCCGGCCCGGTGACCGGGCCCGACGGCTGGGAGACGACGGCGCTCGGCGTCGCCCCGGCCGAGGCGGCGCCGGTGCTGCGCTCCACCGACGACCTGCCGTTGCCGGCGGCCGGCACCGTCGTCCTGCCGTGGTGGACCGTCGAGAGCTGGGGCGTCGCCGACGGCGACGAGGTGGCGCTGACCGGCGCCGGCGGCGCGCGGACGTTCACCGTCCGGCTCGGCGACACCGACCTCCCGCTGCTGGCCGCGGCCGACCTGACCGCGCTCGCCCCGGCGGCGGTGCTGGACACGCTGTGGGTGCGGCTGGCCGACGGCGCCGACACCGGCGCGGTGGTCGACGAGGTGTCCGACCTCGCCGGCGCGGCGGTGCCGACCGCCGCGGTCACGGGGCTGGCCAGCGAGCGGGCCGCGCTGGACCAGGTGCTCGACGTGCTGCTGCTGGTCGTCACCGGGCTGCTCGGGGTCGCCGTGCTGATCGCGCTGATCGGCGTCGGCAACACCCTGGCCCTGTCGGTGGTCGAGCGGCGGCAGGAGAACGGCCTGCTGCGCGCGCTCGGGCTGACCCGCGGCCAGGTGCGCGGCCTGCTCGCCTGGGAGGCGGCGCTGGTCGCCGGGGTCGCGGCGGTGCTCGGCGTCGCGCTCGGCACCGGCTACGGGCTGATCGGCGTGGCCTCGGTGCTCGGCGAGTACGGCGAGGTGGTGCTGAGCATGCCGTGGCTGCAGGTCGGCGCGATCGTCGTCGTCGCCACCGCCGCCGGGCTGGTCGCCTCGGTGCTGCCGGCCCGCCGCGCGGCCCGCACGCCCCCGGTGGCCGCCCTGGCCGCGTGAGGTACGGAGTCGCTCGAGTGCGGTCCCCGCACTCGAGC
>NZ_JBJGZO010000043.1:0-38873 GCF_054050575.1 Blastococcus sp. SYSU D00868
GTGTTGCTATACCTCTACTGGCAGCTGCTTTAGTGGGTGCCGGGCGGGGTGGGGGTCATCATGCTGGGCGCCGTCGGGGTGGTCCTGGCGCCGTCCCCGCCGCGCGCGCGGCGCCGGTTCGACCTGCGCGGCGCCGTCCTGCTGTCGGGCTGCCTCACCACGCTGCTGCTGGCCCTGTCCAAGGGCGGGCACTGGGGGTGGACCAGCGCGGCGACCCTGGGGTGCGCCGCCGCGGGCGCCGTCCTGCTGGCGGTGTGGGTGCCGGTGCAGCTGCGCACGGCCGCACCCCTGGTGGACCTGCGCGTGGCCGCCCGGCCGCGGGTGCTGCTGGTGAACGTCGCCTCGGTGTTCACCGGGTTCGCGATGTTCGCCAACATGCTGGTGACCACCCAGGTGCTGCAGCTGCCGGTGGCCACCGGGGGGCTCGGCCTGACGACGCTGCAGGCCGGGTTGGCGATGGCCCCCACCGCGCTGGCCTTCGGGTTGATGGCGCCGGTCGCGGCGGCCGTGATCCGCCGCATCGGGCCGGTCGTCGCGCTGGTCGCCGGCGCGCTGGGCATGGCCGCGGCCTACGCGGCCCGGTACTTCCTCAGCGCCGAGGTGTGGCAGGTCGTCGTCGGCTCGCTGCTGGTGAGCCTGGGGACGTCGGTGGCCTACGCGGCGATGCCGACGCTGATCATGCGCTCGGTGCCGGTCTCCGAGACGGCGTCGGCCAACGGGCTGAACACGCTGCTGCGCTCGATCGGCACGTCCGTAGCCAGCGCCGCCACGGCCGCGGTCGTGACCGCGGGGGCGAGCGTCGTCGGCGGGGTCGTCGTCGCCGACCCCGCCGCGCTGCTGGCGGTCTTCTGGCTGGCCGCGGCCGCCTCGGTCGCCGCGGCCTGCGCCGCCCTGCCGCTGGTCCGGCTGGGCGCGGGCGGCGACGACGCGGGCGCGGCGGACGGCGAGGAGCCGGTGGCCCCGGACCTGACCGTGGCCGCGGCGGCGGCCGGCGAGAACGTCCCCGCGGCGGCCGTCCGGCGCTGAGGCCGGGCGGGTCAGCCCGCGGCCGCCGGACGCGGCCGCGCCACCAGCGCCGCCGAGAGGGCGAGCGCGGTGACGAGCGCCGCGATCCACGGGGTCAGGTCGCGCACGGCCGGGTCGGCCGCCAGGCCGAACACCTGCCAGGCGCCGGAGAGCGAGTCCAGCAGCGTGCCGGGCAGGCCCGCCCCGGGGCGCAGCAGCGGCTCGAGCCAGACCACGGCGGCCAGCGCCGGGCCGGTGAGCCAGGCGAGGGCGACCACCGGCGGCCACCACAGCAGCCGCAGCGGCGGGCGCACCGCGACGGCGACGAGGGCCCCGGCGAGCACCGCGGCCCCGGCCCAGGACGACGCCTCCCCCGGCGAGCCGCCGAGCGCGGCGACCACCCCGGACAGCCAGGACGGCGCCAGCCCGGCCAGCGCGCCGAGCGCGGCCCCGAGCCCGGGCCGGCCGAGCAACGCGGACGAGCCCAGCAGCCACCCGACGACGGCGGCCCCCACGACGACCGCGGACAGGCCGGTCAGCACGACCGGCTCGGCCGCGAAGGACCCGGCACCGGCGGACCGCACGGCCGCCAGCGACTGCAGCAGCGTGACCGCCACCGCGAGCGCCACGCCGCCACCGGTCGCGGCCAGCCCCAGCGGCCGGGAGCGCGTCGCGCGGCCCAGCAGGCCGGCGCCGACGCCGCCCGTGCCGGCGCCGAGGACCAGCAGGCCCAGGGTCGACGCCGACAGCGGCAGGGCGGTCGCGCCGGCACCCGGTCCGCCGAGGCCGTCCAGCAGCCACCACAGGTGGCCGCCGGCCCACCAGACCAGGGCCGCGAGCGGCACCAGTGCCCAGGCGGGCAGCCGCCCGGCCTGCGCGGGGGCGGTCGCGGCGGGGACGACGGGGGACGCCGCCGGCGCGGTCACCGGCCCACCCGGCTCACCGGCCGAGGACCTCGCGCAGCGCGGCCAGCACCAGCGCCACCCGGTCGGGCCGGGCGTTGGCGCCCATCAGGCCGATCCGCCACACGGTCGCCGCGTGGGCGCCGACGCCGCCGCCGATCTCCAGGTCGTAGCGCTCCAGCAGCTCCGCCCGGACCTTCGCCGAGTCGGCGCCCTCGGGCACCCGCACCGTGGTCAGCTCGGGCAGCCGGTGCCCCTCGGCGGCGAACAGCTCCAGGCCCAGCTCGGCCAGCCCCTCGGCCAGCAGCCGGCCGGCCTCGGCGTGCCGGGCGTGGACGGCGTCCAGGCCCTCGTCGAGGATCCGGCCGAGCGCGGCGTGCAGCGACACGACCATGCCGGTGGGCGCGGTGTGGTGGTAGGTGCGCCCGCCGCTGCCGGCCGCCTCGCCGGCGTAGCCGCCGAGCATGCCGAGGTCGAGGTACCAGCTCTGCGGCTTCTCGATCCGCCGCTCCCAGGCCCGCTCGCCGATGGTGAACGGGGCGAGGCCGGGCGCGGTGCCCAGGCACTTCTGCGAGCCGGAGTAGGCGAGGTCGACGCCCCAGTCGTCCAGCCGCACCGGGATGCCGCCCAGGGAGGTGACGCAGTCGGCCAGCAGCAGCGCGTCGCCCTTGCCGGCGGCCAGCGGCTCGAGGTCGGACCGGACGCCGGTGGAGGTCTCGGCGTGGACCGCGGCGATCAGCTTGGGCGAGGGGTGGGCGGCCAGCACCCGCTCGGCGTCCACCGGCCGGCCCCACTCGTGGTCGACCCGCACGACCTCGGCGCCGCAGCGCGAGGCGACGTCCACCATCCGCTCGCCGAACAGGCCGTTGACGGCGACCACGACGACGTCCCCGGGGCCGACGGTGTTGACGAAGGCCGCCTCCATGCCCGCCGAGCCGGTCGCCGACAGCGGCAGGGTGCGCCGGTTGGCGGTGCCGAACAGCTGCCGCAGCCGGTCGGAGGTCTCGTCGAGGATCCCGAGGAAGACCGGGTCGAGGTGGCCGAGCAGCGGCTGCCCGAGGGCGACCGTGGCCTCCGGGTAGGGGTTGGACGGGCCGGGACCGAGCAGGGTGCGGGCGCGCAGCGGCATGGAGGCACTATGACACCGTCGGCCTGCCGGCCGACCCCGCGGCCAGGTGCCGTCCCCCGCGCCGCTGAGCCGCTGCCCGTGTCCCCGTCGGGAGGGCCTCCGGCCCCCCGCGACGGGTCCACCCCAGCTGTGAGCCGTCCCGGCTGACCCGGGACCGCTGTGGCCGGACTCAGCTCTTCGTCGGGTCCGTGGGGCCGGGGGCGCCGGGCTCGCCGGGCAGCGCGGGCTCCTCGGGCTTCGCGTCGATGCCGGCCTCCGTGCGCTGCGCCTCGGTGATCGGCGTGGGAGCGCCGGTCAGCGGGTCGAAGCCGGCGCCGGTCTTCGGGAACGCGATCACCTCGCGGATCGAGTCCACGCCGGCCAGCAGCGCGGTCAGCCGGTCCCAGCCCAGGGCCGCGCCGGCGTGCGGCGGCGGGCCGTAGGCGAAGGCCTCGAGGAAGAAGCCGAACCGCTCGCGGGCCTCCTCGCGGGACATGCCGAGGGTCTCGAACACCCGCTCCTGCAGGGCGGCGTCGTGGATACGCACCGACCCGCTCATCACCTCGTTGCCGTTGATCACCATGTCGTAGGCGTCGGACAGCGCGGCGCCCTTGTCCTCGGCGAAGCGGTCGCGCCACTCCGGCGTGGGCGAGGTGAACGGGTGGTGCATGAAGGTCCACTCCCCGTCCTCGGTCTCCTCGAACATCGGAAAGTCGACGACGAACAGGAACGACCAGGACCCGGGCTCGACGAGCTCCAGCCGCTTGGCGATCTCGTTGCGGGCGGCGCCGAGCAGCTCCTGGGAGGTGCGGCGGGCGCCGGCGGCGAAGAACACGCAGTCGCCCGGCTGCGCGCCGACCGCGGCGACCAGGCCCTCGCGCTCGGCGTCGGAGATGTTCTTCGCGACCGGCCCGCCGAGCGTGCCGTCCTCGCCGATCGTCACGTAGGCCAGGCCGCGGGAGCCGCGGGAGCGGGCCCAGTCCTGCCAGGCGTCGAACGCCCGCCGCGGCTGGGAGCCGCCGCCGGGCATGACGACCGCGCCGACGTAGGGCGCCTGGAAGACGCGGAACGGGGTGTCGGCGAAGAACTCGGTGAGCTCGGTCAGCTCGATGCCGAAGCGCAGGTCGGGCTTGTCGGAGCCGAACCGGTCCATCGCCTCGCGGTAGGTCATCCGCGGGATCTCGGGGACGTCGTAGGAGGCCAGCTCCCGCCACAGCGCGCGGACGACGTCCTCGGCGATGGCCAGGACGTCGTCCCGCTCGACGAAGCTCATCTCGAAGTCGAGCTGGGTGAACTCCGGCTGCCGGTCGGCGCGGAAGTCCTCGTCCCGGAAGCAGCGGGCGATCTGGTAGTACCGCTCCAGCCCGCCGATCATCAGCAGCTGCTTGAACAGCTGCGGCGACTGCGGCAGCGCGTACCACTTGCCCGGCTGCAGGCGCACCGGGACGACGAAGTCGCGGGCGCCCTCCGGCGTCGAGCGGGTCAGCGTCGGCGTCTCCACCTCGGTGAACCCGTGCCCGGCCATGACGCCCCGGGCGACGCGGTTGACCTCGCTGCGCAGCCGGATGATCCGGGCCGGGTCCTGGCGGCGCAGGTCCAGGTAGCGGAACCGGTAGCGGACGTCGTCGGAGGCCGCCGCGTCGGTCTCGATCGGGAACGGCAGCGGCGCGGCGGACGACAGCACCCGCAGCTCGCTCGCGACGACCTCGATCTCGCCGGTCGGCAGCTCGGGGTTCTCGTTGCCGGCGGGCCGCTGGCGCACCTCGCCGGTGACCAGGACGCAGTACTCGTTGCGGAGGGCGTGCGCCTCCTCCTCGCGGACGACGACCTGCACGTAGCCGGAGGCGTCGCGGACGTCGAGGAAGACCACGCCGCCGTGGTCGCGGCGGCGGGCGACCCAGCCGGCGAGGCTGACCTGCGAGCCGGCGTCGGAACCGCGGAGGGTGCCGGCGTCATGGGTGCGGAGCACGGGGGATCTCTCTCTGTGGGGGTTCGGGGGTTACCAGCGGTCGTGCACGTGCGCGCGGATGCGCTCGTCGTACACCCGCTCCAGGTCGGCGAGCTGGGCCTCGGTGAGCCGCGGCAGGTCCGCGGCGGCGACGTTGCCGCGCACCTGCTCGACGTTGCGCGCCCCGGGGATCACGGTCGTGACGCCGGGCTGGTCGATCACCCAGCGCAGGGCGAACGCGGCGGTGGGCGCGTCCCCGGCGATCTCGGCGACCTCCCGGGCCGCGGCGACGCCGACCTCGAAGGGCACGCCGGCGAAGGTCTCGCCGACGTCGAAGGCCTCGCCGTGGCGGTTGAAGTTCCGGTGGTCGTCGGCGGGGAACGTCGTCGACTCGTCGTACTTGCCGGTCAGCAGGCCGCTGGCCAGCGGGACGCGCGCCAGGATCCCGACCTCGGCGGCCTGCGCCGCGGGCAGCAGCTCCTCCAGCGGCTTGCGGCGGAAGACGTTGAGGATCACCTGGATCGTCGCGACGCCGGGGTGCTGCAGCGCCGTCAGCCCCTCGGCGACGGTCTCCACCGAGACGCCGTAGGCGGCGATCGACCCGTCGGCGACGAACCCGTCGAGGGTGTCGTAGACCCGCTGGTCGGAGTAGACGGCGGTCGGCGGGCAGTGCAGCTGCACCAGGTCGAGCGTCTCGACGCCGAGGGTGCGCCGGGAGCGGTCCACCCACGCGCGGAGGTTCTCCGGCGTGTACTGCTCGGCGGTGAACGGGTCGGCCCGCCGTCCGGCCTTGGTCGCGACGAACGGCCGGTCCGACCGCAGCACCAGCGCCCGGCGGATCCGCTCCTCCGAGCGGCCGTCGCCGTACACGTCGGCGGTGTCGAGCAGGGTCACCCCCGCGTCGAGCGCCGCCTCCAGCACCGCCTCGGCCGCCTCGTCGTCGACGTCGCCCCAGTCGCCGCCCAGCTGCCAGGTACCCAGTCCCACGACGCCGACCTCGGCGCCGGTCCGGCCCAGCGGCCGCTGCTCCATCGTCACTCCCCCACCGTCGCACGCTTCAGCGCGTCGAACAGATCGGCCACCGGGACGGCGGTCTGCTCGCCCGTCCGCAGGTCCTTGAGCTGGCCCACGCCCTCGGCCAGGTCGCGCTCGCCGATGACGACCGCGTGCGTGGCCCCCGAGCGGTCGGCGGCCTTCATCGCGCCCTTGAGCCCGCGGTCGCCGTAGACCGTGTCGGCCGCGATCCCGGCGGCACGCAGCTGCCCGACCAGCCGGACGGCGAGCCGCTTGGCCTCGGCACCCAACGGCACGACGAAGGCCTGCACGCCCGCGCTCTCCCCGATGTCGAGGCCCTCGGCCTGCACCGCGAGCAGCGTCCGGTCCACGCCGACGGCGTAGCCGATGCCGGAGACGTCCGGCCCACCCAGCGCCGCGGACAGCCCGTCGTAGCGGCCGCCGCCGCCGATCGCCGACTGCGCGCCGAGCCCGTTGTGCACGAACTCGAACGTCGTCTTCGTGTAGTAGTCCAGGCCGCGGACCAGCCGCGGGGCCTCGGTCCAGGTGACGCCGAGGTCGGTGAGGTGCTGGCGGACGGCGTCGTAGTGAGCCTTCGTGGAGTCCGAGAGGTGGTCGACCATCAGCGGCGCGTCGTCGAGCTGCGCCTGCACCTCGGGCCGCTTGTCGTCCAGCACCCGCAGCGGGTTGATCGCCGCGCGCCGGCGGGTCTCCTCGTCGAGGTCCAGCTTCTCCAGGTGGGCGACGAGCAGCTCCCGGTACTGCGGGCGGCAGGTCGCGTCGCCCAGCGAGGTCAGCAGCAGCTCGAAGTCGCGCAGCCCGAGGTCGCGGAACCCCTGCACGCCCAGCGCCACCACCTCGGCGTCCAGCGCCGGGTCGTCGACGCCGAGCGCCTCCATGTCGACCTGGGTGAAGTGCCGGTACCGGCCGGCCTGGGGTCGCTCGTAGCGGAAGGCCGAGCCGACGGTCCACAGCTTCACCGGCAGCGCGCCCTGCACGAGCCGGTGCTCGATGAAGGCCCGCATCAGCCCGGCGGTGAGCTCCGGGCGCAGCGTGAGCGAGCGGCCGCCGCGGTCGTCGAAGGTGTACATCTCCTTCGTCACGACGTCGGTGGACTCGCCCACCCCGCGGGAGAAGACGGCGGTCTCCTCGAACACCGGCGTCTCGACGTAGCCGTACCCGGCCCGCCGCAGCGGCGCGGTCAGCAGGTCGCGCACGGCCAGGAAGCGCGCGGACTCCGGCGGCAGCGTGTCGAAGGTGCCCTTCGGAGCCGTCAGTCCCGTCACGCGTCCTCCTCGCTGGCGCTCGTCGGTCGCGTGCCCGGGGGTGCTGTGCGCTCTGGTGAGCTCGCGAGCTCGCTCACAGCCCACGGCCCTTCGGCGCCGGGGCCGCCGTGTGCGCCGCGGCCTGGACCAGGTAGGGGTTGGTGGCCCGCTCCCGGCCGATGGTGGTCGGCCCGCCGTGCCCGGGCAGCACGATGGTCTCGTCGTCCATCGGCAGGACGACGTCGCGCAGCGAGGTCAGCATGGACTGCCAGGAGCCGCCGGGCAGGTCCACCCGCCCGACCGACCCCTCGAACAGCACGTCGCCGGCGAACAGGCCGGGCGCCTCGCCGAGGTCCAGGGAGAACACCACCGACCCCTCGGTGTGGCCGGGGGCGTGCCGGACGGTCAGCGAGACCCCGGCCAGGTCCAGCACCGCGCCGTCGTCCAGCGTGCGGACCTCCGACGGGTCGGGCAGCCGCGCGCCGGAGACCAGCCGGGCCAGCCGCGGGCCGAACCAGCGCGCGGGGTCGCTGAGCATCCCGTTGTCCAGCGGGTGCAGGTAGGCGGGGATGTCGTACCCCTCGCACACCGGGACGACGGAGAACGTGTGGTCGAGGTGGCCGTGGGTGAGCACGACGGCGACCGGCTTGAGCCCGTCCTCGGCGATGATCTGCGCCAGGGGCTCGACGGCCTCCATGCCGGGGTCGACGATCACGCACTCCTGGCCCCGCCCGGTGGCGACGGTGTAGCAGTTCGTGCCGAAGGCGCCTGCCGGGAACGAGCGGATGAGCACGCGTGCAGGTTACGCGGGGTGATCACCCCCCGTGCCGCGCTCCCCCGACCCGACCCGCCCCGCGCCGGGCAACCGGGGATCCCCAGCTCCGCCGCCTAGACTCGCGGACCGACCAGCGGGGCCCATCCGGGCCCGTCCCTGTCGCATGGGCCCCGCAGCAGCCGTCCCCCGTCGAGGAGTAGTCCCCCGTGCCGAGCAACAAGCAGCGCCGGCAGGCCGCCCAGCGCCACCTGCAGCGGCAGCTCGAGCGCCGCGCCGAGCTGGCCAGGAAGCGCCGCCGCAACCTGCTCATCACCGTGACCGTCGCCGCCGTCGTGCTGGTCGCCGGCGCGGTCTGGCTGGTCACCGGGCTCGGCGGGGACGACGACGACCCGACCGTGGCCGCCGACTCCTCCTCCTCGCCGGCCGCGGCCGCGGAGTCGCCGGTGGCGCCGGTGGTCAACCCCGACGGGACCGTCACCTGCGACTTCGCCCCCGACGGGTCCGGCACCGACGTCGGCATCCCCGCGGACGAGGCCGCCACCCCGGCGACCGGGACCTCCACGCTCGCCGTGACCACCTCGGCCGGCGACATGACCTTCACCCTGGACCGCGCCAAGGCCCCGTGCGCGGCGTCCAGCTTCACCCACCTGGCCTCGGTCGGCTTCTTCGACGGCAGCCCCTGCCACCGCGAGGTCAACCAGCCCACGTTCGGCGTCCTGCAGTGCGGCGACCCGACCGGCACGGGCCAGGGCGGGCCGGGCTACCGGTTCTACGAGGAGGTCACGCCGGAGACCACCTACCCGCGGGGCACCATCGCGATGGCGAACAGCGGCGCCCCCGGCTCGACCGGCAGCCAGTTCTTCCTGTGCTTCACCGACACCCAGCTGCCGCCGGACTACACCGCGGTGGGCACGGTCGACGAGGCCGGCCTGGCCGTGCTCGACCAGATCGCGGCGGCCGGCAACGACGGCTCCTTCGAGCCCTCGCCCGGCGGCGGCGCCCCGAACACCCCGGTGACGATCACCTCCGTGACGGTCGTGCAGTGACGCCTCGCGCGGCCGGCGCCCTCGCCGCCGCCCTGCTCGCGCTCGCCGGGTGCTCCACGGAGGTGGCGGGCTCGGCGTCGCCGGACGACCCGGACCCGTCCGGCTCACCGAGCGCCTCCGCGAGCGCCGACTCCGGCGCCACGCCGGGTCCCGGTGGCTCGACGGACGGGTCGACGGCCTCCTGCGACTGGCAGTCCGACGGGTCCGGCACGCCGGCCGGCACCCCGCCGGAGGAGGTGCCGGCCGAGGGCACCGCGACCGTCGTCCTGACCCTCGGCAGGGCGAGCTGACGCTCACCCTCGACCGCGCCGGGGCGCCCTGCGCGGCCGCCAGCATGGCGCACCTGGCCGACGCGGGCTTCTTCGACGGCAGCCCGTGCCACCGGCTGGTGGACCAGCCGTCCTTCGGCGTGCTGCAGTGCGGCGACCCCACCGGGACCGGCCGCGGCGGGCCGGGCTACCGGTTCGACGAGGAGGTCACCCCGAGCACCGCCTATCCGGCCGGGACCGTCGCCATGGCCAACAGCGGGCAGCCGGGCTCGACCGGCAGCCAGTTCTTCATCTGCTACGTCGACACGGCCCTGCCGCCGGACTACACGGTCGTCGGCTCCCTGGACGACGCCGGGCTCGCGGTCGTGCAGGACGTGGCGGCCGCCGGACACGACGGCAGCCTCGAGCCCAGCCCCGGCGGCGGCGCCCCGAACGAGCCGGTCGTCGTCGAGTCCGCCGAGGTGGTCGGGTGACCGCCCGCCGGTGCACCGCCCTGCTCGCCGGTGGGCTGCTGGCGCTGGCCGGGTGCACCAGCACCGTGGCCGGCGCCGCGTCGCCGGCCGGAGCCGGGTCCGCCGCGGAGCCGGTCACGCTCGAGTCGACCGAGGTGGCGGCCTACGCGGCCGGCCAGGAGCACGTCCGCACCGACGTCGACTACAGCGAGGACCCGCCGGTCGGCGGCCCGCACGACGGCGTCTGGGCCGACTGCACCGGCACCGTCTACGACGTGGCGATCCGCCCGGAGAACGCCGTCCACTCGCTGGAGCACGGCGCCGTCTGGGTCACCTACGACCCGGACCTGGCCGGCGAGGACGACGTCGCGGCGCTCGCCGACCTGGTCGAGGGCGGCTCGTACGTGATGCTCTCGCCCCACCCCGGCCTCGGGACCGTCGTCTCGGCGCAGGCGTGGAACCACGCGATCCGGCTGGACGACGCCGCCGACCCGCGGCTCGCGGAGTTCGTGGCGCTGCTGGCGGCCAACCCGGACACCACGCCGGAGGTCGGCGCCAGCTGCGAGAACCCGGCGTTCGCCGCCGACCCCGTGACGGCCTGACCGGCGACAGGGTCCTCCGACTGATCCCGGTGGAGCCGGCGGGTCAGGCGGTGACGCGCTCGACGTCGAAGACGCCGTCGACGTTGCGCACCGTCTGCAGCACCGCGCCCAGGTGCGCGGGGTCGGCCAGCTCGAAGGTGAACCGGCTGATCGCCACCCGGTCCCGGCTGGTCTGCACCGACGCCGACAGGATGTTGACCCGCTCGTCGGCCAGCGCCTTGGTGACGTCGGACAGCAGCCGGTGCCGGTCGAGCGCCTCGACCTGGATGGCCACCAGGAACACCGAGCCCGGCGCGCTGGCCCACTCGACCTCGACCAGCCGCTCGGGCTTGCTCTGCAGGTCCGCGGCGTTGGTGCAGTCGGTGCGGTGCACGCTGACGCCGCCGCCGCGGGTCACGAAGCCCAGCACGTCGTCCCCCGGCACCGGGGTGCAGCACTTGGCGAGCTTGGCCCAGACGTCGCTCATCCCGTGGACGACGATGCCCGGGTCGCCGCTACCGGGCCGCCGCGGCCGCGGCCGGGCGGTCGGGATGGCGGTCTCGGCGATGTCCTCGACCGCGCCCTCGGTGCCGCCGAGCGCCGCGATGAGCTTCTCCACCACCGACGACGCCGACAGGTGGTTCTCCCCCACCGCGGCGTACAGCGCGGTGACGTCGGCGTAGCGCAGGTCCTTGGCCAGCGTGGACAGCGCGTCGCCGCCGAGCAGCCGCTGCAGCGGCAGCCCCGCCTTGCGCATGGCGCGGGTCAGCGCCTCCTTGCCCGCCTCGACGGCGTCCTCGCGGCGCTCCTTGGTGAACCACTGGCGGATCTTGGTGCGCGCGCGGGAGGAGCCGACGAACGACAGCCAGTCCTTCGACGGGCCGGCGGTCGGCGACTTGGAGGTGAAGATCTCCACCACGTCGCCGTTGCTGAGCTTGCTGTCGAGGGAGACCAGGGCGCCGTTGACGCGGGCCCCGATGCACCGGTGCCCGACCTCGGTGTGCACGGCGTAGGCGAAGTCGACCGGGGTGGAGTCGCCGGGCAGGCTGACGACGTCGCCCTTGGGCGTGAAGACGAAGACCTCCTGCGGACCGAGGTCGTAGCGCAGGGTCTCCAGGAACTCGCCGGGCTCCTGGGCCTCCCGCTGCCAGTCCAGCAGCTGGCGCAGCCACAGCATGTCGTCGGCCGAGCCGGCCTTCGAGGCCGCTGAGGCACCGGCCACGGGCCTGCCGCCGCTCTTGGCCTTCTCCTTGTACTTCCAGTGCGCCGCGATGCCGTACTCGGCGGTGCGGTGCATGTCGTGCGTGCGGATCTGCAGCTCGACCGGCTTGCCCTGCGGGCCGATCACCGTCGTGTGCAGCGACTGGTACATGTTGAACTTCGGCATCGCGACGAAGTCCTTGAACCGCCCGGGCACCGGCTGCCAGTGGGCGTGCATGATGCCCAGCGCGGCGTAGCAGTCGCGGACGGAGTCGACCAGGATCCGGATGCCGACCAGGTCCCAGATGTCGGTGAAGTCCCGGCCGCGGACGATCATCTTCTGGTAGATCGAGTAGTAGTGCTTGGGCCGGCCGGTGACCACGGCCTCGATGCCCGCGGCCTTGAGCTGCTCGGTGACCGACGCGGTGACCTCGGCCAGGTAGGTGTCCCGGGACGGCGCCCGCTCGGCCACCAGCCGCACGATCTCGTCGTACCGCTTCGGGTACAGCGTGGCGAACGCGAGGTCCTCGAGCTCCCACTTGATCGTGTTCATGCCCAGCCGGTGCGCGAGCGGGGCGAGGATCTCCAGCGTCTCGCGCGCCTTCTTCTCCTGCTTCTCGGGCGGGAGGAAGCGCAGCGTGCGCATGTTGTGCAGCCGGTCGGCCAGCTTGATGACCAGCACCCGGGGGTCGCGGGACATCGCGACGATCATCTTGCGGATCGTCTCGGCCTGGGCCGCGTCACCGAGCTTGACCTTGTCGATCTTCGTGACGCCGTCGACCAGGTGCGCGACCTCGGGGCCGAAGTCGCGGGTGATGGACTCCAGCGTCACGCCGGTGTCCTCGACGGTGTCGTGCAGCAGCGCCGCGATCAGCGTCGTCGTGTCCATGCCGAGGCCGGCGAGGATGGTCGACACGGCCAGCGGGTGGGTGATGTAGGGGTCGCCGCTCTTGCGCTTCTGGGTGGCGTGCGCGGCCTCGGCGACGTCGTAGGCGCGCTGCAGCAGCGCCAGGTCGGCCTTGGGGTGGCTCTGCCGGTGCAGCGCGGCCAGCGGCTCCAGCACCGGCCGGACGACGGTGCTGCGCTGGCCGGCGACGATCCGGCGGGCCAGCCGGTCCCGGACGCGGCGGCGCGGCGTGCCGGGGTCGTTCTCGGCGGGCGGCTCGGAGCCCACGTCGTCCGGCCGGCGCACCGCCGGCCGGGTCGGCAGCGGGGCCCGCTCCACCGGCCGCTCGTCCGGCGGCGCCCCCGCGGGGAGCGCGGCGGGAGCGGCGGCCCCCGGGCGCCCGGCAGCCACGTTGGTGGCGGCTGCGTCGGGTGCCACGGCGACTCCTGCGGGTTCGAGGAGGGACGACCCCCATCATGCTAGCCGGGTCCGACCGCCCGGCCGCGCGACCGGGCGGTGTCCTGCCCCTCACCGGGGGGTCCGGCGGCGCTCAGGTGGTCCAGAGGGAGTGCACGGTGTGCGGCGCCAGCCGCTGGCGGCCGCCCAGGTCGGCGAGCTCGACCACCACGGAGACGGCGCTGACGACGCCGCCGAGCTCCTCGACCAGGGCGATCGCCGCGGCCAGGGTGCCCCCGGTGGCCAGCACGTCGTCGACGACGAGCACCCGCTGCCCGGCCACGATGGAGTCGGTGTGCAGCTCCAGCCGGGCCGACCCGTACTCCAGGTCGTAGTCGGCCGACACCCGCTCGCGCGGCAGCTTGCCCGCCTTGCGGACCGGGACGACGCCGACCCCGGCGTCCAGGGCGACGGCGGCGGCCAGCAGGAACCCGCGGGCCTCCACGCCGACCACCACGTCGAAACCCGCGTGGGCGCCGTCGCGGGCCGAGGCCAGGGCCGCGACCCGGGGGTCGCCCGTCGCCGGCGAGGCCAGGCCGTGGACGATCCGGCGGAAGGCCGGGCCGTCGGCGAAGACCGGCGTCAGGTCGCGGAAGACGATCCCCGGGGACGGGAAGTCCGCCACGTCCACGGCGAGCGAGGCGACCAGCTCGTCCAGGGGCAGCTCGGCGTCCGTCGTCGTGCTCACCTGCGCTTCTTACCGCCGCCGCCCCCGCGGCGCGCGGCGGGGCGCTGCGGGCGGGCGCCCGGCCGCGGGGCGGCCGTGCTGCCGGTGCGGGGCTCGGTGGGGCCCACCGAGGACGGCGACTCGACGACGACGTCGGCCTGCACCGGCCCGAGGTCCTCCTCGCGCTCGGCGACCCCGACGGCCGCCTGCCGCCGCGCGCCCGAGGAGCGGCGGGCGCTGGCCACCGGGCCGCGGCCTGGGCCGGTCCCCCGGGCGCCGGCCTCGCGCGCGGCGGCGGAGCGGCGGGCCAGCACGCGCTTGCGCAGCGCGATCTGCTCGGGCCGGCGCTCCTCGAGGTCGGCGACGATCGGCGTGGCCAGGAAGATCGACGAGTACGTGCCCGCGGCCAGGCCGACGAACAGCACCAGCGCCAGGTCCTTGAGCGTGCCGACGCCGAGCAGCCCGGCGCCGACGAACAGCAGCCCGGCGACCGGCAGCAGGGCGATCACCGAGGTGTTGATCGACCGCATGAGGGTCTGGTTGACGGCGAGGTTGGCGGCCTCGCTCCAGGTCATCCGCGCGCCGGCGGCCAGGTCCTTGGTGTTCTCGTCGACCTTGTCGAAGACGACGACGGTGTCGTACAGCGAGAAGCCGAGGATGGTGAGGAAGCCGATGACCGTCGACGGGGTGACCTCGAACCCGACGAGCGAGTAGACCCCCGCCGTCACGACGATGTCGTGCAGCAGCGCGGCCATCGCGCCGACCGCCATCGTGAACTGGAACCGCAGGGCCAGGAAGCCGACGACGGCCACGAGGAACACCAGCAGCGCGATCAGCGCCTGCTCGGTGATGTCCGCGCCCCACTCGGCGCTCACCGCCTCGGGGCTGACCTGGTCGGCGTCGATGCCGGCGGCGTCGGAGACGGCCGCCACGACCGCCCGCTCTCCGTCGTTGTCGAGCTCCTCCGTGCGCAGCAGGATCGTGTTGCCGCCGACGATCTGCGCCGAGGCGACCTCGGCGCCGGCGTCCTCCGCGGCCTCGCGGACCTCGGAGAGCTGCTCGCTGCTGCCGGGCAGCCGGAAGCTGTTGCCGCCGGCGAAGTCGATGCCGAAGTTGAACCCGCGGAACACCATCGACGCGATGCAGACCAGCACCACGACCGCGGTGATCTTGTAGATCAGCCGGCTGTGCCCGACGACGTCGAGGCCCGCCTCGCCGTTGTAGAGCCGGTGCGCCAGCGAGGCGCGGCGGGCCGGCCGGCGCACGCCGGAGCCGGCGTCGTCCTGCCCCTCGCGCGGGAGACCGGCGTCGGCGAGGGCGTCGTCGTCGGCCGCCGCGGCGGCGTCCTCGGCCGCCGACGAGGCGTCGCGCCGCTCGTCGGCGTCGGTGCCGACCGGGATCTCCTCCTCGGCCGGGCGCTGGTCGCGGCTCATGCGTCGCTCCTGTCGGTGGCCGTGCCGCCGCGGCGGGCGCCCGCGCCGACGAGCTGCCGGCCGGCGTCGGCCGCCGGGCGGGCGGAGCTGGGTCGGTCGATGCTGCGGCCCAGGCCGGAGAAGCGGCTGCTGCCGAAGCTCTTGAACCGGGCGAGCACCGCCATCAGCGGGTGGGTGAAGAGGAAGACGACCACGAGGTCGAGCACGGTCGACATGCCCAGGGTGAAGGCGAAGCCCTTCACGTCCCCGATGGCCAGCCAGTAGAGGATCGCCGCGGCCAGGAAGCTCACCGCGTCGGCCGACAGGATCGTGCGGCGGGCGCGGACCCACGCCCGCGGCACCGCCGAGCGCAGCGTCCGGCCCTCGCGGATCTCGTCCTTGAGCCGTTCGAAGTAGACGACGAACGAGTCGGCGGTGATGCCGATCGAGACGATGAACCCGGCGATGCCGGCGAGGCTGAGGGTGAACCCGATCTGCCGGCCGAGCAGCACGAGGCAGGCGTAGACGACCACGGCCGACAGCAGCAGGCTCGCGATCATGACCAGGCCGAGCAGGCGGTAGTAGAGCAGCGCGTACACGAAGACCAGTGCGATGCCGATCGCGCCGGCGATGAGGCCGGCCTGCAGCTGCTCGGCGCCGAGCTCCGTCGAGATCGACTGCGCCGTGGCCTGCTCGAAGGTCAGCGGCAGCGCGCCGTACTTGAGCTGGTTGGACAGCTCCTCGGCGCTCTCCTGGTCGAACTGCCCGGTGATCGTCGTCGGGTTGCTGGTGATCGCCGACTGGATGACCGGCGCGGAGACGACCCGCTCGTCCAGCGTGAAGGCGACCTGCTCCTGCTGGTGGGCCGCGGTGTACTCGGCCCAGGTCTGCTCGCCGCTGCTGTTGAAGTCGAGCAGGACGATCCACTCGCCGGTGCCCTGCTGGGTGCCGGCCTGGGCGTCCTCGATCTCGGTGCCCTCGATGATCGCCGGGCCGAGCAGGTACTTGCCGGTGCCGTCCTCGGTGCAGGCGGCCACGTAGCTGTCCGGGTCGGCCGGCAGCACCGGCTCCTCGGTCGCGTCGCAGCGCAGCGCGTCGTAGGCCGGCGCGGCCTCCTCCGGCGTGGCGGCCAGGACGGGAGCGCTGGGCTCGGCGGTGCCCGGGGCGCCGGCCGTGTCCGTGGGCGCCGCGGTGTCGGTCGGCGCCGCGGTGTCGGTCGGCGCCGCGGTGTCCGTGGGCGCCGCGGTGTCCGTGGGCGCCGCGGTGTCCGTGGGCGCCGCGGTGTCCGTGGGCGCCGCGGTGTCCGTGGGCGCCGCGGTGTCCGTCGGGGCCGTGTCGGTGGGCGCGGCGGCGTCGGAGACGGTGTTGTCCAGCGTCGCGCAGACGGTCGCCGAGCCGGGGCAGATCACCGGCCGGAAGCGCAGCTGCGCGGTCTGGCCGAGCTCGCGGGCCTGGTCACCGTCGTCGCCCGGCACCGAGATGACGATGTTCGAGTCGCCCTCGGTGACCACCTCGGCCTCGGCGACGCCGAGGCCGTTGACCCGCTGCTCGATGATCTGGCGGGCGAGCTCCAGGTCCTCGGGGTCGGGCGCGCCGCCGCCGGGGGTCTGGGCGGTGAGCGTGACGGTCGTGCCGCCGCGCAGGTCCAGGCCCAGCTGCGGGGTCCGGGAGTCGCCGGTGAAGAAGACCAGCGCGTACAGGCCGGCGACGATCAGCAGGAACGCCGCGAAGTAGCGGCTCGCGGGAGTCTGGCGGGTGGCCACGGGGACCCCGGCTCAGCGGGTGGGGTCGGCCGGGCCACCGTCGACGACGCCGGGGCTGTCGTCGCCCGGGGTCGCGTCGTCGCCGGCGGTCACGGCGGGCTTGCGGACCTCGAGGATGGCCTGGCGCACGAAGGTCATGACGACGCCGGGGGCGACCTCGACGTCCACGGTGGTGTCGGTCTTGCCGGCCACGGTGCCGTGGATGCCGCTGGTCGTCATGATCGGCGTCCCCGGCTGCAGGGCCTCCTGCATCTGCTGCTGCTGGGCGGCCATCCGCTTGCGCTGGCGCGCCGGCAGCACGATGAGCAGCACGAAGGCCAGCACGAGCAGGATGAGCGGGAAGTAGGACTCCACGGCAGGGGTGCCTCTCTACCGCGCCGGGCCTGCGCGCGGTGGGTGCGGTCCGGGACGGGACCGCTCGGGTACGTCGGCTGCGGCGCGCACAGCGGCCGGCCGTGGAGCGCACGGCCGGCCGGACCGTTGCGCAGTCGAGTTGCGCGCCAGCGTCAGGCAGTCTAGGCGTCGAACAGCGGTTCGGTGTCCGGGCGCGCGGCGGGCGGGGCTGCTGGGCCACCCCCGAGGGGGAGACCGCCCCGGGGAAGCGGCTGGTCCAGGTGCCGCCAGGCCGCCTCGGTGGCCACCCGGCCGCGCGGCGTGCGCGCCAGCAGGCCGGCCCGGACGAGGAACGGCTCGCACACCTCCTCGACGGTGTGCGGCTCCTCCCCCACGGCCACCGCGAGGGTCGACACCCCCACCGGCCCGCCGCCGAAGCGCAGGACCAGCGCCTCGAGCACCGCGCGGTCCAGCCGGTCCAGGCCCAGCTCGTCGACGTCGTAGAGGGCCAGCGCGGCGCGGGCGACCGCCCGGGTCACCCGGCCGTCGGCCTCCACCTCGGCGTAGTCGCGCACCCGGCGCAGCAGCCGGTTGGCGATGCGCGGGGTGCCGCGGGACCGGCCGGCGATCTCCGCCGACCCGTCGTCGGTCAGCTCCACGCCGAGCAGCTCCGCGCTGCGGGCCAGCACCTGCTGCAGCTCGGCCGGCTCGTAGAACTCCATCTGGCCGACGAACCCGAAGCGGTCGCGCAGCGGCCCGGTGAGCAGGCCGGCCCGGGTGGTGGCGCCGACCAGCGTGAACGGGTTGATGTCCAGCGGGATGGCGGTGGCCCCGGGCCCCTTGCCGACGACGACGTCGACCCGGAAGTCCTCCATCGCCATGTACAGCAGCTCCTCGGCCGGCCGGGCGATGCGGTGGATCTCGTCGATGAACAGCACGTCACCGGGGCCGAGGTTGGACAGCATCGCCGCCAGGTCGCCGGAGCGCTCGATGGCCGGGCCGCTGGTGATCTTCACCGACGTGCCCAGCTCCGAGCCGATGATCAGCGCCAGGCTGGTCTTGCCGAGGCCGGGCGGCCCGGAGAGCAGCACGTGGTCCGGCGGCCGCCCGCGGCGCTTGGCGCCCTCGAGCACCAGCGCGAGCTGCCGGGCGACCTTCGGCTGGCCGATGAAGTCGTGCAGCGAGTGCGGGCGCAGCGCCGACTCGACGACGCGCTCCTCCTCGCCGGCCTGCGGCGACACGGCGAACTGCCGGCCGAGGTCGTCGTCCACCTCGCCGGACAGCCCCCGGTCGAACGGCGACGTCATGACCTACCCAGCAGCTGGATCGCCTGCCGCAGCAGCACGGAGATCTGCACCCCGCCGTTGGCCTGCTGCTCCTCGGCGACCGGCGCGAGCGCGGTGAGCGCCGTGTCGGCCTCCTTGCCCGACCAGCCGAGGCCCACGAGGGCGGCGGTGAGCTGGTCGCGCCACGGCGCGACGGGGGTCAGCGGGGCCGCGCCGGCCGGCACGGCCGGGGCGCCGTCCAGCTGGGTGTCGGTGCTCGTCGTGCCCAGGCGGTCGCGCAGCTCGAGGATGAGCCGCTCGGCGCCCTTCTTCCCGATGCCCGGCACCTGCATGAGTGCCTTGACGTCGGCCATCGACACCGCGCGGCGCACCTCGCGCGGCGGGTGGATGGCCAGCACCGCCTGGGCCAGCCGCGGCCCGACGCCGTTGGCGGTCTGCAGCAGCTCGAACAGCTGGCGCTCGTCGTCGTCGGCGAAGCCGTACAGGGTCAGCGAGTCCTCGCGCACGACGAGGCTGGTCGACAGCCGCGCGCTCTCCCCCACCTGCAGCCGCGCGATGGTGCCGGGCGTGCACTGCACGGCCAGCCCGATCCCGCCGACCTCGACGACGGCGCCGTCCGGCCCCACCGCCGCCACCCGGCCGCTCACGCTCGCGATCAACGCCTCAGACCCCCTGCCACCGCGGCAGCGTCCGCGGCTGGATGTTCGCCCCGATGCCCCCGGCCAGCGCGGCCACCCGCAGCCGCTGCTGGGCGGGGCCCCGCCACACGTGGCAGACCGCCAGCGCCAGCGCGTCGGCCGCGTCGGCCGGCTTCGGCGCCGCCGCCAGGCCGAGGACGCGGGTGACCATGAGGGTGACCTGCTCCTTGTCGGCCCGGCCGTTGCCGGAGATGGCCGCCTTGACCTCGCTGGGCGTGTGCCAGGCGACCGGCCGGTCGGCCTGGGCCGCGGCCAGCGCGGCCACCCCGGCCGCCTGCGCGGTGCCGGTGGCGGTGCCCTTGTTGTTCTGCGTGAACACCCGCTCGATGGCCACCACGTCGGGCCGGTGCTCGCGCAGCAGCGCCGTGACCGCGGTGTGCAGCTCGAGCAGCCGCAGCTCCAGCTCCAGCTCGGCCGAGCTGCGGATCACCCCCACCCCGACGGCGGCCGGCCGGGCGCCGGGGCGGCCGTCGACCACTCCCCACCCGCACCGGGTGAGACCGGGGTCGATGCCGAGCACCCGCATGGACGCCTCCTGACCGCTGCCGAACTGGTGTTCGACCGAGGCTAACCGGCGGGGACGACGGTCCGGCGCGACACGCCCGCGCGCGTCAGCCGACCTTCTCGAGCACCTCGTCGGACACGTCGTAGTTCGCGTACACGTTCTGCACGTCGTCGCAGTCCTCGAGCGCGTCGATGAGCCGGAACACCTTGGCGGCGTTGTCCTCGTCGAGCTCCACGCTCACGCTGGGCACGAACCCGGCGTCGGCGGAGTCGTAGTCGATGCCCGCGTCCTGCAGCGCGGTGCGCACGGCCACCAGGTCGCCGGGCTCGCAGACGACCTCGAACGAGTCGCCCTGGTCGCGGACCTCCTCGGCGCCGGCGTCGAGCACGGCCATGAGCACCGCGTCCTCGTCCACGCCCTCGGCCGCGGGCACCACGATGACGCCCTTGCGGGAGAACAGGTAGGACACCGAGCCCGGGTCGGCCATCGACCCGCCGTTGCGGGTCATCGCCGTGCGGACCTCCATGGCCGACCGGTTCTTGTTGTCGGTCAGGCACTCGATGAGGACGGCGACCCCGCCGGGCGCGTAGCCCTCGTAGGTGATGCCCTGGTAGTCCACGCCCCCGGCCTCGGCGCCGGAGCCGCGCTTCACCGCGCGGTCGATGTTGTCGTTGGGCACCGAGCTCTTCTTCGCCTTCTGGATGGCGTCGAACAGCGTCGGGTTGCCCGCCGGGTCACCGCCGCCGGTGCGGGCGGCGACCTCGATGTTCTTGATGAGCTTCGCGAAGAGCTTGCCGCGCTTGGCGTCGATCCCGGCCTTCTTGTGCTTCGTGGTCGCCCACTTGGAATGGCCGCTCACGGCTGTCTCCTCTCGTCCCCGGCGGCATGGCCGGACCTGCGCGCCAGGGCGTCGCGGACGACGTCCACGAACAGCGCGTGCACCCGGCGGTCCCCGGTCAGTTCGGGGTGGAAGCTGGTGGCCAGGAGGTCGCCCTGGCGAACCGCCACGATCTTACCGTCGCCCGACCCGCCGACCGCGCGGCCGAGCACCTGCACCCCCGGGCCGGCCTCCTCCACCCACGGCGCGCGGATGAACACGGCGGGCACCGGCTCCCCGCCCAGGCGCGGGCCGGACAACCGCACGCGGGACTCGAAGGAGTCCACCTGCCGGCCGAAGGCGTTGCGGCGGACGGTGACGTCGAGCCCGCCGACGGTCTCCTGGCCGGGCGGGGCGTCCAGCAGCCGGTCGGCCAGCAGGATCATCCCGGCGCACGAGCCGTACGCCGGCAGCCCGCCGCGGAGGGCGGTGCGCAACGGCTCCATCAGCCCGAACCGGACCGCGAGCCGGGCGATGGTGGTCGACTCGCCGCCGGGCAGCACCAGGCCGTCGACCGCCGCCAGCTCGGCCGGCCGGCGCACCGGCACCGCGGTCGCGCCCTCGGCACGCAGCGCGGCCAGGTGCTCCCGGACGTCGCCCTGCAGGGCGAGCACCCCCACCACCGGTTCCGCGCGCACGAGCGGCCAATCTACGGCCCGGCGGCCCGGCTCCCGGCCGCGCCCGGCGCGCCGGCCGCCGCGCGGGACGTCCGGGTGAGCAGCCGCTCCAGCGGCCCGGCGCCGAGCAGCAGCCGCCACAGCGGGGCCGCGACCAGCGCGACGACGCAGAACCGCAGCCACAGTCCCGTGCCCGCCGGGTAGCCGGGGTCGAGCACGGCGATGGCCACCAGGTGCGCGCTGTACACCGTCAGCGCCAGGGCGCCCACCGACGCCAGCGGGTGGGTCAGCCGCGGCAGCAGGTCGGCCAGCACCAGGCACAGCCCGAGCACGGCCAGCGCCACCCCGGTGGAGCCCACGACCTCGAACGTCGTCCCGCCGTGCGGGGCGGCCCCGCTGAGCCAGGCCGGGTCGACCTCGCCGGCGTGCCGGAAGCCCTCCTCGATCCCCTCCGAGGCCCGGCCGTCCGCCCAGGCGCCGGTGCTCCACCAGCCGCCCGCGTAGCCGAGCACGGCCAGCGCGGTCCCGGTTCCCAGCAGCGCCAGCCGGGTGCGGCTCGCGCGCAGGTCCAGCCGCCCGACGGCGAGGCCGACCAGCACGAACGTCCACCAGATGACCGCCGGGTACACGCCGGTGACCACGGTCTGCGCGAACGCCTCGTCCTCGTTGCCGTTCTCGGTGACCAGCTGCCCGACGAGGAGGTCGACCACCGGGGTGACGACGGCGAGCACGCCGGCGAGGGCCAGCAGCCGCGCCGGGCGCCAGCGGAGGAAGGGCACGGCGAGGACGAACAGGATCGCGTACACCCCGAGGATCACCGCGACGAAGGTGTCGAGCAGCTCCAGCAGCCCGCCGATCAGGAACACCCAGGCGGCCCGGACGAGGATGCGGACGCGGGCCCGCACCAGCTCCTCCCCCTCCGCGGGAGCCGGGCCGCCGGACAGCAGCGCGATCGACACGCCGGCGAGGACGGCGAACAGGATCGACGACCGGCCGTCGACGACCGCGGGCCACGTCGACGGGTCGAGGTCCAGCTCGGCGTCGTCGCCGATGCCCATGTGGGCGCCGAACATGCCCAGCACGGCCACGCCGCGCGCGAGGTCCACCCCGCCGATCCGCCCGGCTGCGGGCCGCCACCCCCTCACGGCCGGGCCGAGCGGGTCACCAGCCGCGGGTGGCGAACCGCTCGGAGTCCGGCAGCGTCGTCACGTTGATGCCGACCATGGCCTCGCCCAGGCCGCGGGACACCTTCGCGATCACGTCGGGGTCGTCGGCGAAGGTCGTGGCCTGCACGATCGCGGCGGCGCGCTGCGCCGGGTCGCCGGACTTGAAGATGCCCGAGCCGACGAAGACGCCCTGCGCCCCCAGCTGCATCATCATCGCCGCGTCGGCCGGGGTGGCGATGCCGCCGGCGGTGAACAGCACGACCGGCAGCTCCCCGGTGCGGGCGACCTCCGCGACCAGGTCGTGCGGCGCGCGCAGCTCCTTCGCGGCGACGAACAGCTCGGCCTCGTCGAGGGTGGTGAGCCGGCGGATCCCGGCCCGGATCGCCCGCATGTGCCGGACGGCCTCGACCACGTTGCCGGTGCCGGCCTCGCCCTTGGAGCGGATCATGGCCGCGCCCTCGGCGATCCGGCGCAGCGCCTCGCCGAGGTCGGTGGCGCCGCAGACGAACGGCACCGTGAAGGCGTGCTTGTCGATGTGGTGCGCCTCGTCGGCGGGGGTGAGCACCTCGGACTCGTCGACGTAGTCCACGCCCAGGCTCTGCAGCACCTGCGCCTCGACGAAGTGCCCGATGCGGGCCTTGGCCATCACCGGGATGGAGACGGCGGAGACGATCGAGGCGATCATGTCCGGGTCGCTCATCCGCGCGATCCCGCCCTGCGCGCGGATGTCGGCCGGCACCCGCTCCAGCGCCATGACGGCGACCGCGCCGGCGTCCTCGGCGATGCGCGCCTGCTCGGGGGTGACGACGTCCATGATGACGCCGCCCTTGAGCTGCTCGGCCATGCCGCGCTTGACCGCGGAGGTGCCGGTGGCGTGCGGGGTGGGCTGGTCGGTCACGGTCGCCTCGCAGGTCTCGACATCGGGCCCGGACGGCCCGGTGCATCGTACGGGCGGTCGGCGCGGCCCGGAGAGGCCGCGTCGCCGGGCTCGACGGCGCTGTCGTCGATGTCGAAGTAGCGCGGCAGCGGCCGGCGCGCGTGCAGCCGCAGCACCCGCGGGAGGCGGCGGCCGCGCAGCTCGCGGGTGTCGCGGACGGCGTCGTTGTAGAAGCGGCGCGCCAGCGCCACCCGCTGCGCGGTCCCGGCGAGGTCCTCGGCCAGCGCCGGCTCCATCTCCGGCAGGTCCCGCAGCAGCCCGCGCAGCTCCCGGCCGAGGACGTTCTCGGCCAGCTCCCGGTCCGGCGTCCACGGCAGCCGCGCGCCGGCCGCGGCGCGGGCCAGCCGGTCCCCCCGCTCGGGCGCCAGCGCGGTCGCGCCCTCGCGGGCCACCTCGGCGGCCAGCGCCGCCCGCCGCCGCAGCTGGGTCTCCAGCGCGGTCCGCGCGCGGTCCACCCGGCCCTCCAGGCGGCGCAGGCGGGCGAGCGTCCACGCCGTCCACGCCACGAGGAGCAGGACGACGACGCCGGCGACGATCGTCCAGACGGGGAGCTCCACGACCGGTCAGGCTAGCGCCGCACCCGCCGCCGCAGGGAGTGCCGGCCCGGCCCGCCGGCCCCGGCCGCCCGGACCAGCTCGCCGTCGTCCTCGGTGGCGGTGACCCCGCCGCCGCCGGGCAGCGTCACCGTCTCGTACACGGCCAGCACCCGGCGGGCCACCACCGACCAGTCGTAGGACCACGCGGCGGCCCGGCCGCGCGCCGACAGCTCCGCGCACCGGTCGGGGTCGGCCAGGAGGTCCCCCAGCGCCGCGGCGAGCGCGGCGGCGTCGCCCCGGCGGACGAGGGCGCCGACCGCGCCGTCCTCCAGCACCGCGGCGAACGCGTCCAGGTCGCTGGCGACGATCGGCGCCCCGGCGGCCAGCGCCTCGATGAGGATGATCCCGAAGGACTCGCCGAGCAGGTTGGGCGCGCAGTAGACGTCGACCGACCGCAGGAACGCCGCCTTGTCCGCCTCGGACAGCTCCCCGAGCAGCTCCACGTGCGGCCGCAGCTCCGGGGCGATCGACGCGCGCAGCGCGTCCGGGTCGCCGCGGCCGGCGATGAGCAGCCGCGCGTCGGGGTGCCGCGCGACGACGTCGCGCATCGCCTCGAGCAGCACGGGCAGCCCCTTGCGGGGCTCGTCGTAGCGGCCGAGGAAGCCGATGGTCGGCGCGCCGCTCCCCCGCTCGCGGCCGGGCAGCGGCGGCCCCTCGGCGAAGGCGGCCACGTGCACCCCGTTCGGGATGACGACCGCGTCGCCGCCGAGGTGCTCGACCTGCAGCCGGCGGGCGAAGTCGGACACGGCGATCCGCCCGCTGATCCGCTCCAGCCAGGGCCGGATCACCGGCCCCCAGGCGGCCAGCCACTTGGACCGCACGGTGGCCGCGTGGAAGGTCGCCACGATCGGGCCCTTGGCGATCATGAGGACGAGCAGGCCGATGGACGGCGGCGCCGGGTCGTGCACGTGGACGACGTCGAAGGCGCCCTCGCGCAGCCACCGGCGCACCCGCGCGGCGGAGATCGGGCCGAACTGCACGCTGGCCATCGACCCGTTGTAGGGGATCGGCACGGTGCGCCCGGCGAAGGTGACGTGCTCGGCCGGCAGCGACTCCTCGTGCTCGGCGGGGGTGAGCACCTCGGCGTGGTGGCCCAGCTCGCGCAGCGTCTGGGCGAGGTCGCGCACGTGGTACTGGACCCCGCCGGGGCGGTCCCAGTGGTAGGGGCAGACGATGCCTATGCGCACGGCCCGCTCCGCATCAGCCCCGCTCCTCCGGGTCGGGCGGCACGTCGGGCCAGATCCGGCCGAGCACGTGCCAGTCCTCGGGGCGCTGGGCGAGGGTGGCGGCGAACGCGTCGGCGATGCCCTGGGTGGCCGTGGTGACCCGGTCCTTGAGCCGGCCGGGGCCGTCGACCGGGACCTCGGCGGTCCAGGTGTGCCGCCACCCCCGGTCGGTGAACGAGCAGACCATCGGCAGCAGCGCCGCGCCGGTCTGGGCGGCCAGCAGGGCCGGCCCGCCCGGCATGGTGGCGGCGCGGCCGGCGAAGCTGACGGGCACGCCGTTGCCGCCGAGGTCGCGGTCGCAGAGCAGGCAGACCGAGCCGCCGCCGGCCAGCCACTCGCGCAGCACGGTGGCGCTGGGCCGCGGCCCGCCGGTGAGCGGGACGACGAGCATCCCGAGCGACTCGCGGAAGGCGAGGAAGCGGTCGAAGAGCGACTCGGGCCGCAGCCGCTCGGCGACGGTCATGAACGGCCCGCCGAGGCGCTCCAGGAACCAGATGGCCGCCGCGTCCCAGTTGCCGCTGTGCGGCAGCGCCGCCACGACCGGCCGCCCCGCGGCCAGGGCCCGGTCGAGGACCTCGCCGCCGACGACCTCGGTGTCGCGCACCACCCGGTCGCGGGCGAGCCGGGGCAGCCGGAAGGTCTCCTGCCAGTAGCGGCCGTAGCTGCGCATGGCCCGCAGGGTCAGCGCGTCGAGCCCCGCGTCGTCCAGGGTGCCGCCGGTGATCTGCCGCAGGTTGGCCCGCAGCTGGCGGACGCCGCGGCCGTCGCGGCCGGCCACCCACCGGAACGCCGCGTCGAAGCCGGCGCGGGCCACCGGCTCGGGCAGCGCCTTGACCGCGCCCCAGCCGGCGGCGTAGCCGAGGTCGGTGGCCCGGGCGACGGCGCGCGACCGCAGCCCCGGCCCGGCCGCGGCCGGCGCGGCGGCCCGGGGGGCCTCGGTCGCCTCGGCGGTCACGGCGCCGCCGGGGTGCTCGGCAGCGCCCGGCCGCGGGCCTGGCGGTGCACCTCGACGCCCCGCTGGACGACGGTGACCAGGCTGCCGGCCAGCAGCAGCCACAGCCCGACGTGCACCGCGTAGGGCAGGCCGAGGCCGGACAGTCCGGTGCCGGTCAGCACGAGGATGAGCCGCTCGGTGCGCTCGACCACGCCGACGTCGCAGCGCAGTCCGACGCCCTCGGCGCGCGCCTTGATGTAGGAGGTGAGCACGCCGAGGACCAGGCAGAGCAGCGCCAGCAGGGCCAGCAGCCGGTTGTCGCCGCCCCCGGTGAACCACCACACGAGCGCGCCGAAGACCGCGGCGTCGACGAGCCGGTCGAGGCTGGAGTCCAGCACCGCACCGAACAGCGAGCCGCCGCCGCGGGCCCGGGCCAGGGCGCCGTCGAGCATGTCCAGCAGGACGAACAGCGTGACGGTGAACGCGCCCCAGAACAGGTGCCCGGTGGCGATCAGGCCGACCGCGCCGGCGACCGAGCCGAGCGTGCCGGTCACGGTCACCGCGTCGGCGGTGACGCCGGCCCGCAGGAGCCTCGCCACCACCGGTGCCCAGAACCGCCCGACCGCGGCCCGGGCGCCCGACCCGAGCACTCAGCCCTCCCCGGCGTCGCCCGCCGGCCAGTTGGCGGCCAGCAGGGCCCGCGTCTCGCGCAGCACCTGGGGCAGGACCCGGGTGAGCCCGATGACGGGCATGAAGTTGGTGTCCCCGCCCCACCGCGGCACGGCGTGCTGGTGCAGGTGGTCGGCGATGCCGGCGCCGGCGACCGACCCCTGGTTCATCCCGATGTTGAACCCGTGCGCGCCGCTGACCGACCGCACCACCCGCATCGCCGTCTGGGTGAACTCGCCCAGCTCGGCGACCTCCTCGGGGGTCAGGTCGGTGTAGTCGGGCACGTGCCGGTAGGGCACCAGCATCAGGTGGCCGGCGTTGTACGGGTACAGGTTGAGGACGGCGAACACCGTGCGCCCGCGGGCGACGACCAGCCCCTCCTCGTCGTCCATCTCCGGGATGAGGCAGAACGGGCAGTCGTGCGCGCCCGTCGGCTTGCCCTCGCCGCGGATGTAGGCCATCCGGTACGGCGTCCACAGGTGCTCGAACACCGTGGCCGGCCCGCCGTCGTCGCTGGAGACGGCGATGGTGACGCCGTCCTCCTGGCCCGTCATCCGGCCACCTGCAGCGCCTCGGCCGACGGGTCGACGTTGGCGCGCGACGCCACCCAGCCGGCGATCGCGGCGACGGCCTGCTCGACGGGGACGCCGTTGTGCTGGCTGCCGTCGCGGAAGCGGAAGGAGACCGCCCCGGCCTCGGCGTCGGTCGCGCCCGCGATGAGCACGAACGGCACCTTCTGCTTGCTGGCCGTCCGGATCTTCTTCTGCATGCGGTCGTCGGAGTCGTCGACCTCGACCCGGATCCCCCGGGCCCGCAGCCGCAGCGCGACGTCGGTCAGGTAGGGCACCTGCTCGTCGGTGACCGGGACGCCGACGACCTGCACCGGGGCCAGCCAGGCCGGGAACGCGCCGGCGTAGTGCTCGGTGAGCACGCCGAAGAACCGCTCGATCGACCCGAACTTGGCCGAGTGGATCATCACCGGCTGCGCCCGGTCGCCCCCGGGGGTCGTGTACTCCAGGCCGAAGCGGGCGGGCTGGTTGAAGTCGTACTGGATGGTCGACATCTGCCACGTGCGGCCGATGGCGTCGCGGGCCTGCACGGAGATCTTCGGGCCGTAGAACGCGGCGCCGCCGGGGTCGGGGACCAGCTCGAGGCCGGTCTCCCGGGCCGCGTCCTCCAGGACGGCGGTGGCGATCGCCCACTCGTCGTCCGAGCCGATGAACTTGTCCTGCTTGGCCGGGTCGTCGCCCTTGGTCGACAGCTCGAGGTAGTAGTCGTCGAGGCCGAAGTCGCGCAGCAGCCCGAGCACGAAGGCCAGCAGGTGCCGGATCTCCCCGGGCGCCTGCTCGGCGGTGACGTAGCTGTGCGAGTCGTCCTGGGTCAGGCCGCGGACCCGGGTGAGCCCGTGCACGACCCCGGACTTCTCGTACCGGTACACCGACCCGAACTCGAACAGGCGCAGCGGCAGCTCGCGGTAGGACCGCCCGCGCGACCGGAAGATCAGGTTGTGCATCGGGCAGTTCATGGCCTTGAGGTAGTACTCGGAGTTCTCCAGCTCCATGGCCGGGAACATCGTCTCGGCGTAGTGCGGCAGGTGCCCGGAGGTCTCGAACAGCCCGCCCTTGGAGATGTGCGGGGTGCCGACGTACTGGAAGCCCTCCTCCAGGTGCCGCCGGCGGACGTAGTCCTCCATCTCCCGCTTGACGACGCCGCCCTTGGGGTGGAAGACGGCCAGACCGGAGCCGATCTCGTCGGGGAAGCTGAACAGGTCCAGCTCCACGCCCAGCCGGCGGTGGTCGCGCCGCTCGGCCTCGGCGAGCTGCTCCAGGTAGGCCTTGTGGGCCTCCCGGCTCTCCCAGGCGGTGCCGTAGACGCGCTGCAGCTGCGGGTTCTTCTCGCTCCCCCGCCAGTACGCGGCGGCGCTGCGGGTCAGGGAGAACGCGGGGATGTTGCTGGTCCGCGGCAGGTGCGGGCCGCGGCACAGGTCGGTCCAGACCCGGTCGCCGGTGCGGGCGTCGAGGTTGTCGTACATGGTCAGCTGCGCGCCGCCGACCTCCACGTCGGCGCCCTCGGCCGCCTCCCCGGCACCGCCCTTGAGGCCGATGAGCTCCAGCTTGTAGGGCTCGTGGGCGAGCTCGGCCTCGGCGTCGGCGTCGCTGATCTCCCGGCGGGCGAAGTGCTGCCCGGCGCGGACGATCTCGGTCATCCGCTTCTCGAGCGCCTGCAGGTCCTCGGGGGTGAACGGCCGCTCCGGGTCGAAGTCGTAGTAGAAGCCGTTCTCCACCGGCGGGCCGATGCCCAGCCGGGTGCCGGGGAACAGGTCCTGCACGGCCTGGGCGAGCACGTGCGCGGTCGAGTGCCGGATCACCGCGCGGCCGTCGGGGCTGGCCGCGGGGACCGGCTCGACCTCGGTGTCGGCGTCCGGCGCCCAGGCCAGGTCCCTGAGGTCACCGGACGCGAGGTCGCGGACGACGACGGCGCCGTCGGGGCCCTTCAGCGGGACGCCGGCGTCCTTGAGCGCCTGCTGGGCCGTGGTCCCGGCCGGCACCCGGATCGGGGTGACGACGGCGGGGGGTGGCGCGGCGGGCACGGGGACTCCTACGGGTTCGGCGACGGGCGCCCGGTCTGGTGGCCGGGACACCAGCAGGGTATCCACCGGCGCACCCCCGTTCGGTGCGCGTCGCCGGGCCGGCCGGCGGGGTCGAGCCGCGGGCCGGCCGGGGGTGGGCCGCGGGGTCAGCCGGCGGGGGGCTCCGCCGCGTCGTCCAGCGACACGGGGTCGCCCACGGCCACCCGGCCGGGAGCCAGCACCTCGGCGTAGACGCCCAGGCAGTGCTTCGGCGTGCGGGTCACCCGCAGCAGGGCCCCGCCCACCCGCAGCCGGCGACCCACCCAGTCCCGCTCGTCGCCGCCGTCGAGGGTGAGCAGGAGGTTGGCCCGCGGGTCGTCGGCGGAGCAGCCCTCGGGCACGTCCCCGGCCGCGGCCCGGTCGACCGCCTGCCGGCTGACCAGGTGGACGGCCGCCGCGTCGACCTGCGGGCCGGCGTCCGAGGCGGCCAGCCGCACCGGGCGGCCGAGCACCGCGGTGAGCGTCTCGGTGTCGGCGGCGGCGTCGCCGGTCGCGACCACCTCGCGCATCCGTGGCGTCGTCCTGACCGTCACCCGCTCGCCGGTGGCCGCGTCGACCACGGCGTACGCCCGGTCGCCGCGCAGCCCGGCCGGGTCGACGTGCGCCTCGGCCACGGTCCGCCCGCCCAGGGACTTCACCGGGTAGACCGCGACCTGCTCGACCGTGCCGACCACCGTGCCCACCCGCGCGACGCTACGCACCGGCCGCGCGCGGGGCACGGCGGCGGAGCCGGCGCAGCTGGGCGTCGAGGTAGGGCCGGGCGCGCCGCTGCCCGCCCCGCTCGGCGACGGCCGCGGCCAGCGCCGTGAGGGCCCGCTCCAGCCGGGCCTCGTCCGGCGTCCAGCCCCGCCGGCGGCACTCCTCGAGCCACTCCACCGGGGCGACGTGGCCGCGGGCGGCGTTGCAGCGGCAGCAGGCGGCGACCTCGTTCTCCGGCCAGGAGGGGCCGCCCTTGACCCGCGGCACGACGTGCTCGGTGGTCGGGGCCACCAGGCCGCCCAGGGCCCGGCCGCACCAGATGCAGGTGGCGCCGTCGCGGGCCAGCGCCGCGCTCAGCCGGGCGGCGCGGTCGGGCTGGTGCACTCCCCCATGGTCCGCGCCCGCGACGCGTCGTGCAGGGCCGCGGTCAGCCCGCGGGCGACGGCGCCGGGACGGCGATGCCCTCCAGGGCCGCCCGCTGCCGCCCGCTCAGCGGAACGGCGGCAGTGCGGCCGGCGTCCACCTGCGCGAGGACCACCTGCGCGTCGACGACGGGGCGGCCGCCCTGGTGCAGCCGGACGGCGAGCTCCACCGACGTCCGCCCGACCCGGACGACGCCCACCTCGAACTCGGCCGGCGCGACGAAGACCTCGTGCCGGTAGTCGAACGCGGCCCGCACGACGGCCACGTCCCGCGGGGGCAGCACGTCGTCCCCCAGGCCGGCCAGGACCTCCTCCCACACCCGCGACACCGCCTCGACGACCAGGTAGTGCGGCGCGTGGGCGCCGTCGGCGTCCGAGCCGTCGGGGTACGGGCGGGCGGCGACGGGACGGGTCAGCACGGGCACGACCGCGCACGCTAGCCGCAGGCCCGCGGAACCGTTCCGGCCGCCGCCGATGAGGATCGGGACCGGTCGCCGTCTCTCCTCCGACAGACTTCCCCGGGGGGCCGCAGGGGCCGACCGGCGACACGGAGGAGCAGACATGGGCGTCATCAGGGTGCACGAGTTCACGACCGTCGACGGGGTCGTCGACGCCCCGATGTGGACGATGGACTACGGGTTCCCCGACGACCTGGCGGCGTCCATCGGGGCGCTCACGGCGCCGGCCAAGGGGATCCTGCTCGGTCGCACGACCTTCGAGATGTTCGCCCCGGCGTGGTCCACCCGGACCGTCGAGGACGACCCCGGCGCGCCGTTCTTCAACGACACCCCCAAGCACGTCGTCAGCTCGACGCTGACCGACGCGGAGTCGGTGTGGCGCAACTCCACGGTCGTCGGCGGGTACGACCCCGAGCGGATCCGCGCGCTGAAGGAGGACGGCGACCTCTACGTCAGCGGCAGCGCGACCCTGGTGCGGGCGCTGGTCGCCGACGGGCTGGTCGACGAGCTGCACCTGTACGTCTACCCGGTGGCCGTGGGCGAGGGCATCCGCCTGTTCCCCGAGGGGACGGCGAAGACCCCGCTGGCGCTGCTGGGCGTCGAGGCGCTGTCCAACGGCGTGGTCCACCTGACCTATGGGCCGCCGGCCGCCGGCTGACCCCGGGCGCCGGGGCACCGCCGGGGCCCCGGACGCGACGAGGCCCCGGTCCGCTCGCGCGGGCCGGGGCCTCGGTGCTGTGGGCGATACTGGGTTCGAACCAGTGACCTCTTCGGTGTGAACGAAGCGCTCTACCACTGAGCCAATCGCCCGTTGCCGCTGTCGATTGTGCCAGACGCCTAGCGCCAGAGCGGCACCCACCCCGGCACCCAGTCCGGGACGCCGGTCATGTGCAGCGTCACCACCAGGACGCCGTAGACGAACGCGGCCGTGGCCAGGGCGATCAGCCCCCGGACCCACAGCGGCTGACGGCCCAGCCAGTCGGTCCACGCCTTCACGTGCCGCTTGGTGAACTCCAGCAGCCGCTCGGCCCAGAAGAACTCGCTGGCCAGCACGAACAGGCCGGCGATGACGGTCAGCCAGCCGGGTCCGGGGAGCGGGATCGTGGCCAGGCCGACGGCGACGATGAGGCCGCCGACGATGCCCACGGTCATCCGGTAGGCGTGGTTGACGCTCCGCCGGGCCGCGAGGCGCCGGCGCCAGGCCGTCTCGGCGACCCGCTCGCGGAGCGAGCGCATGCCGTCCTCGGCGAAGTGCGCGCGGCGCTGCTCGCCGGTGGGGCGGGCGCCGCGGTCGTCGGCCGGGTCGCCGCTGCGCGGCGCGGGCAGCGGGGCCTGCGGCGGGGCCGCCACCGTCTCCTGCTCGCTCAGCTGGTCACCTACCCGCTCGCCACGACCTCCGTCGGTTCCGACGGAGCCTCCCGACCGGGCTCGAGGCTGATCGCGTAGCCGTCGTAGCCGTCCAGACCGGTCGTGGTGGAGCCTACGGTCCGGACGTCGGTACGGGAACGGACCACGTCGAAGGTGCCCAGCGGAACGGGTGAGGTGCCGGTCATCCCCCACACCACGTAGGTCTCCGCGGTCCGGTCGTTCACCGGCAGCCCCTGGGTGACCACCTGGACCTGCGCCTCGCGGGCCACCACGGTCGCCACCTGCCCGCCGTCCCCGGACAGCGGGGCGATGGTCGCCGTCCCCGGCTCCAGCAGCGACTCGAGCACCGCGGCCTGCTCGGCGGCGCCGGCCACCGCCTCGTCGCGGGCGTCGTTCAGCACCACGGTCCAGGTGCCCAGGCCGAGGATCGCGGCCACCGCGGCGGCGACCAGGGCGTTGGGCAGCACCCGCCGCCAGGCCGGCCGCGGGTCGACCGCTCCCCCGCCCGCGGGCGCCGGCGGGCGGTAGCCGGGGAAGCCGGTGGCGGCCGGCACCGCGCGCTCGGCCGGGCGGGCGGGCGGTGGCCCGGGGAGCGCCGACGGCGGCTCGTCGGCGGCGTCGGCCGGGGGCGGCGGGAGCTGCTCGGTGTCCTCGACCGCCGCGCTCAGCCGCTCGCGCAGGCCCTCGCCGGGCTCGGCCTGGGGCAGGTCCTGCGCCAGCGCGCCCATGACCTCGGCGGTCTCGGCGACCGTGCGGGCGCAGCGGGCGCAGTCGGGCAGGTGGGTGGCGAAGACCACCTCGTCCTCCGGCTCGAGCGCGTGCAGCGCGTGGCCGACGGCCAGCTCGTCGAAGGCCTCGTGCCCGTCGGGGCCCGGCCGGGGGTCCCGCCGCTCGCTCATCGGTTCGTCCCGTCCACCGCGGCCGGCCCCAGGGCGCCACCGGGGGCGGCGCCGGCGACGCCGCCGAGTTCCTGCTTGAGCCGGCGCATGCCGGCGAGCATGCGGGTCTTCACGGTGCCCAGCGGCGCGCGGGTGAGCGCCGCGACCTCCCGCTGGGTGTAGCCGCCGTAGTAGGCCAGCGTGAGCGCCTCGCGCTGCGCCGGCGGGAGGTTGCCCAGCGCGCTGCGGACGCGGTCGGCGACGACCCGGCCCCACACGTCGTCCTCCACGTCGGCCGTCGCGGTGGGCGCCTCGAGCACGACCTCCTCCTCCGCGCGCGCCTGCCGGCGGCGCTGGGACTCCTCGCGCCGGACGGCGTCGACGGCCTTGTGGTGGACCATCGCGAGGAACCACGAGGCGAAGCTGCCGCGCGCACCGTCGTAGGCGGCCGGGTCGCGCCACACCGACAGGAAGGCGTCCTGCAGGACGTCCTCGGCCAGCACGTCGTCGGCCAGCACGCGCCGCGCGAGCGCGAACGCCGGGCGGCGGAAGCGCTCGTAGAGGTCGTCGACCGCCGTCCGGTCGCCGGCGCGCAGGCGGGCGACCAGGTGGGCGTCGCCAGGGTCGTCCCCGAGGCGGCGCGGGGGACGGCTCACGATGCCCATCGTCACACGCGACCTTCGTCGCGGATCAGGGGATTGGTTCATCCGCGCCCGGGTTGGGCATCCCCTGGGGCATGCACCGGTCCAACGGTCGATCACCCTCCGCCGCGACACGCCCGGGATTCGGCGACGCGTCACCTCGCTCCGGCTGGATCGTTGCCCGGTCATGGTGAGCCGCTCCACCCCCGCACACTCCTCTCCCATGACGCTGCACCTGGTCGGGCCGAGCGGCTGGACCGAGGTGCCGGCGACGCTGGGCTACGACACCACCGACCCGTTCGCCGTCCGGATCGGCTTCGGCGACCCCGACTCCGACGACGGCATCTCCTGGCTCCTCGCCCGGGACCTGCTGCGCGCCGGGCTGGACCGGCCCACCGGGGACGGCGACGTCCGGCTGTGGCCCGCGCGGACCACCGGCGACGTGCTGTTCCTGCACCTGCGCGCACCGTCCGGTGAGGCGCTGTTCGAGGTCTCCCGCACCGCCGTGGCGGCCTTCCTGCGCCGGACCGAGGAACTCGTCCCGGTGGGCCAGGAGGCGGCGCTGCTGCAGGTCGACGACGAGCTGGCGGCCCTGCTGTCCGGCGGGGGCGCCGACCCGGGGAGCCGCTGACCGCACCCCGGGGGACCCCCCTGCGAGGGGCCCCCCGGGGCCGTGTAATGTTCTCCCTGCAACGCGGACGTGGCTCAGTTGGTAGAGCATCACCTTGCCAAGGTGAGGGTCGCGGGTTCGAATCCCGTCGTCCGCTCGGAACCTCGGGCGCTGGTCGCGAGACCGGCGCCCGTGTGTGCGGTGGAGTGGCCGAGAGGCGAGGCAACGGCCTGCAAAGCCGTCTACACGGGTTCAAATCCCGTCTCCACCTCGTCTCGCTCGCGAGAGCGGTGGAGCGGGCCGGTCGCGAGACCGGACCCCGGGCGATTAGCGCAGTGGTAGCGCGCTTCCCTGACACGGAAGAGGTCACTGGTTCGAACCCAGTATCGCCCACCGGCACGAGAGGCCCCGACCACGCGGTCGGGGCCTCTCGTCGTTCCCGGGCCTCCCGGCTCAGCCCAGCCGGGGCGCCACGTGCTCGGCCCAGAACCGGTCGACCTGCGCGGCGAGCTCCTCGGGGGTGCCGCTGTTGTCCAGGACGACGTCGGCGACGGCCCGCCGCTGTTCGTCGGTGGCCTGGACGGCGATCCGGGCGCGGGCGTCGTCCTCGGTCATCCCCCGCCGCACGAGCCGGGCCAGGCGGGTCCCCAGGTCGGTCTCCACGACCAGCACGAGGTCGTGCGCGCCGCCCCGGCCCTGGCCGGACTCCACGAGCAGGGGGACGTCGTGCACCACGACGCCGTCGGCGGGGACGGCTGCGGCCAGCTCGGCGGCCCGCTCGCGCACCAGGGGGTGCACGATCGCGTTGAGCCGCTCCCGCGCCTGCGCGTCGGCGAAGACGACCGCCCCCAGCGCCGGCCGGTCCAGCGCGCCCTCCGGGGTGAGGACGGAGTCGCCGAAGGCGGCCACCACGGCCGCCAGGCCGGGCGTGCCCGGCTCGACGACCTCGCGGGCGATCGCGTCGGCGTCGACGACCACTGCGCCCCGCTCGGCCAGCAGCCGCGACACGGTGCTCTTCCCCGACCCGATCCCACCCGTCAACCCGATGCGCAGCACGCACGGACAGTAGCCAGCACGCCGCAGACCATCACGGACGGGTAACACGCGCCCGTCCCGCCCGGCGCGTCGCACCAGTCACACCCGTCACGCTGCATAACGTCCGCCTCGGCGATCTCCCGAACGCCCAGGTAGTACGCCAAGGAAGGCAGAACCGCGATGTCGCGTCCCATGCAGGTCACCGCCCCGACCCACCCCGCGGGCTCTCGCGGCCGGCACCGGCTCGACCGGCCCTCCGGCGTGCGGGCCAGCGACCTGCCCGGCGTCCGCGAGCGGCTCGCCCAGCGGGAGGCCGCCGACGTCCGCCCGCGCAATTCGTTCCTGCGCTGGCTGACGACCAGCGCACCGGCCGGCCGGCACACCTGGACGTTCCTCGCCGGCTCCGGCGGGCGCCCGCGCACCGCCTTCGCGATCATCCTCAGCCTGTAGCCGCCCGAGGGGCCCCCGGGGCAGGCCTGCCGCCCCGGGGCGCTCCGTCGTCCGCCCGCGCCCCGCGGCGGGCGGCGCCGGCCGGCGCTCCCCGGACAGCACGGAGGCCCAGGACCGGGACGGTCCTGGGCCTCCGTGGTCGAACGGTCAGCTCACCCCTGGGGGCGCAGCGGTCACTCCCCGCCGGCGAGCTTGGCCCGCAGCGCGGCGAGCGCCTCGTCGCTGGCCAGGGTGCCGCCGGAGGTGTCGGTCGCGCCGGTGTCACCGCCGGAGGAGTAGTTCCCACCCGCGGCGGCCTCGGCGTCGGCCTCCTTGGCAGCGGCGATCTGCTTGCGGTGCGCCTCGTACCGGGCCTGGGCCTCGGCGTACTGCTTCTCCCACGCCTCGCGGGCCTCGTCGAAGCCCTCGAGCCACTCGCCCGTCTCCGGGTCGAAGCCCTCGGGGTAGATGTAGTTGCCCTGCTCGTCGTAGGACGCGGCCATGCCGTAGGCGGCCGGGTCGAACACGTCCTCGTCGCCGACGACGCCCTCGTTGGCCTGCTTGAGCGACAGCGAGATCCGCCGGCGGTCCAGGTCGATGTCGATGACCTTGACCAGGATCTCGTCGCCGACCTGCACGACCTGCTCGGGGATCTCCACGTGGCGCTCGGCCAGCTCGGAGATGTGCACCAGACCCTCGATGCCCTCGTCCACCCGGACGAACGCACCGAACGGCACCAGCTTGGTGACCTTGCCCGGCACGACCTGGCCGATCTGGTGGGTGCGGGCGAACTGCCGCCACGGGTCCTCCTGCGTCGCCTTCAGCGACAGGGAGACGCGCTCGCGGTCCAGGTCGACGTCGAGGACCTCGACGGTGACCTCCTGGCCCACCTCGACGACCTCGGACGGGTGGTCGATGTGCTTCCAGGACAGCTCGGACACGTGCACCAAGCCGTCGACGCCACCCAGGTCCACGAAGGCACCGAAGTTGACGATCGAGGAGACGACGCCGGTCCGGACCTGGCCCTTGGCGAGCTTGTTGAGGAACTCGCTGCGGACCTCGGACTGCGTCTGCTCCAGCCACTGGCGACGGGAGAGGACGACGTTGTTGCGGTTCTTGTCGAGCTCGATGATCTTGGCCTCGAGCTCGCGGCCCACGTAGGGCTGCAGGTCGCGGACGCGGCGCATCTCGACCAGCGAGGCGGGGAGGAACCCGCGCAGGCCGATGTCGAGGATGAGACCACCCTTGACGACCTCGATGACGGTGCCGGTGACGACCTCGTCGGCTTCCTTCTTCGCCTCGATCGTGCCCCAGGCGCGCTCGTACTGGGCGCGCTTCTTGGACAGGATCAGGCGGCCTTCCTTGTCCTCCTTCTGGAGGACGAGGGCTTCCACCTCGTCGCCGACCTTGACGACCTCGTTGGGGTCGACGTCGTGCTTGATGGAGAGCTCACGCGAGGGGATGACGCCCTCGGTCTTGTAGCCGATGTCCAGCAGCACCTCATCGCGGTCGACCTTGACGATGACGCCTTCGACGATGTCGCCGTCGTTGAAGTACTTGATCGTCTGGTCGATGGCGGCGAGGAAGTCCTCGGCGGTGCCGATGTCGTTCACCGCGACCTGCGGGGTGCTGTTCGGACGGACCTGGGTGGAGGTCATGTGGTCGATTGCTCCGGACGGGGGATGCGTAGGGACAGGACGTCCCGCGGCCGGGTGACCGCGGGGAGCGGGGAGAGCCGGCGCGCGCGAATCCCCGAGGAGGGACCAGCGTTGACAGACCTCTGGCGCTCTCCCATGGTACGGAGCCCGGGGGTGCCGGGTCCACCTGGGTCCTGGTCGGTTCGCCGGGCGTCGGCGTGTCACCCTCGCGTGTGATGAGTCTCCCCCTCGGCGCCGACGGCTACCCGGCCCCCGGAGGCGTCGCCCGGCGGCCCGCCGGGGACGCCGAGTCGGTCCGCGCCAACCGCCGCTGGTGGGACGCCGCGGCGCCCGCCTACCTCGCCGAGCACGGCGCCGACCTCGGCGACGTGGACTTCCTGTGGTGCCCGGAGGGGCTGCGCGAGGCCGACGCCCACCTGCTCGGCGACGTCGCCGGGCGGCGGGTGCTCGAGGTCGGCTGCGGATCGGCGCCCTGCGCCCGCTGGCTGCGCCGCGCCGGCGCCGACGTGGTCGCGCTGGACCTCTCCGCCGGGATGCTGGCCCGCGCCGCGGAGCTGGGCCGCGCCACCGGCCTCCCGGTGCCGCTGCTGCAGGCCGACGTGGGCGCGCTGCCGGTGGCCGGCGGGTCGGTGGACGTCGTCTGCTCGGCCTTCGGCGGCCTGCCGTTCGTCGCCGACGTCGAGGGGGCGCTGCGCGAGGTGGCGCGGGTGCTGCGGCCGGGCGGCCGCTTCGTCGCCTCGGTGAACCACCCGATGCGCTGGCCGCTGCCGGACTCCCCCGACCCGGCCGACCTGACCGTGACCTCGTCCTACTTCGACCGGACCCCGTACGTGGAGACCGACGACGACGGCCGCGCCACCTACGTGGAGCACCACCGCACGGTCGGCGACTGGGTGCGCGCCGTCGTCGGCGCCGGGCTGGTGCTCGACGACCTGGTCGAGCCGGAGTGGACGCCGGGCCGCACGCAGGAGTGGGGCCAGTGGTCCCCCGCCCGCGGCGCGCTCGTGCCGGGCACGCTGATCCTGGTCACCCACCGCCCGGGTTGAGCCGCCCAGCCGGACCTGGGGCCGCCGTCCCGGCGCGGCTGCACGTCCGCCTCCGCGGGGCGACCCGGGCGACGCCGGACGGCCGGCCGCCGTCCTCTACCCGAGGACTCGGCGCCTCCGCGCACGACCAGGGGACATTGCGGGCGTTCCTCGCGCGTCGGCAGTCCTGCAGGACCGGCAGAGCGCGAGGAACACCCGCAACGGCGCCGTGCCCGGCCTCTCCCGAGTCGGGGACGGCAGGGAGCCGGGGTGGACCGGTCGCGGGGGCCCGCAGGGTCCCCCGACCGGGACACGGGCAGCGGCTCAGCGCAGGCCGGGGACGGCACCTGGCCGCGGTGGGGGCCCGGGGGCCGCGGGGTTTGTTGGGGGGCGGGTGCCAGCTGTTTTCCAAACCCCCAGCCAACAAC